>NZ_JBFAFR010000012.1:0-247420 GCF_040639675.1 Actinosynnema sp. NPDC023794 | reverse complement strand
CTGCCGAATCACCCGCTCCTGCGACGGCCCGTTCGGCGCAGTCAACCCGTTCGACGCCCCATCCTGGTTCACCGCCGAACCCGCCACCACCGCCAACACCCGATGACCGTTGCGACGCGCATCCGACAACCGCTCCAACAACACCAGACCCGCACCCTCACCCCAACTCGTGCCGTCGGCAGCAGCGGCGAAGGGCTTGCTGCGACCGTCCGGCGCGAGTCCGCGCTGCCGCGAGAACTCCGTGAAGATGACCGGTGTCGCCATCACCGTGACGCCACCGGCCAGCGCCAGGTCGCACTCACCCGACCGCAGCGCCTGCGCCGCCAAGTGGATCGCCACCAGGGACGACGAGCACGCCGTGTCGATCGACAGCGCCGGTCCGCGCAGACCCAGGTGGTAGGCGACGCGGCCGGACGTCACGCTCGTCGCCGTGCCGGTGACCAGGTAGCCCTCGACGTCTTCGGGCACCGGCCCGCCGACCGCGTAGCCGGAGGACCAGATGCCGGCGAACACGCCGGTGCGGCTGCCGTGCAACGACGTCGGGTCGATCCCCGCGTGCTCGAACGCCTCCCACGCCGTCTCCAGCACCAGGCGCTGCTGCGGATCCATCGCCAACGCCTCACGCGGCGAGATCCCGAAGAACCCCGCGTCGAACCCGGCCGCGTCGGTGAGGAACCCGCCTTTCGCCACGGCGCTCGTGCCGCCGCTGCGCAACTCCGGGTCGTGCAGCCGGCCCAGGTCCCAGCCCCGGTCGGCCGGGAAGTCGCCGATCGCGTCCACCTCGGCGGTGACCAGGCGCCACAGGTCCTCCGGCGACGCCACGCCGCCGGGGTACCGGCAACCCATCCCCACGATGACGATCGGGTCGTCGTCCACCGCCGCCACGAGGTCCGGCACGTCGACGACACCGTCACCCAGGTGCGCCACCAGTTCCGCGGGCGTCGGGTAGTCGTAGATCAGGCCGGACGACAACCGCAGGCCGAGCGCGCTGTTGATGCGGTCGCGCAGCGCGACGCCCATCACGGAGTCGAACCCCAGGTCCTTGAACGTCAGCGTGGGGTCGATCTCGGCGGCGTCGGCGTGCCCGAGGACGGCCGCGATGGCGGCGGTGACCTGGTCGGCGGGATCGGCGGTCGGCCCGGCCGGCGCTTCGGGCGTGACGTCGCCCAGCCAGTGCGGCCGGCGTTGGAACGCGTAGGTGGGCAGGTCGACCGGCTCGACACCCGCCGGGAACGCGGGCGTGAAGTCGACGTGCCCGCCCGCCACGAACACCCGGCCCAACGCGGCCAGGAACTCCTCCCGACCGCCCTGGTCTCGGCGCAGGGTGCCGGTGGCCACCGCGACGTCCAGGGTCGGCGCCAGCACGGGGTGCGGGCTCACCTCGATGAGGACGTCGTGGCCGTCGGCGGCCAGCGCGGCGGTGGCCAGGTCGAACCGGACCGGCTCGCGCAGGTTGCGGTACCAGTAGTCGGCGTCGAGGCCGGCGGTGTCGAGCGGCCCGCCGGTGACCGCCGAGTAGAACGGCACGCCGGCCGGCCGCGGGCGCACGTCCGCGAGGTCCTCCAGCAGCCGTCGCCGGATGGCGGACACCTGCGCCGAATGGGCGGCGTAATCCACCGGAATGGCGCGCGCCCGAATGCCGGCCGCCTCGCACGCCGCCGACAATTCAGCCAGCGCAGCGGGCGTGCCGGACACCACGACGGCATCGGGCGCATTTACCACCGCGACCGTCAACTGACCATTCCAACGCGCCAAGAATTGCTCGGCCTCGTCGACCGGTAATGTGACAGAAATCATTCCGCCCTGTCCGGCCAATGAGACGAGCGCCCGGCTGCGCAATGCCACCACGCGCGCCGCGTCGACCAACGACAATGCTCCCGCCACGTGCGCGGCGGCGATTTCGCCTTGGGAATGGCCGACCACCGCGTCCGGTTCGACGCCGTGGGAGCGCCACAGCGCGGCCAGCGACACCATCACCGCGAACAGCGCCGGCTGCACCACGTCGACCCGGTCGAGCGCGTCGCCGTGCAGGACGTCCACCAGCGACCAGTCGGTGTGGGGCGCGAGCGCGGCGGCGCAGGCGTCGATGCTGTCCCGGAACACCGGCTCGCCCGCGTAGAGCTCACGGCCCATGCCGACCCACTGCGCGCCCTGACCGGGGAAGACGAACGCGGTCCGACCCAGGTCGCCGGCCCGGCCCGTGACCAGGTCCGGCGCCGGGCGGCCGCCGGCGAGCGCGGTGAGCGATGAGCGGCCGAGGAGCACGGCACGGTGGGCGAAGTGCGTGCGCGTGGTCGCCAACGCGTGGCCGACCTCGCCGGGCGTCAGCTCGGGGTGGGCGGCGAGGTGGTCGTGCAGGCGCCCGGCCTGCGCCCGCAGCGCCTGCTCGGTCCTGCCCGACAGCACCCAGGGCACCACGCCCGCCCCCGGCTCGGACCCGACCCGCTCCCGGTCCGGGGGCTGGGCGACGACCACGTGCGCGTTCGTGCCGCCCATGCCGAAGGCCGACACGCCCGCGATCAACGGCCGGTCGGCGCGCGGCCACGGGGTCAGCTCGGTCTGGACGCGCAGCTTCAGCGCGTCGAACGGGATGTCGGGGTTGGGCGTGACGTGGTTGAGGCTGGCCGGCAGGGCGCGGTGGCGGATGCTCAGCACGGTCTTGAGCAGGCCGACGATGCCCGCCGCGCCCTCCAGGTGGCCGACGTTGGTCTTCGCCGAGCCGACGAGCAGCTCGGTGGCGCGCCCGGCGTGCGCGGCGCCGAGGCCGGCTGCTTCGACCGGGTCGCCGACCGGGGTGCCGGTGCCGTGCAGCTCGACGTACTGCACGTCGTCCGGGCGGACGTTCGCGCTGGTCAGGGCCTCGCCGATGACTTGGGCCTGCGCGTCGGCGCTGGGCGCGGTGAGGCTGCGGGACGGTCCGTCGTTGTTCACCGCGCTGCCGAGGATCACCGCGTGCACCGGGTCGCCGTCCGCGAGCGCCCTGGCCAGTGGCTTGAGCACGACCACGCCGCCGCCCTCGCCGCGGGCGAACCCGTTGGCGCGGGCGTCGAAGGTGTGGCTGCGGCCGTCCGGTGAGAGCCCGCCGAACTCGACCCCGCTCGTCTCGCGACCGGCGGCGAGGTTGAGGTTCACCCCGCCCGCCAGGGCGAGCGCCGTCTCGCCGCGCCG
The DNA here is from genome assembly GCF_040639675.1 of Actinosynnema sp. NPDC023794. Taxonomy (NCBI): domain Bacteria; kingdom Bacillati; phylum Actinomycetota; class Actinomycetes; order Pseudonocardiales; family Pseudonocardiaceae; genus Actinosynnema; species Actinosynnema sp. NPDC023794. The sequence goes on along the minus strand of NZ_JBFAFR010000012.1, from coordinate 244,252 downwards.
CAGGCTCTCGACCGCCAGGTGCACCGCGACCAGGGCGGACGACTGCGCCGCGTCCACGGTCAGGCTGGGTCCGCGCACGCCGAGGAAGTGCGACACCCGGTTGGCGATGACGCCCCGGTTCGTGCCGGTCATCGTGTGCGGGGTGACGTGCGCCGGGTAGCTCAGGGTGGTGTAGTCGTCCCAGGTCGCGCCGATGAACACGCCCGTTCGTCCGCCGGTGAGCGTGCCGGGGACGATCCGCGCGTCCTCCAGGGCTTCCCACGCCAGCTCCAGGGCCAGCCGCTGCTGAGGGTCCATCGCGGCGGCCTCGCGGGGCGAGACGCCGAAGAACGCCGCGTCGAAGGCGTCGACGCGGTCCAGGAAGCCCGCGGGCAGGTCGCCCGCCCGGCCGGGCGGCGGTGGGGTGATCGCGTCCAGGCCGTCGCGCAGCAGCCGCCAGAACGCCGCGGTGTCCGGCGCGCCGGGCAACCGGCAGGACATTCCGACGATCGCGATCCGGTCGTCCGCACGTGACATTTCCCCACCCATCGGGTCACCCTGTTCCGCTCGCGAGAATTCGAGACGGTTCCCGGACGAAATCAATGCGGCCCGCGACCACCGCAGCGTCGAGCAGTTGTTCCCCGGCGGCGGAGAAAGGACGACTCGAACGTACCTCGGTTCCACACGACGCGGCTACCGGCCTATAGCGTTTTCGTCGAGCACGCATCGGGTTTCCGATCGTGCCACTGGCACCGGCGACGCGGTTCGGCTTCAATGCCGCCGCACGCGGCGACAAGGCGCGCCCCCTCACTCGTCCTGGTATCCGCGGTACTGGCATTGGCGATGACCCGGTGGTTCCGCCGGGTGTTTCCCGCGCGCCGAACGGACCCGTCACGCCGCAGCGGTCGCCCGGCGCCCGGCCGTGGCGCAGAACAGCAGCATGGAAGTTGTCGGACCGGCGCCCGGCCAAGGACATTGAGTCGACCGAAGTGCGCTCCAACCCGCAACGAGGTGAACGCCCATGACCCACCGGCCCGTCATCGGGACCGACCGGACCACCAGACCCGGACGGCTCATCATCGGCAGCGTCATCGCCGGCGTGCTGCTGTCCGTGCTGTGGTCCTACGAGTTCGTCGACCACGTCATCGGCGCGAACGTCGCCAACGCCCTGCTCGGCGAGGACGCCGCGACCGCCTCGATCGCGGGCACCGCCGCCGGGCTGGTGTTCGCGTTCGTCTCCGGGCTCGCGGGCACGTTCACCGCGTGCAACATCGCCATGGCGGCGTCGATCGGGCCGATGAGCGAAGCCGGCGGGGCGGCCCAGGGCACGCTGCGGTCACTGCTGCGGCCGTTGGGCTTCTTCACCGCGGGCATGGTCGGCGTGTCGGCGGTCTACGGCGCGGTCGGCGTGCTCATCGGGCCGAGCCTGCCGCAGCTGTCGAGCGCGATGGTCGGCGACATGCCGGTGCGGCTGGTGCAGTCGGCCGTCGTGTTCGGTCTCGTCGGTCTGGTGATGGCCTACCTCGGGCTCGCCGCCCTCGGCGTGCTGCCCGACGTGTTCCGCGACCGGCCGGTGGCCCGCGTGGTGGTGCTCGGCGCGCTGGTCGGCGCGTTCCTGATCGGCCGGCCGTACCCGATGTTCATCAAGCTGTTCCGCTCCGCCGTCGACTCCGGCAACCCGCTCTTCGGCGCGGGCACGTTCGTGCTCCAGTCGGTCGGCAACGTCCTGCTCGTCGCCATCGTGTTCGCGGCGCTCGCCCTCGGCACCAAGGGCCGGTTCCTGCGGTGGTTCAGCTCCAACAGCCGCCGTTCGACGGTGGTCAGCGCGGCGCTGCTCATCTCCCTCGGTGTGTTCCTGCTCGTGTACTGGGACGTCCGCGTCCCGTCGATCTTCGGGATCGGCTGGTTCCCGACCATGCCCTACAACTGACAAAAGGAGCTGATCGTGTCCGCGACAATCGCTGCCTCGACGACCACGAGGTCCGAGTCCCCCATCCGGAACGGGGCGTTGGCCGGACTCGCCGGCGGCCTCGTGTTCGGGCTGTTGATGGCCGGGTTGGGCTCCCTGCCCATGGTCGGCATGCTGATCGGCGTCGAGAACGCCTTCGTCGGCTTCATCGTCCACATGGTGATCTCCGCGATCGCCGGCGCCGGCTTCGGCGCCCTGACCCGCAACCTCAACGTGATGCCGCCCGTCTACATCGCGAGCATGCTCTACGGGGCGGTCGTCTGGATCCTCGGCGCCCTGATCATCATGCCGCTGTGGTTGAGCGTGACCGCCGACCCGATGATGAGCGACATGGTGTTCGTGGTCGAGGGCCCGCAGTGGGTCAGCCTGTTCGGCCACACGGTCGGCTTCGGCCTGACGATGGGCGCCGTGCTGCTCGCGCTGCGCGGCCACGCCAAGTAACGCCACCGCGCCCGGGACCCGTCGCACCCATCGCGGCGGGCCCGGGCCGTCCTACTGCGGGATCACGCAGTGCTGCCGTTCACCGACCACCCCCCGAGCGGTCGGTGAACGGCTAGCGTGAACCCCATGGCACACATCGACCTCGGTATGGACGAGTCCCTCTTCCCCGGCATCAGGGGCTTGATGCGGTTCCGGCCCGAGACGGCCAAGCCGCTCAACGAGCTGGCCGAAGTCCTGCTGCGCGCGCCGAACTCCCTGCCCGCCGGCGAGCGCGAGCTGATCGCGGCCTACGTGTCGACGTTGAACGCGTGCCGGTTCTGCGGTGACTCGCACTCGGCGTTCGCCGCCGCGCAGCTCGACGAGGGCACGGCCCTGGTGGAGCAGGTGCGGGAGGACCTCGACACCGCGCCGGTGTCGGAGAAGCTGCGGGCGCTGCTGAGGATCGCGGGCGCGACGCAGCAGTCGGGCCTCAAGGTCACCATCGACCTGGTCGACGCGGCCCGGGCGCACGGCGCCACCGACGTCGAGATCCACGACACCGTGCTGATCGCGGCGGCGTTCTGCATGTTCAACCGGTACGTCGACGGCCTCGGCACGCTCGCGCTGGACGACCCGGAGGGGTACGCCGAAGCGGCCCGGCGGATCGTGGCGCACGGTTACATCGACTCGGTGTAGCCGTCGGCCGGTCGGTCACGGGCCGACCGGCGCAGCCGCACCAGCGGGTAGGACAGCAGCACCAGCGCCACGAACGGCACGCCGACCTGCCACGCCGGGCCGAACGCCTCGGTGAACGCCGTCGCCACCACCACCAGCACCACGTAGAGCAGGCTCAGCACCGAGGTCACCGGCGCGCCCGGCAACCGGACCGACGCCGGTGGCAGGCCGCGGCGGGCGCGCCGGAACGCCAGGTGGCTCACGAAGATCAGCATCCACGCCACCATGCCGCTGAACAGCGCGATGCCGAGCAGCACCGGGAACGCCGCGTCCGGCGACAGGGCGGCGGCCACGGCCGCGGCGGCCAGGCCGACGGTCGAGGCGAGCACCGCGTTCACCGGGCTGCCCCGGTCGGTCACGGCGGCGAGGGGCTTCGGCGCGTAGCGGTCCAGCGCCAGCGAGTGCATCGTCCTCGACGCCAGGTAGAGCGTGGTGTTCGCGGCGGACAGCGCGGCCGTGAGGATGACCAGGTTCATCAGGCCGGCGGCGGCCGGGACGCCGATCGAGGCGAACAGCGCCACGAACGGGCTCTCCGCCACCCCGTCGACCGCCGCCGCCTCCGTCCACGGCACGATCGCCACGATGATCCCGGTGGCCAGCACGTAGAACAACGCCAGCCGCAGCACCACCCGTCGCGCCGCCCGCGGGATGTCACGGGCCGGGCTGCGCGACTCGGCGGCCGTCATCGCCACCGACTCCACCCCGCCGTAGCTGAACGTCGCCACGCTGACCGCGAGCAGCACGCCCACCAGACCGTTGGGCATGAACCCGCCGTGGTCCGTCCACGCCGAGAGCCCGGCCGCGTCCTGCCCCGGCAGGCCGAACACCACGTAGAGCACGCCGAGCACCAGGAAGACGACCAACGCGGTCACCTTGACCATCGCGAACCAGTACTCGACCTCGCCGAACAGCCGCACGGCCGCGAAGTTGACCCCCAGGATCGCCACCGAGAACAGGCACACCGACGCCCACAGCGGCACCTGCGGCCACCAGTACCGGACGTAGAGCCCGGCCGCGACCACCTCGCCGCCGACCGTGATCACCTGGGTCGCCCAGTAGCACCACCGCTGGACGTACCCGGCCAACGGCCCGGCGTACCGCGCGCCGACCGCGCCGAACCCACCCGCCTCCGGGTGCACCACGACCATCTCGGCGACCGCGTAGGCCACCGCGACGGCCGCCAGCGCCCCGACCAGGTAGACCACGACGACGGCCGGTCCGGCCATCGAGATGGCGAGGCTGGAGCCGAGGAACAGCCCGGTGCCGATGGTGCCGCCGAGCGAGATCATGCCGATCTGGCGGCTGGTCAGCTGCCGGAGCAGCCCGCCGTTCTCGTGGTCCGCCACGGCAGTCCTCCGGGGTCGCGCGGTCTGCGGGCAGCGCGACAGTGCCACTCCCCCGTCGGGCACGCCATCGACCGCCGCGTCGCCGCTACGGCTGACCGAAGACCGCTCACCGGGTGTGGCGTCGTCGTCCGTGCTGAGCCACGACCCGTCGCCGCGGGGTTCGACGTCGTAGGCGTCGCGGGACGGGGTGTCGAGCGGGCCGCGCACCTCTCCGGTGCGCACGTCCACGAGGTGGTGCCGGTGCCACTCTTCTTCGTCCTCGGCCTCACCGCCGAGGACGACGACCGCGGTGTCCGCGTCGAGGTAGCCGCCGCCGTCGGGGGCCAGGTCCACCAGGGTGCGGTCGACCCAGGGATAGGCCGCCACGTCGAGGGCGTCCCCCACGAGACGACCGCGGTACACCCGCGAGCCGTCCTGCCCTCGCCCACGTCGAGCGGCACGTGCGCGCCGTCCGGGTGGGCGAACTGGCGCCCGCCGTGCCCGGCGCAGGCCGGCTCGGTCGCGGCGATCGGCTGCCCCGTCCCGGCGGAGAGGACGACCAGCGGTCCGGCCCGCGGCCTCGGGCAGGTAGGACCACACCACCGCGCCGTCCGCCGAGAACCGGCAGCTCGCCACCGCCGTGGCCCGCCGCGCGGCACCGGGGCCGAAACCCCACCGCCACAACACCTTGCCAGCCCGATCGACGCACACCACCTCGTCGCCGGTCGCGTACACCGCGCGGCTCAGGTCCGGACCACGCGGTCCTCACTGGACGGTGGCGGCTCGTTCGAACCGGAACGGGGCTAGGGCATCGCCGCGGTCCTCGCCCAAGGCCTCGGCCGCGACCAGGTCACCCGCGTGCAGGCTCAAGGTCGCGCCGCTGTGCGAGACCGCGAAGTGGAAGTTCGGCAGCTCGACCACCCGGCCCAGCACCGGCAGGCCGTCGGACGGGATGGGCCGCTCACCGACCCGGACGCTCTCCACCGACGCCGCGCCGATGCCGGGGTACAGCGCACGGCTCGCCTCGACCACCTCGTCCACCGCCGACGGGTCCACGCTGATCTCACCGGTGTCGGACACGCGGGCCGCGTCGTCGACCTCGGGGGTGTGCAGCAGCAGCCGTCCGCCGCCGTCCGGGCGCAGGTGGACGTGCGGCGCGTGGACGACCCGCGCCACCGCCACCGCGACCGGCGAGGTGTAGACGAGCACACCACGGGTGTTGCGCATCGGCAGCGCCAACCCGGCCAGTTCCGCGATCCGCGCGGCTTGCGGCCCCGCGCAGTCCACCACCGCGTCGGCGGGCAGCCGCCGTCCCGAGGCGAGTCGGACCGCGCGCACCGCGCCCGCCGTCACCTCCAGGTCCGTCACCGCGTCGTCGCGCACGACCTCCGCGCCCGCGGCGACCGCCGTCGACAGCAGGTGCCCGATCAGCCGGGTCGGCTCGACCCAGCCCTCGCGCGGGAAGTACGCGATTCCGTCGTCGGGCAGCGCGGCCGGGTCCAGGTCGGGTTCGAGGTCCAACGCCTCGGCCCGGCTGAGCCACCGCGCCTCGTAGCCGTAGTCGAGGACGGCGGCGACCTTCCGGCTCAGCTCGTCGCGGTCGGCGTCGGTGGCGGCCCACTCCAGGTTGCCGGTCTCGTGGTACCAGTCGCTGTGCGGCACGTCGGCCGCCAGCCGCCGGTGGGCTTCCATGCCGGTGACGTTGAAGTCGTGGTACGAGCGGGGTTGCTTGCCGCAGGAGTTCGTCCACGAGAACGTCGCGCCGGACGTGCCGCCGCCGGGCGCGCCCGCGTCGACCACGGTGACCCGGGCGCCTCTCCTCGTCAGCGAGGCGGCCACCGCCGCGCCGTAGACACCCGCACCGATGACGACCACGTGCGCGACCATGCCGTCCTGCCTCCCGTGATCAGCCGGAGCTGTTCTCCTTGTGGCACTTCAGGTATAGCACGCGGTCGTGACGCGTTCGGGTGGTCATGCGGGCCGCGCGGAAACTTCCGGCCGGGCCGTGGCGAGGGCTCGACCGAACGCCACGCAGGCGATCGCGAACAGCACGACGGGCGGCGCGGGCAGCAACCACACCGACAGGCCGAGCACCACCAGGGACGCCGCCAGGCACAGGCCGCTCAGCGATCGCGACCGCGTGACCAGGTCGGGCGCCGACCGCGCGACGAGCAGGCACACCAGCCCGCCGAAGACCAGCGCGGCGGCCATGACGAGCGACATGCCCCGGTCGAGGTCGAGCAGGCTGCGCCGGACACCGGCGATCTCCGTGCCGTGCTCCCGCATCGCCACGAGCGCACGACTCGCCGCGGGATCCTCGGGGCGTGACGCCGACAACGCCGCGGTGGCCAGGTGGCCCACGCCCGTGACGACCCACGCCCACGCGCCGATCCGGAACACCTTCAACCCCCGGTGCGCCATGGCTGCGACCACCCTCCCCGTCGTCCATACACGACTGCATGTTTGATCCGTGCAATCCTGTATGTCAAACGAGGTGACCGGGCACACGCCTAGCGGACGGCCGCCAACCGGTCGATGAGGTGCTTCAAGCCCGCACGGCCGCGCGGACCCTCCACCGCGACCTCGGGCACCACCCCGGCGGCGACGCGGCGCAGCTCCGCCCAGCCGAGGTACGCGGCGTACGCCAGGACCGCCTGTCGCCGTGCCACCGCGGGCGTCAGGCCGAGGTCGGCGTAGATCTCGGCGAGGAACGCGATCCGCCGCTCGATCACCCTGGTCAGCACCGGCGCGATCACGGGGTGGTCGGCGTGCGCCACGAGCGCGGGCTCCAGGCCGGGGACGACCTCCGCGCCGAGCGCCGTCCGGAGCCCCTCGCGGAGCTTGTCCTCCGGGTCGTCGAGCGAGGCGAGCCGGGCGATGAAGTCGGCGGTGGTGCGCTGCTCCCACAGCTCCACGGCCGCCACGAGCAGCGCGTCGCGGTCCTTGAAGTGCCAGTAGAAGCTGCCGCGCGTGATGCCGAGCCCGCCGGCGAGCACGTCGACGGCCACCGCCGCCACCCCGCCCCGGGCCAGGGCGCGCAGCGCCGCCATCGTCCAGTCCTCGCGGGTGACGCGTCCTCTCGCCATGGCCCGAAACAGTAGTGTCCGGCCCGAGTGGGCGGCCGGCGGTGCGCACAAGTTTCACTACAGCGCAGCGAAATACCTCGACCACCATTCACGCGCGCCGGCCGTGGCCCGAATCACACCCGCTGGCATGCGCTGATGAGCGATTCCGGTTTCGTCCTGCGTCGGCGTGACCTGGCATTGCCCGAGAGCACCGTCTCGCTCACCGAGATAACCGCGCGCGCGGACCGGGCACCCCGGTTCGAGTTGTTCCGGCTGCTGGTGCGGCTGCTGGTCGACCGGGACGGGATGGTCCTGCCGTCCGGTCCGGTCGACTGGCGTGAACTGCGCGAACGGCACCCGGACACCGCCCGGTGGCACGAGGCGTCCCGACCGGCGGACCTGGCCGCCTCGCTGGGACCGCGGTTCTCCTGCGTCCGCCTGGACGACCTGTTCCGCGACGGGCACGAGGATTTCGTCACGGTGGACGAGCACGGCGTGGTGGTCACCCGCGCCCAACGCCTTCGCCGATTACCCACGGGACGGCCGCTGTTCATCCGGTTCCCCGCGCACTTCCCCGTGGTCATCGGATCCGACGAAGCCATTCGCCGCCTGGTGCCCGCCGAACTGTCGCCGAACGTCCACCGGGCCCGTGACACCCGCGTCGACTACGCCGCATTCCACCACTTGTGGCACGGCCCGCCGCCGGCGGAGTACTTCGGCGTCGACGATCTCCTCCGAAGCCGCGACGAGTGGAACAGCCTCTTCCTGGCCTGCGGAATGGGGAAAGCGCTCGGCCGCAGGCACGCGAAAGCCATCCTCGACGGCGAGGCGCGCGACTTCGTCGGCACCCTGCTCGACGACGCCACACCCGTCGACGACGAACACGAGATCACCCTCGTCCCGGAACCCACGGACGCGCAGTGCGCCGCCGACGTAGCGCCGCTCTTGCCGACGATGAACCGCGCGCGGTGGCTGTCCTTCCGCGCCGGCTACCTCTACCGCAGGCCCGCGGGCCTTGGCGTCCTCGACCTCATGGAGCACGGCAACGCCACCGGCTGGGCGCAGGCGGCCAGGGACGGCGACTGGGACGCGGCGCGGGCCCGCGCCGACGCCCAGCTCACCGACGGCCCGCCGGATCCCCGGCTCGCCGAGGCGCGCCACCGGACCGCCCGCAAGACCCTGGTCGACCCGCCGACCATCCGCGAGGACGAACTGGCGTTGAACGTGGCCCGCGCCCTGACCCTCACCGGGCGGGACGACGAGGCAGCCGCCCTGTGCCGCCGCGTGGTGGCCGAACGCACCGCGCGTCTCGGAGCCGACCACCCCGACACCAGGGACGCGGCCTCGCTCGCGCCCGGTGACGCGCCGCGACCGAAACGGCGGTGGTGGCGCCTCTGACCGGCGAACGAGGCGAAGACCACAATCATCGCGGTCCATCGGCTCCGACGAAGATTCACATTCCACGATCACCGCGGGAATCGCGATCTCCCGTGCCTGACAAAACGCGGCAGTTCAGGCACGATTCGGGCAACGGATACCATGGCCGTGATGCCTCGTGACGCAGAATGTGAATGTCGCCTCGGTTGCGCTGGGGTTGCGGGCCCGGATGGCCGGTCGCACGATGGGCAACTCACCGCCGAGCGGGCGAGGACGTGGGAGTGAGCACTGTGCACGCGGTAACGCACCGACCGGGTCGGCACCCGTCGGACGACCGAAGCGACCGCCAGTGAGGCGCACCGGTGGCCGCGGGCTCGGCACGTCGGCGATGCTGCTGTTCGTGGCGGTCGGCGCGGTGGTCGCCGGGTCGTCGGCCGTGGTGACCTCGGCGCGCAGCGACCGGCCGACGCAGCCGGCGGCCCTGTCGACGTCGTCATCGAGCGTGCCGCCACCGTCGTCGTCCACGACGGTCGAGCCGCCCCCTCCGGTGGTGGACCCGTGCGCGGAGAAGGTCGCCGCACTGCCGCTGCGGGCCCGGCTGGCGCAGTCGCTCGTCGTCGGGGTGGACCCGCGCGGACCCGCCGACGCCCTCACCGTGGTGCGGAACGAGCAGGTGGGCGGGATCTTCATCGGCGGTGACGACGTCGGCCTGCTCAGCGCCGGCGCGCTCGCGCCCGTGCACGCCGCGGCCACCCTCCCGCTGACCGTCGCCGTGGACGACGAGGGCGGGCGGGTCCAGCGGCTGGAAGCGCTCGACGGCTCGATGCCCAGCGCCCGGCAGATGGCGGCCGACCTGTCTCCGGACGAGGTCCGCGCGGTGGCCCGCGACCGTGGTCTCGCGCTGCGCGAGCGCGGCGTGACCACCGACCTCGCGCCCGTGCTGGACACCAGCGGCCAACCCGACCGCACGGTCATCGGCGACCGCTCGTTCAGCCCCGACCCGAACACGGCGCTGGGGTACGCGCTGGCGTTCGCCGAGGGGTTGCACCACGCGGGCGTCACGCCGGTGGTCAAGCACTTCCCCGGGCACGGCAACACGACCGGCGACTCCCACCTCGGCGCGGTCACCTCTCCCCCGCTGGCCGCGCTGCGCGACACCGACCTCGTCCCGTACCGGCACCTGCCGCGGTTCGGCGACGTGGTGGTGATGCTGGGGCACATCGACGTGCCCGGCCTGACCGGCGGCGTGCCCGCCACCCTCAGCCCGGAGGCGTACGCGCTGCTGCGCGGCGAGTTCGGCTTCACGGGCCCCGCGATGACCGACGACCTCGGCGCGATGCGCGCGGTGACGGACCGGGTCGGCCTGCCCGACGCGGTCACGCAGGCGCTCGCGGCCGGCGCGGACATCGCGCTGTGGTCGTCGGGCGGCCGGGTGGGCGAAGTGCTCGACCACCTGGAAGGCGCGGTGGCCTCGGGCGCCCTGCCGCCGGCCCGCGTGGACGAGGCCGTCCGCCGGGTGCTCGCCGCCAAGCAGGTGTGCTGAGTCACGCCGGGACGCCTCATATGCTGGCGGTGACGTTCCAGCAGGGGAGGCACCGGCAGTGCGATACGTGGCCATCGGCGACAGCTTCACCGAAGGGGTCGGCGACGAGCGCCCCGACGGCACACCGAGGGGTTGGGCCGACCTGGTGGCGGAGGGGCTGGCCGTCGCGCTCGGCGAGACCGTCCACTACGCCAACCTCGCCGTCCGGGGACGCCTGCTGGAGCCGATCGCCACCAGCCAGCTCGACGCGGCGCTGGCCCTCTCACCCGCGCCCACGCTGCTCACCCTCAACGGCGGCGGCAACGACATGATGCGGCCCGGGGTCGACCTGGCGCGGCTGGTCCGGCTGACCAAGCAGGCGATCGAGCGTTGCGCGTCGGCCGGGGTGCGGTTGGTGCTGCTCAGCGGGGCGGACCCGTCGCAGCGGCTGCCGTTCGGCCGCACCGTCCACCGCCGGGGCGTGGTGCTGACGGCGGCGATCGCCGAGCTGGCCGCGCGGCACGACGTCCTGCTCGTGGACGCGTTCAACGACGTCGAGGTCCGCCGGGCCGAGTACTGGTCGCCGGACCGGCTGCACCTCAACGCGGCCGGGCACCGACGGGTGGCGTCCCTCGTGCTCAAGGCCCTCGGGCACGCCACGGAGGCGCACGCGGTCGACCCGGGCCCCGCCGCCCGCCGCAGCCTGCTCGCCGAGACCCGCTACTACCGCGAGCACGTCCTGCCCTGGGTCAACCGGCGGATCCGGGGCATCTCGTCCGGTGACGACGTGACCGGCAAGTACGCCGACTGGGTGCCCGTCGACGCCAGGCCGCTCGTCTGACGCCTGCCGCACGGGGTCACGGCAACGCGCGACCACGAGGGCCGACCCGTTGCGTCGAGTGCCCGACTCCCGCCATGATGACGGTTCGTCAGTACTCAACCAACAATGGTGGTGGCCTGGTGAACAAGTACCGAATGGTGGTCGCCGGACTCGCGGCGGCGCTGGTCGCGAGCATCGCCCCGGCCGCGCCCGCGCAGGCGGCGACAACCCTGCCCGCGACGAACTTCCGCCTCAAGGCCACCGCCTACTCGGGGCTGATCGACGACCTGGACGCCGCGCTGCCCAACGTCAGCGTGCCGACCGTCGTCGGGGACGGCAACCGCGCCGCCACCTCGTGCTCCCCCGCGGCGGCCAACCGCGTGGCCGCGTTCTGCTGGAACAGCGGTGACGACGACGTCACGTACTGGGTGCCGCAGGGCATCACGACGACCGCGGACGCGTACGGCGAGGCGACCTACGAGGGTTCGACCGCGGTCCTGGTCAGCTGGTACGACAACGGCACGGACGGGGTCGACCGGGGCATCAGGGTCTCCTTCGTCGACTACGCCACCCCGTCCGCGCCGACCTACCGCCACGTGCTGCTGGTCGAGCCGTACACCACCAGCGCGGGCCAGGCGTCGTTCCGGCCGGTCGACCTGCACGCCGGCGGCATGTTCTGGTACGGCCACCACCTGTACGTCGCGGCCACGAGCAGCGGCTTCCGGGTCTTCGACCTGCGGCACCTCTGGCAGACCAGCACCACGAACGGCTCGGCGATCGGTCGCCAGGCCGACGGCAGCTACCAGGCCTACGGCTACAAGTACGTGCTGCCGCAGGTCTTCGCCTACAACCAGTCGACCACCAACGGCCACGCGGCCATCCGGTTCTCGTTCGCCTCGCTGGACCGCACCAGCACCCCGGACAGCGTGGTCGTCGGCGAGTACGCCAACCCCGGCGCGGGCAGCCGGCTGTTCCGCTTCCCCATCGACTACACCACGCGGATGCTCACCACGGCGTCCGACGGCTACGCGCACGCGAGCGAGGCCTACGAGGTGTCGGTGCAGAGCATGCAGGGCGCGACCGCGATCAACGGCAAGTTCTACCTCTCCACCAGCGACGGCAGCGGCAACGCGGGCGACCTGGCCACGTTCAAGCCCGGCGGCTCGGTCGTGGTGCACCACGACGTGCTGCCGATCGGGCCGGAGGACTTCTCCTACTGGCCCGCCAAGGGGCAGCTCTGGTCGCTGACCGAGTACGCCGGCAGCCGTTCGGTGTTCGCGGTCCGCGCCTCCGCGTACTAGACCGGGAGAACTCCGTCACAGGGTCAGCAGCGCCCGGTCGTCCAGCGTGCCCAGCAGCAGGTAGGACGGCGCGAAGCCCGGCGGGACCGCGAAGCAGAGCAGCGCGGTGCGGGTGCCCGGAGCGGACGTCGCCTCGGTGAGCGCGCCGGGGGCGCCCGCGCAGTCGTCCACGCGGGCCGGTGCACCGTGCTCGTCGGCCACCAACCGCACCGCGACCGGCTCCCCCGCTGCCGACCTGGTCTCCTCGACCACCAGGGTCAGCACCTCGAACTCGCTCAACCACCGCGCCGCGCCCTCCGGCACGCCGCGCCGGACTTCGAGCACGCGAACCGCGGCGTCCCCGGACCGCGCGACCGCGCCCCGCCCGACCACCGGCGGCGGAGCACCGGTCCGCAGTTCCACCTGCGACAGGTCGGTCACCGGCACGGTCGTCGCGCTGTCGAACGCCCCTCGGCCCAAACCGCCCGGTGCGAGCACGATCGCCGCAGCGAACGCGGCACCCGCCAAGGGGTGCAACGCCGTCTTGAACCCCCACGCGTTCCGCCGCCCGGTCCGGACCAGCACCCAGCCCGCGACCAGCACCGCTGCCGCGCCCGCCGGCATCAGCACGGCCTTCGCCGCCAGGTCGTGGAACTTCACCAGACCGCCATCGGCCACGCGCACCGCCAGCAGCCGGTCGGTCAGCGACGACAGCCGCACCACCACGGGATCGGCGAGACCGAACTCCTCCTCGCCGGGCAACCGCATCGCCCGCCCTCCCTCGGCCACCGCCTCCGAGGTCCAGGTCGTCGAGGGCCCGTCCTGGCCCTCCGACGTCTCGGAGTCGTGCACGGTGACCACGGCCCGCACGAGGTAGGACCCGGCGACGGCCTCCGCGAACCAGCGCCCGCTGAACGCCGCGACCACACCCAGCACGGCCCCGACCACCAGCAGCACCGCTGCCGCCACGACCTTGCGCCTGTCGATCCCCGACGGTTCCCGCAGCAGGACCACCGCAACCCCTCCCCCAAAGCGATCAAGCCCAGGTTAGTGACGGTGAGGAGCGGCGTACGGCAACTTACATAAACTTCGCTATAGTCAGTCGACATGCGGAGTGATACGTAATGATGACCCAGGATTGGTACTCGATCGAGCAAGTCGCCGAGCGCCTCGGCCTGCACGTGGCCACGGTCCGGGGCTACGTGCGCGACGGCCGGCTGAACGCGGTGCGCATCGGGAAGCAGTACCGCGTCGCCCGGGTCGACTTCGAGGCGCTGACCGGTCGGCCCGCCGACCCCGGCGAGCGCGGACGGCGGCTCGACGTCTCCGCGGTCCTCGACGTCGACGGCATCGACGCCGAGACCGCGGACCGGATCACCACCCTGCTCAACGGCCTGCCGACAGGCCCGCGGGGCAAGCCGGTGCTGCACCTGCAGGCGGTGCACGACGCGGAGCGAGCCCGGCTGAAGGTACTCACCACTGGCGAGGCGCGGGCCACCGCGGAGGTCCTGCGGCTGGTCGCCGCGCTGGTGGAGGAGGAACCGGCATGAGCGAGCCGTTCACCGGAGCCATCGCACTGCCGGACGGCACGGTCGTCCGCGGGCGGGGCCGGCGCGAGCCCTTCCCGGCAGGTCCGCTGCCGGACTTCGGTCTGTACCTGGGCCACCCACCCGACGCCCGGCACGGCGGCCTCGGCCGACTGCTCCGCCGGCGTGCCCCGTGGCGGCCCGACTGGCCCGCGGACTGGATCGCCTGGCCGGACTTCCGCACACCCCGCGACCACCGGCACGCGGCCGCGAAGATCACCGCCGCGTACCGCCTCGCCCGCTCCGGGCGGCGCGTCGAGATCGCGTGCACGGGCGGCACCGGCCGGACGGGCACCGTGATCGCCTGCATGGCGGTCCTGGCCGGCCACCCCGCCGACGACGCCGTCGCCTGGACCCGCCACCACTACCGCCCACGGGCGGTCGAGACACCGGGTCAGCGGCGGTGGATCGCCTGGTTCGCCCACCACCACGACAGCCCCGAGGGGACGTGAGCTCGGAGACCGCCCCTCAGGGCCGGACGGCCCCCGGCACGGTCCACAGCCACTTCTCGTAGGACGCCACGCGGGTGTAGATGCCGCCGTCGCCGCACGGGCGCAGCGACGAGGCGGTGGCCCGGGACGTCGCGCCGGCCAGGAACCACCGGCCACCCGACTGCACGTAGGCGGGACCGCCGCTGTCGCCGTTGCAGCTGTCCCGGTCGAGGAACGGCGCGCCGGCCACGAACTCCGTGGCCGCGTCCGCGCCGTGCCGGGGGTGGTCGCTCGCGATCGGCACGTCCACCATCCGCCTGCGGCCGTAGCCGCCGCTGCTGTGCACGTCGGTGTTGCCGTAACCGGCGAGCCGCACGAACTGGGCGGCGGCGACCTGGTCGGGGGCCGCGATCGGGCGCGGCGTGACCGAGGCGGGGCGCGAGAGCACCAGGACGGCGATGTCCCCGGTCGGCCGCGGCGGGCGGTAGTCGGGGTGCGCGAGCGCGGTCTCCACGTCGATCACCTCGCCGTCCTCCGGGAACTCCACGTCCTTGCCGATGAACACGCGGGCCGCGCACCCGCCGTCCACGCAGTGCCCGGCGGTGACGACGACGTTCGGCGAGACGAGCGTGCCCGAGCAGCACCACGCGTCGGCGCTGCCGATGGCGACGCACTCGGGGAAGTCGGCCGTGGGCACGCCGCCGATGATGCGGGCGTGGTCCTCGACCACGGCACGCATGTTGGCCAGGTACACCGGGTCGGTGAAGATGCTGTCGGACGGTGGCTCGGTGGCGACGGCCGACCTGGTCAGGGGCGACACGCCGCGGCGGAGCAGCGAGCGGGCCAGGCGGTAGCCCTCGGCGGCGTCACCGTTGAGGAAGCCGTCGACCTGGTTGGCGATCGCGTGGTACACCAGCACGAACCGCTGCTCGTCGCCGCCCGCGACCACCCGGGCGAGCTGTGCCACGGCGGCCATGGGGTCCTGCGGTCGTTCAGTCGTGGTGGTCATCGTGGGCCTTTCGGATCATCGTGTCGATCAGGTCGTAGAGCTCCGCGCCGGCGGCCCGGTCGTCCACCGCCGGTCCCTCCTCGCCGACGTCGGCGCGTGAACCGTCCCCGACGGCCTTCGCGACCTTGTCGAGGATCAGGTCCTGGGCGTTGACGCGGTCGGGCGGCGGCGGGGCGAACAGGGCGGGTTCGCGGTCGAACGCCAGCCGTGCCGCCGCGATCAGGCACCGGACGTCGCTGGTCTCCGGCCGTTGGTGGTCCACCAGGCCGTCGGCGGCGGTGACGGCGTTGCGCTGCTGGTCGGCGGTGAACGCGATCACCTCGCGCAGCGGCCGGTCGCCGAGGCCCGGGTGAGGACCGTCCAGCAGTGCCGTCGTCATCGGGGCGATGTCGTCCTCGAACTGCCCGCACGGGGTCCGCGCCGTCGGGAAACCCGTCTCCGCCAACGCCTGTGCGGTCAACGCGAGCCGCACGGCCGCGTGCGGGTGGACCAGGACCGGCCCGTCGACCTCGGCGGCCGTCCGGGCGTCGTCCACGACGAGCAGGTCGGCCAGCGCGGACGCGAACGCCGGGCCGGCCGCCAGCACCCCGTACAGGTCGGCGAAGACCTCCGGCAGCCACGTGTCCCAGGCGTCGCGCCGGGCTTCGGGCATGGTCCGGAACACCGGCCTGGTCAGCGCGCGGACCGTGCCGAGCAGGCCGAAGTCGCGTTCCACCGCGTGCCCGACCTCGTGCCCGATCACCACCGCGTCCGGCAGGTGCACGAGCTGGTACCACGGCAGGCCGATGATCGGGATCGGCAACCGCGTGACCACGCCGAGGAAGTCCGCGGTGTTCAAGGCGTCGGGCACGTCCTCGACCGCGAACGGCGTCTCCCGCAGGTGCGTGAACGGGCTGAACTCGCCGCTGAGGTGCACCAGCGGTGCCTCGCGGTCGCGGCCGGCCGCCGCGGGCTCGTAGCACCGCCAGGCGAACTCGTCCACGGCGGTCAGGAATGGCCGGTACCACTCCACGTACCGCAGGTTCAGCTTCGAGCGGTAGAAGTCCCACAGCCGGTGCACCTCGAGCATCCGCAGCTGGAGCCGGCGGCACTCCCGCAGGACGTCGGCGCCGTCGGCCGCGACCGCGTCCAGCTCCGCGCCGATCCGCGCGACCACCCCGCCGAGCCGGTCGGTGAGCCGGACCACCTGCGTGTGGTGCTTGCGCAGGACCCGGCCCGACCCGGTCTCGGCGCGCCACCGGGCGAAGTCGGCGTCGATGCCGGCGAGCTTGTGCCTGAGCTCGGCGACCTTGCGGTCGGTGGTGGTCATGGCCGTCCTCCCGGTGCGGGCACGAGCCGCAGCCACGGCAGGTGCGTGTGCAGGGCGACACCGGCCGACGGCAGCACCCGGTCGAGGCCGGTGGCGTGCCGTGCGGGCGAACGCAGCCCGCCCGCCACGTCGGCCAGCGGCCGGCCGGCCGCGATCGCGCCGACCACGGCGTCGCACAGCTCGTGCTCGCCGTCGCCGGCCAGGCCGGTGCCCAGCACGCCCGCGCACCGGCCGAGGGCGAACAGGTCGCCCGCGAAGGCGTTGCGCAGCAGCAGGTACGAGATCGCGTCGTCCGAGCCCCACGGCCGGTTCACGTCGAGCACCACGAGCGGCCGGAACGCGTCACGCGGCACGGCGGCGAGCACCCGGTTGAGCGCTGTCACCGGGATCTCCTCGGCGGTCGGCGTGGCGGTGAACGCCTCCGCCGCCCAACCACCGGCGAGGAACGTGAGCGCGACGCCGCCGCCGGACTCGCGCAGCCCGCCCGCCAGGTGCACCACCGCCGGCGTCCGCCCACCGCGGACCGCACGGGTCACCGCGCCGGCGAGCCGGTCCAGCGTGGGGTTCTCGACCGACTCCACGTCGAACCCGTGGCTGCCGTACAGGCGGGCCAGGTCGACGCCGGAGTTCAGGTGCCCGCGGGCGGAGTCGAGCTGCGACGACCGGCTCGGCTGGGCCAGCACCGCCACCGGCTTGACCGGCTCGGCGAGGTCGCGCTGCAACCGGTCCAGCAGCTCGGCGCCGAGGTCGGCGTCCGGGGTGAGCCCCCGTGCCCCCTGGTAGCGCCGCAACGCCTCCCTGGTGTGCGGGCCGAGGTCGCCGTCGGCCGCCAGGTCCGCGTCCGCCACCCGGTTGAGGCCGACCTGGACGAACCTGATCTCGTCGCGGTAGGCGGCCTCCCGCGACACGGCCCGGTGGAACGTGGCGACGGCGGGGTCGAGCACCACCAGCCGCCGCACGTCCGGCCGCAGCGCCAGTTCCCACGGCACCGGGCCGAGCCTGCGGTCCTCGACGTCGCACCTGAGGTCGAACGGGCCCCGCAGCGCCCGCAGCGCCGGACCGGGCAGGAGCAGCGAACCGAGCCCGGCGCACGTCGCCTGCCAGTCCTCCCGCAGCCGTTCGGCGAGGGGCCCGGAGCCGACCCGCCCGTGGTCCGCGCCGAGGATCGCGTCCACCAGCGCGTTGTCGTGGCGGACGGTGGTGTCCACGTCGGGCGGGACGAACGTCCCCACGACCAGCGCA
The DNA here is from genome assembly GCF_040639675.1 of Actinosynnema sp. NPDC023794. Classification (NCBI taxonomy): domain Bacteria; kingdom Bacillati; phylum Actinomycetota; class Actinomycetes; order Pseudonocardiales; family Pseudonocardiaceae; genus Actinosynnema; species Actinosynnema sp. NPDC023794. The sequence goes on along the minus strand of NZ_JBFAFR010000012.1, from coordinate 226,183 downwards.
CCGTCCTCGACGGCGAGCCGCACCCGCCCGCGCGCGCTCCGCAGCGTCGTGCTGATCCGCCCTCGTGTGAAGCGGGACGCGACCGCCGCACGGCGGGTGTCACCGAGCGCGGCGAACGCCGCACCGGCGCGGACCAGCTTCGGTTCCGGCTCCCGGCTGGACTTCTCCGCGATCACGCTGTCGGCGTAGTGCGACCTCGCGTGCCACTGGGTCTCCCGCTCGTCGGCGGCGACGAGCAGCGGCGCCGCCCGGCGCAACAACGCGTCCGCCAGGTCCGACTCGTCCAGCGCGATCAGGGCTTCCGCGCGCTCGACCAGGAAGGCCGCGCACAGCATCGGGTGGTCGCCGAACTCCCGGAGGAACGCCTCGACGTCGCCTCGCGCGGGAAGTCCCAGCCGGTCCGCGGCACGCGACCACTCCCGGAGCGTGAACCACGAGCCACCGGTCGGGCGGGCCTCGGCCAGCTTCCGCTCCGCCGCCGCCCGATCGCCGGCCAGCCGGTCCACCTCCGCCGACCTCAGGTCCAGCAGGGCTCGGTCCGTGGCACGCAGCCGGTCGGTCTCCAACCGCACCAGCGACGCGACCTCGCGCCAAGCGTCCCGCGCCGAGTCGTCGTGCGGGTCGGGCACGCGGCGCAGTTCGTCCAGCACGACCAGGCGCGCGGACGCCGGCGTGATCTCGCGCAGCCGCGCCACCAGTTCGGCAGGCAACCACCCGAACCCGTCGGGCAGGTCGATCGCCAGCCCCTCCACGGCGGCACGTGCCACCAGGCACGGTGGGCGCGCCCGCCGGTGGAGCTCGCCGATCACGGCGGCGACAGCGTCCAGCGCCTCGTGCGGCCGTGCGGCGAGGCCCAGCAGCTCGACCCGGGCCAACTCCGCGCCGCACCAGGCGTCGGTCCCCCGCGTGGTCAGCTCGGCGGCCTCGGCCAGGTGGTGCTCAGCCAGGGTGAGGTTGCCGACCTCCCGCATGAGCAGCACCGCGGAGCGCGTGTGGCAGCGGGCGACGGCCGCGCGGTCACCCTCGCGACGCCACCGCGACCGTGCGGTTTCCAGCGCGTGCAAGGCTTTCCCGTAGTGCGCCACCACGCCCTCGGCGACCCCGGTCAGCTCGCGCGCGAGCGCGGAGCCGGTGGTGCCGCGGGCGGCGCGTTCGGCGCGGTGCGCGAGGTCGAGCGCGAGCAGCGGCCTGCGTGCGGCCAACGCCACCCTCGCGCCGGCGGCCTGCCCTTCCCAGTCACCGTCGCGCGCGGCGACCCGTCGCGCGTGGAAAGCCGCCCACTCCAGCCGGTTCGCGGCGAGGCCGAGCTCGACCGCGAGCAGGCCGGAGCGGCGCTGCTGCTCGGCGTTCAACGGCCCGCCGCGCCGGACGCGGGTCAGCTCGCGGATCGCTTCCGCCAGGTGCCCGAAGTGCCGGTGCGCCTTCACGATCCGCAGCCGGATCGGCGGTTCCCACCGCTGGGCGCCGACGCGGACCGCCGCCTCCGCCGCACGCCGGTACTCGTCGGGCGCGTGCCGGTCGCCGAGGATCATCCGCACGTCGCCGAGCAGGATGCGCAGCCGCACGTCGTCCTTGGTGCCGGACGACCGCCGCAGCGCCCGCTCCAGCTCGGCTCGCGCGGTGGCCACGTCGCCGGACTTCAGCGCCAGCGCGGCGCGCACGTACGCGAGCCGCCAGTCGGGCACGACGTCCGCGCCGAACCCGTCCCGGTCGCGCACGACGGCGGAGAAGTTCTCCTCGGCCCGGCTCCACAGCTGGTCCGCCGCTTCGACACCGCCCAGCCTGGCCATCTGGGTGAGCGCCGCGGCCAGCTCGTACCGGGCCTCCACCACGGTCTCCCGGGTCACGATCGGCCTGTGCCCCTCCCCCCGGCGCGGGTCGGCCTCGACGTCGACGTAGTCGGGACCCAGCACCTCCTCGGCCAACGCGGCCCGCCGGTGCGCCTCACCCAGCTCCACCTCGTCCAAGGCGGCGCGCCAGTAGGCCGCGGCGGCGGGGCCCTCCAGCCGGAACCGGTGGTAGACCGCCTCCCGGGTCCACCGGTCCCACCGGTCGGGGTCGGCCTCCGCCTTGCGCTCGAAGAACGCCACCGCGTCGGCGTGCAGCCGGTCGTGGACGGCGTGCGACCGCACCAGGCGGCGCATCGGCTCGGCCACCGCGTCGACGAACCGCAGCGAGCCCGGCTCGCCCGGCACCGGCACGACCCAGGACGTGGTGCCCGCGAACGCCGTCAGCCGCGGCCACAGCCGCTCGACGTCCACGTCGGCGGTGGCGGGGAACAACGATGCCGGCTCGCCGCCCGGCACCACGTCCTCGCTCGGGTCGTCGAGGTCCACTTCGCCGGACGCGGCGGCGCGCAAGCACGGCTGGAGCACCTCACACGCGAAGTCGAGGCTCAACGTCCGCGCCACCATCCCGTACCGCAGCAGCCACCGCAGGCCCGGGTCGGCGATCGGCCGCAGGACCTGGAGCACGAGGGCGGTCAGGTCCGCCCGGTACTCCCGGATCTCGGCCGGTGTGATGTCGGGCCGCTGCTGCACCAGGTCGGCCAGGCGCGCCAGCACCACCGGCTCTCCCCCGGCCTTCGCCACGATCGCGTGCCGCAGGTCGGCGCGCGTGATGCGGCGGCGGTCGGCCAGGTAGCGCGACGCGTCGTCGTCGGTGAACGGGACCAGGTGCCGATCGACCGCCGCCGGCAGCACCGGCACGGTGATCGGGTACCGGCCGGCCAGCACGATCCGCATCGCCGGGCAGTCGCGGTACAGGCGGAACAGCTGCCGGAGCAGGCCGTCCAGCTCCTCGTGCGACCGGTTCGCGTACACCCGGTCCAACGCGTCGAGCACCATCACGGCGGGGCGGCCCGCCATCGCCTCGTTGAACGTGCGCACGAAGTCCCTGAGCACGTGCGCGCCGAGCCGGTCGCGCTCGTCGCACAGCCGCCTGCTCGCCGCGGCCACCCGGCCCGGGTCGGCGACCTGGCGCCGCGAGATGACCCCGGTCCACGCGTACCGCTCCAGGAACTCGGTGAACGGCGCCGCCGCGAGCTGCTGGTCGAGCCGCGCCGCCGCCTCCACCAGCAGCAGCCACGGGTACCGCGCGACGTTGACCGGGTCCAGCACGTCGAAGTCCCCCAGCACGCACGGGACGCGCCGCGGCACCAGCACCCGGGACACCAGCCAGCGCAGCTCCATCGTCTTGCCGCGCCCGGACGGGCCGTGCAGCACCACCACCCGCGGTCCGTCGCCCCGGACGAGCCGCTGGTAGGTGGCCGTCGTCCCGGCCCTCTCGAGGAACGTGGCCGACTGCAGGTACTCGGTCGACCACAGCCCGCGGGTGCGCAGGTAGGCGGCCCGGTCGTGGCGCAGCGCGATCAGCTCGGGGCCCATCAGCCGCACCCGGTCCTCGGCGCCGAGCACGTCGATCAGCTCTTGGCACAACGCCAAATCGTGCCGGTGGTCGGCCTTGGCGTAGAGCCGGACGAACAGCTCGGCGGCGGCGCGGTGGTCGACCAGCACCAGCTGTTCGAGCAGGTCGACGGGCTGGTGGGCGGCCCGGTAGTGCCGCGCCAGGCGATCGACGAGCGACCGCAGCTCCTCGGGCACGGCCCGCGGGTCGGCCCCGTCGGGCCACCAGCCGTTCCAGTAGCGCGCCTTCGCGCCCGGCCGCAGCCGGTAGGCCTCCCGCGTGCCCTGGATCGGCTCGACCTCCGGCGCGGTGACGACCGCGCCGAACGGCGGCGCGTCCTCGACGTCGGCGACGAGCACCTTGTCGTACAGCTCCCGGTCGAACGAGCGGACCGCCGCGCACCGCCGCAGCACGTCCCACTGGTCCGCCGGTCGCAGCGACGCCAGGACGTCCTCCAGGGAGTCACCCCGAGCCAGGCGCCGCAACAGCTCGGCGTCGATCGGCTTCATCGCATCCGCCTCACGATGTTCTCCAGGTCGCCGAGCACGGCGGGGCTCCACTTGCCGGTGGCGACGCCCTTGCCGATGGCCTCGATCAGCTGCACGTGCGGGTCGCCGATCGCGCGGCCGACCGCCAGCACCACGTCCTCGGCCAGCGCGGAGAACTCCTCCGCCTCGATGCGGTCCAGGTCGACCCGCGTGCCGCCGCCCAGCTCCGGCCAGTGCGTGGCGAACTGCTCGTTCGTCATCACGACCACGAGGCTCAGGTTGGGCACCTCGCCGTCGGCGACGTGCCGGATCAGGTGGTCGTACAGCTGCTGCCGGAACGCCGAGTCCAGCACGTTCCCCACGTGGTCGAAGACCAGCAGCAGCGGCTCCGGCTGCGCCGCGCGGCCGAGGCACGCCCGGAACGACTCGAACGTCGCCGCGACGTGGTGCGAGGTGCCGCCGGTCAGCCGCGGCCACCGCGCCGGCTCCGGCGTCGGCACGGGCGGGTCCGGCGGCAGCCTGCCCTCCGCGAGGTGGACCACGTCGTGGTTGAACCGGTCGAACGCCGACGCCACGCCCTCCGGCAGGGTGGGCAGGTCCTCCGCCACGTCCCGGATCGCGTACAGCACCTCCAGGAAGTCGAACCTGGTGGGCCGGTCACCGAGCACCTCGACCGGGTTCGGCCGGTCGAAGCTGACGTACTTCACCCGCCTCCCGCGCACCGCGCACCGCCGCCGCAGCCAGTTCAGCAGCCGCGTCTTGCCCACCTGCGACTCGCCGACCACGAGCAGCAGCGGTTCGAGCGGCTCGCCGACGCCCGGGTCGACGCCCTTGAGGAGCTTGTGGCGCTCGTGCACCCGGTTGACGAACGCGCCGACCTCCTTCTCGAACTGCTGCTCGATCCGCACCGCGCGCGCCCCGGTCGCGGACAGGTCCGGGAGCACGTCGTCGGGGCGCACCCGCAGCGTGAGGCTCGGCAGGATCCAGTCCCGGGCGCCGTCGGACACGCCGGTGGCGGCGTACACGGCCTCGCGTGCCGTCGTCACGGCCCGGTCGACCGGCTCGTTGTCCAGCAGGCCGCGGTAGAGCGAGCCGCCGAACAGCGCCGCCGCCGTGCCCCGGATGTCGCCCTGCATGCCGACGACGGCGGCGGCTCCGCTGTCGAGGAACACGTCGGTCAACGCCACCGCGTCCGCCGTCTCGCCGGACCGGCAGGCGTTCAGGATCGCCAGGCGCGGCGCGGGACGGCTCAGCAGGTCGCCGATGTAGGTCGGGGTGAGCAACCACGCCTCGCGGCCGGGCGGGACGATCCGCAACGCCGGCTGACCCGTGCTCGCCTTGCGCGTGCCGTGCCCGATGAAGTGCAGCACGTGCGGCACGACCCGCCGGTAGGCCGCCTTGAGGTCCGACTCGGTCGGCCGGGACAGGAACTCCGCCTCGATCCGGCCCGGCGCGCCGCCGACGACCCTCTTGATCTCCCGGATCTCGTCGCGGGACCCGATGTCGTCGTCGTCATCGCCGCGCACGACCAGCACCCGGATCGGCAGCGGGTCGGCGATCGGGTCGTCACCCGGCACGCGCCGGTGCAGCCGGATGAACGGGTGGTCGGGCTGGACGAACAGGGCGTGCGCGGACCTGGCCGATTCCCACGGCAGGCGGCGCAGCGCCGGCGCCAGGCACAGGAACGTGCGCTCCACCCCCGGCCGCGACCAGTGCTCGCGCACGTTCGGCGGCAGGAGCAGCCGACCGAGGTGCAGGCCGAGGTCGGCGAACGACTGCGCCTCCGGGTTCGCGTGCAGGAAGCCGACGATCGCGTCCGACGCCGTGGCACCGGTCGACGGTACGGGCAGCGACCCGGCGGCCAGGTCCACCGGCACGGTGTCCGACGCCGTCGGCTCCGCCGGCCACACGCCGTCGTCACCGAGGTAGAGGTCCACCCGGTAGTCGGCTCCCTGGCCGGGCTGCGTGATCTCGATCAACGCGTCCACAGGGGCTCACCCACTCGTTCCGGACACGGCGTCCTCCCCGCCGGCCGCCTATACCTGGAGTCGGCCCTGGACCAGGCGGGGTTACGACGCGTCACCCGATAGCGCTAATGCGTACCGCCATCGAGCGCAACCGGTAGTCGAGTGGGCACAGCACGTTCGCACCGGCTGGACGGCTCAGGCCTGCCGGCGGTCCCCCGATCGCGACCACCGCGACCAGCACGGCACCCGCCCGGACCAGGGACGCGAGCAGGCTGCGGCCGAACGACGTGCCGGAGGGCGCAGGTGCGGGAACGGGATCCTGGGGTGGAGTCGGGAAGCGGCGTTGCGGTCGAACTCCGCGGTTCACCCCGAGGTGCGGTCCGGCTGGCCGTGCCGTTCGGCGGAGCGGTGCGACCAGCGCAGACGGCGGCGGCAAGGCCTCCTCGCCGGACCGGGTCCGCCGACGCGGGATCCCGTGGGACCATGCGTTCACCGCGAGCGAAAGGGGTCGAGGGTGGAGATGAGCCCCCGGTCCACCGATGCCAACCGGATCGGCGGCGACGTGCACGGAGCCGCTGTGCTGGCCGGCACGATCCACGGCGGCGTGCACATCACCGTGACCGGTGCGGAAGCCGAGCAGGGGTCCCTGGTCGCTCCTGCCGACGACGATCCGGCGTTACCGGGGCTGCCCGCGCCGGTCCGGTTCCTGCTGCGGGCACAGGTCGACACCGCCCAGGAGATGCCTTACCGGCTGCCCGGCCCGCGGCGGTCGTCACTCGTGACGGTGCACGTGCGCCAGGACCTCGGCACCGGCACGGAGGACCTCGCGTCGGAGCCGTCGCGGCCGGTGCCGATCGTGGACGGCCGCGGGCAGGTCGTGGAGCCGCCGAGCCCACCGATCACCCGGTTGGCCGTGCGCGCGCCCACCCGGACGATCTGGGAGGCGTTGGACCGCGACGACCACGTCGTGATCACCGGTGGCCCCGGGCAGGGCAAGTCCACGCTGTCGCTGCGGCTGGCCGCCGACGTCGCCGAGCGGTGGCTGTCCGGCGACGGCGAACCGCCGCTGACGGCCGAACGGGTGGTGCCCCTGCGCCTGACGGCCCGGGAGCTGGCCGGACGGCTCAGCCGACCGTTCCCCGAGGCGGTCGCGGAGAGCGCCGGCGTGGAGTACGGGGCCCTGCTGGCCTCCCCCCTCGACCCGCGCACCCTGGAAGGGCGGATCGCCGGCTGCCGCTGGCTGCTGTTGGTGGACGGCTTGGACGAGGTCGCCGACACCACCGAACGGGACCGCCTGGCCACCGTGCTGGCCGCGTGGACCGCCGAGCCCTCGTCGCCCTACCGGGTCGTGGTCACGACCAGGCCGATCGAGGGAGCGGCCCTGGCGCCGTTGCAGCGCATCGGCGCCGCCCGCTACGAACTGCAACCGTTCGACGAACGCGCGCTGCGGCAGTTCGCGCGCAACTGGTTCGGCGACCGGGACCGCGCCTACCGGTTCGTGCGCCAGATCCGCGCCGCCCACCTGGACGAGCTCGCGCGCGTGCCGCTGCTGGCGACGATCGCCGCGATCATCTTCGAGCAGCCGGGCAACCGCCCGTTGCCGGACAACCAGTACGAGCTGTACGAGGCGTACCTGAAGTTCCTGCGCACCGCCCACACGGCCGAGCCCGGCCCGTTCGAACCCGTGCGCGACGCGTTGCTGGAACACCTGGGTCGCGTGCGGCTGGAGGCCGACACCTCGCTGGTGAACGCCGCGCACGACTGGGCCGCACGCCACCTGCCCGACCTCGCGGGCACCTGGCAGGACGACCTGATCACCTACCTCGCCGCGGTGGGTCCGTTCAGCCGACGCGGCGACGACCTGCGGTTCCTGCACCACAGCTTCGCCGAGCACCTCGCCGCCACCGCGAAGGCCCGCCTGCTCCCCGACCGCTTCGACCCCGCGCACGCCGACTTCGCGAGCCTCTTGCACGCCGCTCGCGCCGAGGACCGGGGACGCCACGCCAGGGCCGTGCTGCTGCACCACACCCGCCTGCACCCGGCGGAAGCCGACCGCCTCCTCGAACACCTGCACGCGGGCGGCTCGGACCAGCACCTCCTGGCCGCCCGCCTGCTCGCCCGGCACCTGCCGGCCGGACCGGTCGCGGTCGACGACTTCCTGGGCACCGTGCGGGCGTGGGCGATGACCACCCAGCACCCCGCGCTGAAGATCCTGTCGCAGACCAGCCGTGCCGCCCACCACCCCGGCACCGCTTCGTGGCTGCGCGACCTGATGGGTTCGGACGACGCGCCGTGGCCTTCCCGGGTCGAGGCGGCGGCGGCGCTCGCGACCAGGCTTCGCGGCGCCGAGTCCGCCGACGCCGCCCGCCTGCTCCGGCGCGTCGTGGACGACTCCGCGATCCCGGTCGAACACCGGCTCGCCGCGGCCGAGGCGCTGACCGAGTGCGGCCCGGACGGCCACCGCGCCTCCGAGCACGGCCTGCGGGCCATCCTCGCCTCTCCTTCGGCCACGGCCGAGCAACTGCGCAGCGCCGCCGTCGTCCTGGCCGGTTTCGACGGCGAGTCGCGCGACCACGCCGTCACCGTTCTCACCGACGTGCTGGACGACCCCGATGCCCCGGACCAAGCCCGCGTCCACGCCGCGACGGGGTTGGTCGAGATCGACGTCGAGCACCACGAGCGCGCCGCCGACGTGTTCCGCGAGGTCTTGCGCACTCGCACCGACTTCAGCGCCGGGTTGCGCGACGCGGCGGTCGGCCTGGCGTCCCTGGGACCACAGCGCTCCGACGAAGCCGTCGCCGCGTTGTCCCGGCTGGTCTCCGATCGACGCGCCGACCGGGTCGCCGCCGCCGAAGCGCTCGCCGAGCTGGGGCCACAGCACCGCGTGGCGGCCGTCGACCACCTGCTCGCGTTGTCCAGGACGTTCGACATCGATTCCTATACGCGGTCGGCCATCGCCCGTTCACTCGCCGACATGGGGGCGCAGGGCGAGGCTTCGGACCTCCTGCACGCGCTCCTCGCCGACTGGACCACCGACGCCAACGGCAGGTTGTGGGCCGCGCAGGCGCTCGCCGACCTGGGCCCGGAGCACCGGGACGAAGCCGCGGCCACGCTGCGCGGCGTGACCACCCACCCGACGGCGTCCTTCTACGACAGGTTGTCGGCGGTCGCCAAGCTGGCAGCGTTGGGCGAGCCCCATCGGGCGCCGGCGGTTGCCTCCCTGCGCGCGACGCTGACGGACCGCTCCACCGACGCCCCGATCCGCATCCAGGCCGGCTCGCACTTGATCGGCCTGGGCCCGGAGTTCCACGAAGAGGTGGCCCACCACCTGTCGGAGATCGCCACCAGGCAGGAGGACCCCGACGCACAACTGATGGCGTGGCGCACGCTGCGACGCCTGGGCACCGGGTTCCACGAGCGGACCTCCGCCGCCGTGCTGTCGCTGGTCGCACCGGGGCAGGCGGCGCTCTGGGCCTCGTACCGCGACTACCCGACCTTCAACTACGCCGACGTCACCGACCGCGACGCGTACGCCGCCGCGATGATCGCGGTGCTGCGTGACCCGGGATGGGAGGGCCGGGCACGGCACAGCGCGGCATCCGCCCTGCTCATGCTGGGACGGCCCTTCCACCGCCGGGTCGTCGACGGGATCGTGCGCATGATCGAGGGGCGGATCGTTCCGGACTCGTGGTTGCACCTGATTACCAGGGACGCCCGCAAGTTCGGCGCGGGTCTGCGCGCCGAGGTGGCAGCCGCCCTGCGTGCCCTGGCGAACGACCCCGACGCGAACGCCGCCACCCTGTGCCAGGTGGCGAAGGCGATGGAGGTGTTGGACCACCGGTCCGACCCGGTCGTCGTGGACGGCCTGCGACGCGTCGTCGCCGACGACCTGCTGCCCCTGTCGGACCGCGGTGACGCGGCGGTGGAGCTGGCCCGTGCGGACCCGGCCGCGATCGACACCGCGGTCGCCGTGGTGATGAGGGAGAACGCCGACACGGCGTCAACCACGTGGACATCCCGCGTGAAGGCCCTGGCCGAGCTCGGCGCCGACCTGGTGCCCGCCCTCCGAGCGCGCCTGGCCGACGGGGATTCCGACCGCCAACGGCGTCTGGCCGCCGCCGACGTGCTGGCCGACGTGCACCCCGGCTCGCGCGACGAGGCGCTGTCGGAGATCCGCGGGCAAGCCGCCGACACAGCTCTGGAGTTCGCGTGGCGCACGGACGCGGTGACGATGCTCGCCAAGCACGACCCGACCACGGTCGGGGCGGCGGTCGTCTTCCACGCCCGGGTGCTCGACGACGAGGCGCAACCGGTGCGCGACCGCGCCGAGGCCGCGTGGCAGCTGATGGTGCTGGACCCGGCTCGGGCCGAGGTGGCCTTCTCCTCGTTGCGGAGGTTCGCCACGAGCCCGGACTTCACCGTCGAGGAACGTGCGAACGCCCTCGAATGGCTCGTGCACCGCGTACCCCTCGATCGTGAAGTAGTCCGGTTCGTGCAGGCGATCGTCGACGATCCGGCGGCCGGCCCGAAGGAACGCCGTCAGTTGATCCCCGCGCTGTGGGGCAAGGACCGACTCCGCGCCGAACGCGATCTCCTGGCCGACCACACCGCCTCGCCGGCCCAGCGGGTCGGTGACCTCAGCGAGTGGACCGCGCCCACGCCGGCCGTCGAGGCGGCAGCGGTGCTCCGTGAGCTCATCACCGCGGTGGAGACGATGCCGGCGGCCCGGGTCAGAGCCGCCGCGGCGCTCGCCGGGCTGTCGCCCCGCATGCGTCCCGAAGCGGTCCGGGTGCTCGAAGGGACGACGTGGGGCCCGAGCCTGCGCTACAACGTTCGTCAAGCACTCATGAGCTTGAAGGGGGCGGGTCGCCACCACCTGCTGGCCGAGGACGACACCGCGGCCCAGAGCGGTGCCCGACCGTGGCGCTACCGCAAGAATTCGGCGAGCCGGATCCACACCCTGACCGGCGACACGCCCGAACGGCTGGTTCCGCTGCTGCGCGACTGGGCAGAAGGCCATCAGCTGTCCGATTCGGATCGCGTGCACCTGCTCTACGCGCTGCGACGATCAGGCGGTCTGCGACGGTTGCGAGCCATCAGGGACGACGGGCGGACGTCGCCCGAGATCCGGTGGCAGGCCGCGTGGCGGCTCCGCCACCACTCCATGGGGGACCGCGCCGCCGCTGTTCGCGTCCTGCACGGCATCGCCACCGATCCCACCTGTCGACCCACCCTGCGCTGGCAGGCGGCCGACGACCTCCTGAGGTTCGGCGAGCGAGGCCGCGAACTCGCAGCCGCGTGCCTGTGGGAGATCGCCACCGACGAGGGGTTGCCGGTCCTCCCCCGGGTCGACGCCGCCCGCAGGCTCGGCGTGGCACGACCCGACCTGCGGGCACAGGTCGTGCACCTGCTGAGGCGGCTCCGCACCGCCGAGAACCCGTTGGTCCGCATCCAGGTGTTCGAGGCCATCGGCGTGTTCGACCCGGCCGAGGGCGCGATCGCGCTGCGGGACATGGCACGTGACCGCACGCTCCGACCCGGTGCCCGGCTGCGTGCCGCGACGGCCGCAGCAGGCCTGCGTCGCGACCACCGCGAAGCCGCCGCCATCGTCGCCCGGGACGTGGCGCACGACCCGGCGGTCCCGCGTCACGTCCGCGTCAAAGCGGCACGGGCGTTGGCGCGGTGGAGCGAGCTGTGCCGTCCCGAGGCGCGGGCGTTGTTGGTGGAGCTCGGCGTGGCGAACGGTGGTCAGTCGTAGCCGCCGAACATGAACAGCGAGATCTGGTGGTCCGACGGGTTGGCCAGGCCGTGCAGGTTGCCGCCCTTCAGGAACGCCAGGTGGCCCGCCCGCAGCAGGCGCACCTCGAAGCACCGGTCGCGGGTGTCGGGCTCGGCCCAGTCGCCGATCACCATCCAGCCCTCGCCCTCCAGCATGAGGAACACCTCGGAGTTGTCCCGGTGCCGGTGCAGGCCGATGCCGCACCCGGCGTCCAGCACGTGCAGGTCCATGTAGTCGACCGCCAGGAAGGGCTCCTGCCCGCCCACCCCCTTGCGGCCGAACGCGTCCAGGTTGTACGGCTCCAGCCCGCGCCCCAGCTCGCCGGAGCCGGTGAACCGGAAGTAGTTCGACAGCAGGTTGCGGTACTCCAGGAAGCCGATGCCGCCGTGCGGGTTCGGGCTCCGGCCCACCTCGAGGAACGCGTCCCACCCGCGCACCACCATCTGGAACGCGAGCGCCACCGGCCCGACCTCGGCCGAACGATCCGCGCTGCGCCACCGCAGCACGACCCGCAGCGGGCGGACCGGGTGCAGCAGGTGGTCGGGCGCGATCTCGCGGATGTCCCGACCGTCCAACCCGGCGCGGCCGAACGCGTCCGGCGCGCCACGCGCGAGGTCCGGGCGCGCTTGCAGGATCCCCAGCTTGAGAGACTGCCTGCCGCGCGCGCCGACCCGCGACTCCAGGTCGTCGCCGGGGTAACCCCACAGCTCCGCGACGTAACGCCCGCTGTCCGGGTCGTAAGGCGCCTCCACCTCGGCCCGGCCACCACCCTCGACCGCCACCTCCACCAGCACCCGGTCGCCGAGCGATCCGCCGTGGGACCGCGCCAGCGCGCTGTCCGGGCCGGCCCGGTAGGACAGGTGCAGGAACGGCCCGGTCCAGTCGCCGGCCAACGCCCACCCGCGCACCGCCCTGGTGTCGCCCAACCGGAAGTCGGCGACGTTCTGCTTCTGGAAGTCGGTCTTGAAGTCCTGCGCCACCGGGTCGAGGACGTCGGTGTTCGGGCTGCTCGGCCCGTACAGCTCCAGCCACTCCTGCGGCAGCAGGTACTGCAACGACGGCGTGGCGTAGCACTCCAGCTCGGCGGCGAGCCGGGTCTCCTGCACCACCGCGAGCAGCCGTTCCAGCGGGTTGTCGGACGAGTAGTCCGGCGTCGCACCGGGCTCGACGCGGCGCACGGCGTCACCTTGGGGTATCCGCACGGGGGTCACCTCCCATTCAGGGGTTTCAGGGCTGGTACAGGAACGCCACGAACTTCAACGGCTCGTCGCCGTCCGCGCGGATGCCGTGGATGCCGCCGCTCTTGGTGAACAGCGTGCTGCCCGGCCCCACGGCCACCTCGCGGCACTGCTTGCGGCCGATGCCGTACACGTGCCGTTCGACGATCGGCTGCCCCGCGGCGGCCGGGTCGTCGTCCACCCCCAGGTAGGCCCGGCCGCGGCCGGACACCACGTAGTACAGCTCCTCGGACCCGATGTGGCGGTGCGTGCCCTCGACCACTCCCGGCGGGATCGTCACCTCGTGGAAGAACACCAGGTCGCCGCCCAGCTCGCGTTGCACGAGCCAGCGCATGTCCAGCACGTTGCCGTCGCCGGCCTCCGGGTTGTCGGAGTCCATCATCGCGTTGCGGTAGCGCACCGGCGGCACCTGAGCCGAGTCGGGGATGAACCACGCGCGCTGGTAGTCCAGCAGGTAGTTCAGGTCGCGCACGGTGTTCCGGTCCGAAGAGGGCGACGGGTCGCGCGGCTCCTGGTGCGAGCGCAGGAAGTTGTTGTCCCACTGGACGTCCGGCACCGGGTGACCGGTGGGCGTGGTCATCGCCACCTCGCTGAACGCCACCTCCAGCCGGCGCAGCGCCTTGATGTCGACCAACGCGGACGACAGCGACGGCGGACGCGTGATCGGGGCGTTCGCGCCCATGAGCGGCAGCACCCGGTAGTCGTGGTGGATGTGCTCGGGCGGCTCCAGCGTGTCCCACATCTCCACCGCGTACGCGTCCACCGCCTTGTCGTAGCGCAAGGTCACGGTCGCGTCGGCGGTGAGCGCGGCGTCGTCCGGCAGCAGGCGCACCCACGCGTTCACCGAAGGACCGAGGCGGCGTCCGCGTTCCCGCACCAGTTCGGTGAGCCGTCCGGCGCGGTACTCCAGGCGCAGCACGGAGCACAGCCGCGTGCCGTCGAGGTAGACGCTGCCCTTCATCGCGGTGATCTCCGGGCCGTTGCGCACCTCGTCCACGTCGTAGCGGTAGCGGGGACTGCGCGAGGCGTGCAGGTAACGCGAGTGGTAGATCCGGTCGGGGAAGAACACGACCCGGAAGATCTCGTTCTCCGGCTGGGTGAAGATGTCGTCGAACGCGGGGTCCATCGCCGTCACACCCTCGTGGTGAGCAGGTCGCCGACGCGGAAGGCGTTGGCCTGGATGGTCAGGGTGGGGTTCGCGCCGCCGGAGGTCGGCATGAACGACCCGTCGGTGACGTAGAGGTTGTCGAACCGCCACGCGCGGCAGTCCGGGTCGAGCACCGAGTCGGCCGGGTCCGCGCCGAACCGCGCGCCGCCCAGCACGTGGTTGGCGATGCGCCGCACGTCGTTGCCGACGTGGCCGTACCCAATCACCTGCACGCCGTCGCCACCGGCGGCGAGGATGCGGCGGCACTGCTCGGCCAGCACGTCCATCACCGCGCGGTCGTGGCCGTGCCAGCCCTTGTCGATGTGGGCGACTGGCCGGTTCCACTTGTCGCGCACGGTCGGGTGCAGCGTGATCCGGTTGGTGGGCAGCGGGAGCTGGTTGGCCATGAACGCCACCGACAGCTGGCGGCCGAAGTTCTCGGTCAGGTACCCGTCGAACGCGTCACCCCGCATGTCCAGGTCGTACAGGTAGCCCTTCCACATCGTGTCCATGTCGTTGGCGGCCCACGTGCGCGCCATGCTGATCGGCAGCGCCGAGTCCGACGTGTTGTTGTAGATCGCGCCGCCCGCCCACAGGTTGTTGGCGCGCACGAACTCCGGCGCGGCGCACGCGTCGGTGGCCCAGTCCGAGTCGAGCGTGCGCGACTTGTCGTGGCGGCCGGGCACGCGGGCCGACGCGCCGCCGAAGCAGTGCGTCAGGAAGTAGCGGCCGAGCAGGTCGTTGCCGTTGATCCGGGCGGCGAAGCCGTCGTCCAGCGCGGCGGACAGCTGCAGCAGCCGCACGGACTCGATCGCGCTGCACGCCACCACCACGACCGTGCCGCTCACCGTCCGCTCGCGACCGAGCGGGTCGCGGTAGTGCACGGCGGTCACCCGCGAGTCCGTCGCGGACAGGTGCGTCACGGCGCAGTTGGCGCGCAACGAGAACCCCGGTTCCGTCGAGATCGGGTGCAGCAGCGAGACCCACGTGTTGGACTTCAGGCCCAACGGGTCGCCGTAGCGGTTCACGAACGCGGTCTTGATCGACTCGCGGTCCAGCGGCACCGTGCGCCCGCTCGGCACGTGGTCCTCCGTGATGACCGCCAGCGGCGTGCGGTAACGGCGGTAGCCCAGGGCGTCCATCCCGACGGCGACGTGCGAGCTGATGCTGTTGGGCTCCAGCGGTTTCTGGTAGTGGTCCACGCTCACGGGCTTGAGCTGGCCGTCCCGGGTGCCGTTGATGCCGACCAGGTCCTCGGCGCGGCAGTACCACGGCTCCAGCTCGTCGTAGCCGAACGGCCAGTCGCGCGCCTCCCGGGCGACGTCGCCGTTCACGTCGTCGCGCAGGTCCGAACGCCCCTGGTTCACCGTGCGCAGCCGGAAGTCGTCGGGCGCGAACCGCAGCGACACGCCGCCGTAGAGCTGCGTGCCGCCGCCCACGACCTGCGCCGTGTACCCCTCGATGGTGACCTTGTCCCGGCCGTCGCTGTCGCGGTAGACGTGCGGCTCGTCGTTCAGGTCCGGCTCGACGTGGCTGGAGTAGAACGACACGCCCGTGTTCGCCACGCCTTGGACGCGGAGCACCTTCTCCGCGCCGGTGGCGAACTCCTCGTCCCGCTTGAAGTCCGACAGGCCGTCGGAGCTGGTGTGCTGGGCGTGGAACAGCGGCCCCTTCTCCAGCACCAGCACGCGTTTGCCGGCCCGCACCAGCGCGTGGGCGATGGGCGCGCCGCCCGCGCCGCTGCCGATGATCACCGCGTCGAACGCCTCGTCGGCCATGGTCTCATCCCCGGTAGTCGGTGTTGCGGCCCAGCGGAGCTTCGAGCGCCGAGCGCCAGTCGAACTCGAAGCGCTCGGCGAGGTAGGCCCACGCCGCCGCGCCGTTGTTGCCGCCGTGCTTGGGGTGCGCGAACGCGCCGGTCATCGCGTGGCGGCGGAGCAGGACCAGGAAGTGGCGCGGCTCGCCGTACCGCCCCGTGTCCCAGCCCGGGACGTCGTTCGCGGCCAGCTCGTCGTACAGGTCCATGAACGCCTGCCTGCCCAGCTCGGCCGGTTCACGGCGGGGGAAGCGGGCGCGCAGCACGCCGTCGATCAGCCGCAGGCACGTCTTGTAGTCGTCGAGGTTGTGCCGTTCCTCGCGGGCCAGCAGCTTGTCGATGAAGTTGACCACGCCGACCGACTCGTCCATGAGGAACGCCAGGGGGAACTGCCGGTCGCGCTCGGAGCGGCTGAGCCGGTGGTAGAAGTCGCCCAGGAACCGCCGGTTCTCGGCGAGCTGGAACGGCAGCACCTGCGTGACCAGGCGTTCCAGCAGGCGCAGTTCCCAGCGGTCGAAGCTGATCGGCACGGCGCAGCCGTGGGTGAAGAACCGCGACCACTCCTGGCCGTTGTCGCCGCGCTGCCGCTGGGGGTTCACGGGGTCGAGCACCGATCGACCGTCCACGGCGAACCGGTAGCGGTGCACCTGCCCCTTGCCCACGCGCACGGTGACGGCCCACAGGCCCGTCGGCTCGTCCAGGAACCGGACCTGGCGCAGCGGCACGGGCGTGTGCAGGTCGCCGAACGTGCCCACGACGCCGACCTCGCGCGCCTGGTCGTCGCGGTGCGCGAACGTGACGTCGTTGAAGCGGTAGGACGTCTCCGCCGACGAACCGTCCCAGTGGGTGTCGACCACCGGGAGGTGGAACGGCTCGGCCACGTCGCCCGCGTCGCGGGCGAGGAAGCGCGTGGTGTGGTTGAGCACGTACTGGTCGTCTCGGGCAACCCGCACGACGGGCATGGTCTTCACCCACCTGATGAGCGCGGGCCCCGGGCCCGGTCGCGAATGGACGGCGCGGAGCAGAACGCGGCGCGCACTGGGGACGTCGCGCGGGGTGGGGCCGCGGTTAGCCAGCCGCCGTGGGATTCAGCGCACCGGGTGAAAATCCCGCCTCCGCCGTAACGAATAACCTTCACGACCTGTCCGGGTCGCCGGGTTCTGTCGGTGGGCTCCGCCATGATGTCGGTCGACCGGATCTTCGGGGAGGGAGTCACGGGTGCGAACGCTGATGAGCGGCCCGGCCTGGGCGGACTACGGGCAGCTCTACGTGGCCGGCGGCGAGGGCTCGTTCGGGATGGACGAGTGCTTCGGCGGCCAGGCCAACGGGTTGTGCGGCGGCGCGGTCCCCGGCACGTTGTTCCTGATGACCGGCACGGACGTCGGTGAGGTGGACTTCACCGTCGAGTCGCACGACCAGGCGCCGCCGGTGGGCGAGGAGTGGGAGGACGTGGTCGAGGTGTCCTTCCGCCCTGCAGGACCCACCGCGCTCCACAGCTGGGCGTACGAGAACTCCTGGCCGCTGGACGGGTTGGCGCCGATCGACTACCGCGTCCGCTACTGCGCGATCGGGATGGACGACGCGCGTGCCGCGGATCCCCCGAGCCCGTCACGTGAGCGCTACCTGCTCCAGTTCTGGCCGGCGACGCCCGAGCCGGACCGGATCGTCCGGCGGACCAGCGAGCACGCCGCCTACTGGCACCGGTACGCCGCCCGGCAGCCGCCGCCACCGACCGCCGAGGAGAAGGCCGAGGCGTTGCGCCGGGCGCGCGAGGAACAGGACCGCGTCGCCGCGCGAGCGCGCCTGGAGGCGGAGGAACGCCGGTGGGGCGGGCGGCTGCCCCCGGACGGGCTGCGGCGGCTGCGCGGGACGCCGTTGCTGGTGGTGGGGCTGGACCGCCCGTTGGGCGAGGCGATCGCGGAGGCCGGTCCGGCGCTCCAGCGGGACGTGGCCCGCTGGGCGGCCCGACGTGCGTTCACCGAGGCCGGGTTGGCCGACGTCGACTGGATCGCGCCGGCCCTGGCCGCGATGGACCGGGGCGAGCCCCTGCCGCCACCGTTCGGCGACGGGCCGCTCGGGGAGCTCCTGGACCTGCTGCTCGCCGACGAGCGGATCCCCCGGACGCCGATGCCCTCGTTGGACGGCAAGCACGACGTCCTCCAACAGGCGACGGCCCTGCCCGCGATCTTCGCCGCCCACGAGGAGAACCCGTTGAAGGCCGCCCTGGAGGCGCTCTGGGCGGGTGTCCAGACGTTCGGCCGCCGTCGCTACGGCGTCCTGTTCGCCGAGCTCCGCGAGTCCTTCCCCGGCCTCGCCTGAACCGGACCGACCACCTCGGGGAAAGGAGTTCACCGGCGCAGACCTCGGTGAGCGGCGCAGCGCCTGGCGCGAGAGGAACGCGAACGGGCCTCCGCGCGGGCACGGCTGGAGGCGGCCGGCTCATCGGGTCGGGGTCTGGTTGCCCTTCACGGTCGACACCCGGCGCGCCGCGGACGGACAACTCGGTGACGTGGTCGCGTCGGGTGTGCAACTCCCGCAAGCCCGGGGCGAGCAGGACCGGATCGGGTAGCTCCGCCCCGCCCAGGTGGTCGGCGACAGCGGCGATCACAAGATGCCGACGCGGGGCACGGCTCAGCGATGATCACGTGACCCGGGGAACCGTTGTGATCACCACAAGCCGTGCCCGCACCGACACCTCCGACCGCGTGTCGCCGCAGCTCACCGCCTGCTCACCGCGACTTCGCCGACCCGCTGCCGTGCCGGGCGGGTCAGCGCGCGAAGACCTCCTCGGCATACCCGGCCAGGCTGCGTGGCGGCTTCCCGGTAAGCCGTTCGACATCATCGGTCACGGCGTCGAACACACCGGCGCGGATCAGTGCGAACAGGTGCATCATGTGGTCGACCCACGCGTCCGGGCGTCCGGACCTGGCGAAGTGCGCGCGGTGCTGGTCGAGGTCGGCGTCGACGTGCCGAACGGGGCGTCCCGATGTCTTGGCGAGCACCTCGGCGACCTGGTCGAACGTCAGCACCTCGGGTCCGGTGAGGTCGTACTCCCGGCCGTGGTGGCCGTCGTGGGTCAGCACCACCGCGGCCGCGGCGGCGACGTCGCGGACATCGACGAAGCCCACGCGGCTGTCGCCACTGCCGGCGTACAGTTCGTCGTCCTCGCGGATCGCTCTCGCGAAGACCGCCTCGTCCTCGTCGAAGTTCTGCATCAGCCAGTTCGGCCGCAGGATCGTCCACTCCAGACCCGACTCCCGCACCGCGTCCTCCAGGACCCGCCGCGGCGCGGTCACGGGTGCCTCGTCGACGCCGAGCGCCGACATCAGCACCACGTGCCGGGCCCGGGGTGCCGACGCGATCAGCCGTGCGATCACGTCGGGGGCGTGGTCGTCGGAGTCGAGTCCCTTGACGAACAGCGCGTCGGAGTCGGCGACCGACTCCGCCCAGGTCGACTCGTCGTACCAGTCGAACCGGGTCGGAGTCAGGTTCTCCGCGGGTTCGCCGGGGTGCTGGCTCGCAGCACGCACCGAGACGCCCGCAGTGGCGAGTGCCGCTGTCACGCGCCTGCCCGCCTTACCCGTCGCACCTTCTACCCATACCGTTCTGCCGTCCATCTCCGGCTCCTCCCATACGTCGATGTAGATCACGGTGTGCCGGACGAGCCAGACAGGAGATGCGCAAACGGCGCGTGGCTTTGCCTGATCGTCTCAACGGTGTGGACGATTATGATGGCGCCGTGGCGTTCGACTCGCTCTGGTCGACCCTGGCCACCCTGTGGCCCAGGCCGGTACGACGTGCTCTTGCGCGAACTCCGGGAGGCCTTCCCCGCCATCTCGTGACGTACGTCAGTCCTGAATGCTGATGAACGGGTCCCAGTAGTAGTAACCCTGCTTCGCGCCCGTGTGGTCGAGGATCATGAAGCTGAAGTGGTAGGTGACCGACCCCGTTTCCAGGACGGTGCACTGCCAGTAGAAGCTGTTGATTTTCTGGGTGGTGGGGTGCAACGGGTCGTGGCTGTTCGGCAGCGGCTCGCTGACGACCACCGATTTCGCCTCGGGCGTGTCGATCAGGTTCGCTCCCGACGACGCATCGAACTTGTAGAGGACGCTCGTGTACCTGGAATTCAGGGACAACGTCGTCTCACGCCACCTGATGATGTCGTCCGGAGAGGCTTTGACCGTCAACTCGCTGCCCGGAGAACCGATGATGTGATCCTGCCGCGTGGTCATGTAGATCAGGCTGCTGCTGTCGGGAATCAACGTCGGCCGGTCCGGATCGGAGTTCTTGCCGTACCTCTCGATGATGGTTTCAGCATCGATCACGATGAGCACGTTGATGAAATCCGCCATACGTTAGTTCCTCCCTGCCACACTCAGCGGAAGATCCGTTACCAATACAGTTCCGCACTCGCGCCTCGGGCGTCAATCGTCCGTACCAGTGATCCATTCGCCTCACACCACCCGCGTTCGATCACCGAAGTATTCGAATTCCTGGTGCAGTGGACTGCGCACGTCACCCCAATGCGCTACGGTTATGCAACGGAAAGTAGGGCCTACCCGCGCGTGAAGCCGAAAAAGGCGCGTCGAACGACTCGGCGCCACGCTCGGCACGTCCGGCAGGCGGGCATACTTCACCCGAGCAGGTGTCACCCGGGCGGGCACCGGCAGGATTGGTCGACCGCAGCCCCCACCAGGCCGTCGAGCAGTGCCGGCTTGACGATGTTGCCGTTGACCATGGTGGCGATGCCCTGGAAGTCGCGAACCGCACGAGCCCGGTTCGCCGGGGTCGCTCACGTCGAGCAGCAGTCCGAACTCGCGAACCTGCTGCTCACCTCGGAGCTCCAACGGCGGCTCACGGCGGCCGGCTCACCGGTGATCGCGACCGCCGCGCACCCCGGCCGGTCTTGTGGCCCTTGCCCGCGACCACGACGACGTCGCCTAGCCGGGCCGGACGGGTTGGCGCAGCACCGTCCTGAGCTTCGCGGGCGCGGTCTTGCGGGGGTCGCCCACGTAGACCTCGTGGTGCAGCCCGGTCATCCGCAGCCCGTTCGCCGGGAGCCACTCGTCGTGGAGCCTGGCCAGGATCGGCCCTTCGTCGTCATAGGACCCGATGTGCAGGACCTGGGCGCTGGTCCGCTCGTGCAGGACCTCGCGGCGCAGGCCGCCGATGGCGGGGAGCTCCTTCTTGGCCGACGCGACCCGCCTGGCTTCCGCGATCGCCTCCTCGGTGATCCAGTCGGGTTGGCTGATGAGCATCCGCCAGTGCCAGGAGTCCTTGGCGCGGGCGGTGAAGACCGCCGGGTCGTCCGCCCACCACAGCCCTTCCAGCGGCGCGACGACGAAGTCGCGGCCGTCGCGCTTGCTCGCGAACTTGATCGTGTAGGCGACGGAGTAGAGCGCTTCGACCGCGTTGGCGTACTCGGCGCTGGTGTTGGGGTCGCCGCGCCCGTCGACGGCGATGAACTGCTGCTCGGGAACGTCGACGAGCGCCCAGTCGGTGTTCTTGGGCGCGTAGAGCTGCTTGAGCTCCCGCTTGACGTCGTAGCGGTCCGGGCTCATCGTCCGCCGTCCTCCTGGTCGGGTGAATCGGTCAGTTCGGCCTGGTAGGCGGCCAGCCAGTGCTGTTCGGCCGTCAACTGGGCCAGGGAGTAGTCGAAGATCGCGCGGGCGAAGCGGGGCGCGTGCGGTTGGGCGGCGACGGTCGCGCGGAGCTCGGCGATCTTCTCCGCCACCGAGGCGGCACGGCGGGCGAGCGCGGCGCGGAGCCGTTCCGGCGGGATGACGGGCTGGTTCGCCAGCCCGACGAGGACGCGCGGGAACACCGGCCGCAGTTCGGCCACGGCCGCTTCGGCCGCCCGCGCGCACGCCCGGCGTCCGTCCTCGGTCGGGCCGAAGACCTTGCGGGCCTTGCCCCGGCCGGACGTCGGCGGGTCGACCTCCGCCACCAAGCCGCGGTCGCGCAGCTTTCCCAGCAGGTAGTAGATGGAGCTGAACCCGATCTCGGTCCACTCCCTCAGGCCGCGGGCGGTGATCACCTCTTCCAGCTCGTAGCCATGCCGGGGTCGTTCGACCAGCAGACCCAGCAGGGTCAGTTCGGCGGGGGTCAGCTCCGAGGACACCCGACTATTCTAGTACTAGAATAACGTCTGCGGAACCGGGGACCGCGGTCGTGTTCACCGAGCGCCACCGCCGGCACCGGAGACAAACTGGACGGACAGCCCCGTGGCGCGGGAAGGATGTTCCGGTGAAGACCCGAACGACCGCCGTGCTCGCCGTGTGCGTCGCCGCCGGTCTCGTCGCGAGCCTGGTGCTCCTGCGGCGGTCCGGGCCGGACGCGCCGTCGCCCTCGACGGACACGCCGGCGGCCGTGGCGGACGTGCGGGTCGGTGTCGGGATCAGCGATCGCGACGCCGAGCAGGGGTGGTTCCTGATGGCGTCGGAGGAGGTGGCCCGCCGGACCCCGCCGGAGGACGTCTCGGACTGCCGCGCCTTGCACGCCTGGGCGTTGCGGGAGGGCGCGCTCCCCGTCGGCGACGCCGCGCACACCGTCACCTTCTCGGCGGACCGCCGCACCACGATCGAGAGCACCTACATGCGGGTCGTGCCGGATCCGACGCCCTACCCCGGTGAGCACGCGCCCGTGGTCCGGCTCCTGTGCCTGCCCCGACCTGGCGCCACGCCCCCGTTCCCGGAGCCCGCCGAGGCGCGCTTCCACGTCAACGGCGACCCCCGGCCGCTGACCTTCGAGGAACGGCACCAGGTCGAGCCGGGCGCCGACGCCGGCTTCGACGTCGTGATCGACCTGACCGGCACGACCGGCCCGTTCGCCTACCGCGTCGAGATCGGCGTCGCCGAGGGCGGCGGGTTCCGCATGGTCCCGGTCAACGGCGGCGAGGACGTGTTCTTCGCGACCGAGGACGGCGGCGGCATGGGGTACCGGCCGGCCACGACGACGTGGACGATGAGCCCCACCCGCACCTCCACCCACTGCCCCGCGGTGACCGATCCGGCCCCGGACCGGCAACCCGAATGCACGAACTGACCCGTGGCGGTGTCCCGACATAATCGGTCGAGGTGTCTTCGGCGCGGAGGGCGACGTGGAGTTGGACGAGCAGGTCAAGGCACGGCTGCTGGCGCCGACGTTCTGGCACGTGGCCACGGTGAACCCGGACGGCTCGCCGCAGGTGACCCCCATGTGGGTCGACCTCGTCGGCGACCACGTCGTGTTCAACACGGCGCTCGGCCGGGTGAAGGAGGAGAACCTGCGCCGCGACCCGCGGCTGTCGCTGTCCTGCGTGAGCACCGACAACCCGTACGACCGAGTGGAGATCCGGGGTCGCGCGGTCCGGTTCGTCGTGGGCGACGAGGCCGAGCGCGGCATGGACCTGTTGGCCCGGAAGTACCTCGGGACCGAGCGGTACGAGTGGCGGATCCCCGGCGAACGGCGGGTGATGGTGCTGGTCGAGCCCACCCACGTGCGCCACACCGTCGGCGTCGAGCCGTTCCGGCGAGGCATCCTGCCGGAGGGCTGAGTGGTGGCACCGGGACCTGCCCGCCCCGGTTGGCGCTAGCCTTTCGGGTGATCCACACACCGTCCCGTGGGAGAGGTGGACACCCTTCGTGACCTACGCAGCCGAGATCAGCCGCGCCAACCCGTCCTGCTTCGTGTTCCTGGTCGACCAGTCGGCGTCGATGAACGACCCGATCGGCGGCGGGCAGCAGCGCAAGGCCGACGTGGTCGCCGACGCCATCAACCGGCTGCTCGCCGAGCTCAGCGTGAAGTGCGCGAAGGAGGAGGGCGTCCGCGACTACTTCCACGTCGCCGTCATCGGCTACGGGCACGCGGTCGGCTCCGCGTTCACCGGCCCGCTCGCGGGGCGCGACCTCGTGCCGCTCAGCCAGGTCGCGGAGAAGCCCGCGCGGGTGGAGAAGCGGACGAAGAAGGTACCGGACGGCGCGGGCGGGCTGGTCGAGACGACGACCCGCTTCCCGGTCTGGGTCGACCCGGTCGCCCACGGCGCCACGCCGATGTGCCGCGCGCTGACCTCGGCCGAGTCGCTGGTGTCGGACTGGGTGTCCCGGCACCCGGACAGCTTCCCGCCGATCGTGCTGAACCTGACCGACGGCGAGTCCACCGACGGCGACCCGGCCGGCGCCGCGTGGGGCGTGCAGACGCACGTCACCGCGGACGGCGCGGCGCTGCTGTTCAACCTGCACGTCTCCGCGGCCAACGCCGTGCCGGTGACGTTCCCCGACACCGATGTCGCACTGCCGGACGCCTACGCGCGCACCCTGTTCGGCATGTCCAGCCTGCTGCCGCCCCACATGCGCTTCTACGCGCTCCAGCAGGGCGTGCCGGCCGGCGACCTGGCGCGCGGGTTCGTCTACAACGCCGACATCACCTCGCTCGTGCAGTTCCTGGACATCGGGACGCGTGCGACGGACCTGCGTTGAGCAGCGGCATGGTCACCTCTTCCCTCCGCGTGCCCAAGCGCGGCAGCACACCGCGGGAGTTCGAGGACGCCGCCCACGTGGTGGCGGTCCCGGACGGGCCCGTGCTCGCGGCCGTGGCCGACGGCGCGTCGGAGAGCCTGCTCGCGGGTGAGTGGGCCGACCTGCTGACGCGGACCGTCGCCGACGCCGCGCGGGAAGACGACCGCGCGCTGCGGGACGTGGACCGGTTCGCCGCGGCGCTGGTGCGCGCAGGCGAGGCGTGGGGCGAGTGGCTCGCGGACTACGTGGCCGGGCGCGAGGCCGACGACCGCCCGATCGCGTGGTACGAGCAGCCCAAGCTGGACCGCGGCCCGCACGCCACGGTGCTCGCCGCGCGGTTCGACACCGATCCGTCCGGGGTGACCCGGTGGGATGTCGCCGCGTTGGGTGACAGCTGCCTGTTCCACACCCGCGACGACCGGCTGCTGCGCGCGGTCCCGATCGAGTCGGCGGAGGCGTTCGACAACGCGCCGGGCCTGGTCAACGCGTTCAACCGCGACCACGAGCTGCTGGCGCGGCACGTGCGGACGGTGTCGGGCACGGCGGAGCGCGGTGACGGGTTCTTCCTCTGCACGGACGCGCTCGCCGCCTGGTTCCTGCGGGCGGCCGACCGTGGCGACCGACCGTGGCAGGTGCTGGCGAAGTTCACGCGATCCAGTGATCTCGACGGGTTCACGGCCTGGCTGGCCAACGCACGGGCGGAGGGGCTGATGCGCGATGACGATGTCACCGTCGTCCACGTCGACCTCGGGTGACGAGCCCGCCCCCGCGTTACCGTCGGGCGCGACCTACGTCGAGGCGTTGCAGGACACCGCGCTGTGCTTCCGCGGCACCGACCTCGCCGGGGCCGACGTGCGGGTCGACGCGTTGGGCCGCCCGCGCGCGATCTCCGGCAACTTCGCCGGCGTCTTCTCGGTGACGGCCGCCGACGGCACCCGGTACGCGATCAAGTGCTTCACCCGCGAGGCGCCGGAGCAGGCCGCCCGCTACCGCGCCGTCGGCGAGCACCTGGCGCGCCTGGACGAGGACTGGACGGTCGGCTTCGACTACCTCGGCCGGGGCATCCTCGTGGAGGGCGTCTGGCGCCCGGTGCTGCGGATGGAGTGGATCGAGGGGGTCAACCTCCTGCGCTGGATCGACCGGCACGTCGACGACTCCGCGGCCGTCTCGCGCGTCGCCGAGCGGTTCGCGGACCTGGTCGACCGGCTCGCCGCGGCGGGCGTCGGGCACGGCGACCTCCAGCACGGCAACCTCCTGATCACCGCCGACAGCTCGATGAAGCTGGTCGACTACGACGGCGTGTACGTGCCCGCGCTCGCCGGGCTGCCCGCCGTCGAGACCGGGCACCGCAACTACCAGTCGCCCGACCGCACCGCGGCCGAGTTCGGCCCGGAGGTCGACCGGTTCTCGTCCTGGGTGGTCTACCTGTCGCTCGTGGCCCTGGCGACCGATCCCTCGCTGTGGCGGCAGCTGCGCGACGAGGACGCCGAGCACCTGCTGCTCGCGGAGTCCGACTTCGTCGACCCGGCGGGCTCGTTCCGGCTCGCCACGCTCACCGGTCACCCCGACGCGCGCTTACGGGGACTCGCCGAACGCTTCCAGGAGATCCTGCTCCACCACCGCGCCGCGCCACCGCCGCTCGAACGCCTCGGCGGCGTGGAGCTATCCGGCGTGGAGCATTTCGGGAACCCGGAGCCGGTCGGCCCCGGCTTGCCCGCGTGGGTGGCGGAACGCCTCGAACCGCACCTGCCCGCGCCTGCGCCCTTGGTGCGGTTCGGCCGTCGCACACCCGCCCTGGCCGCGCTGACGTGGGTGCTGGCGGTGCTGCTGCCGTTCGGCGTGCCGGCGGCGATCCTCGTCGACGAGGCGCTCGCGGTCGCGGACGTGTCCGCCGTGCTGGCGTGGGCGGCGGCCACGGCGGCGGGTTACCGGCGTCAGCCCGAGTCCACCCGGGCCCGTGCCGCGCGGGCGGAGCGCAAGCGGCTCGCCGACGCCCGCCTGGCCGCCGCCGCCCAGGCCGCGCGGGTCGACCGGGCCGCCCGGGAGGTCGCCGAAGCGACCGAACAGGCCAAGGCGGAGCAGGACCGGCGGCGTCGGGGCCTGCAGCAGTGGCACGACCAGCGCCTCCGCGCGCACCAGCGGACCGTGAAGGAGCACCTGGACCGCATCGACCGCGACCGGCAGGGGTCCTTGGCCCGGATGCACCTGGAGGAGCAGCGGCTGCTGGTCCGGCGGCAGAAGGCGCACCTGCGCGCGGAACTGGCGAAGTTCCGCCTCGCGACCGCCGGCGTCGAGGGCGTCGGGCCGAAGCAGATCGCCAACCTCGAAGCCGTCGGCATCCGCACCGCGGCCGATTTCGTCGGCGTCCGCTACGAGGCGGACGGTCTGGACCGGGTGGCGATCTTCGTCCTGGTCGACGGTCGCGCGGTGAGCGCCGCGAGGGTCGGCGAGGTGTCCGCGGTGCTCATCGACCAGTGGCGGGAACGGCGGACCGCCGAGGTCGAGGCCGGTCGACCCACCACGCTGACCCCGGTGGAGCAACGGGCGCTCCGGATCCGGTTCGCCGCGGAACGGACCCGGCTCGACGCCGAGCACCAGCAGGTGCTGGCCGAGGCCGAGGCGCGGTTCGGTGAGCTGCGGGCCGAGCTGCGCGCCGCACAAGTCGCTCTCGCGGACGAGATCAGGACCGCCAACACCACGACCGCGCACACCCGCGTGGACCACGACCGGGCGGTGGCCGAAGCCGCGGTGCGCCTCGAACGCGCCGAGCGGGCCGCCGCCGAGGGCGTCACGCGCGCCGACGCGTTCCGGCCCATCACCTACCGCCGGTACCTCCGCTTCCTCCTCACCGGCCGGAACTGACTTCTCGCCACCGCGCCACGGTCCGCTGCCACGTTCGGCGCTCGCCAAGTGAGACCGCGAACTGAAGCGGAGCACCGAGATTCATTGACACGTTTCGGCCGACTGTTCGAAACTTTAGGTCGCCGCTGCGAATCGTTGTCCGGTGTTCCTGTCTGCACCTCGTCTCAAAGGAGAGCCCTGGTGATCATCAGTTCAGGCCGTGTGAGAGTCCGTTCGGCGGTGCTCGTGTTCGCGGTCGCGGTGTTGGCGTTGGCCGGGGCGGTGACGGCGGTGGCGCGGTCCACGGCCGCGAACGCCGCGGCGGGTGATGTGGTGGCGTTGGCGGGTGTGGAGGACGACGGCGCGGACTGCCCGGTCGGCCTGCCGGGGTCGTTCCCGTCGAACTCGCGCCTGCCGGATCCGTTCACGAAGCTCGACGGTCGGCGGATCACGTCGCGGTCGGACTGGCGGTGCCGGCGCGCGGAGATCCGCGAACTCGCCGAGCGGCACGTCTACGGCGACAAGCCCGCGAAACCGGCGTCGGTGACCGGGACGGTGTCGGGCAGCACCATCACGGTCAACGTCTCCCACAACGGCCGCAGCGCGAGCTTCTCGGCCGGTGTGCAGCTGCCGTCGGGCACGGGCCCGTTCCCGGTGGTGATCGTCTACGGCGGGTTCGGCGGCGACACCGCCGCCATCCGCGCCGCCGGCGCCGCGACCGTCACCTTCGACCCCTACGCCGTGGGCCGCGAGGGCACCCCCCGCAGCAACAAACAGGGCGCCTTCTACACCCTGTACGGCAACACCAGCCCCACCGGCCTGCTCATGGCCTGGGCCTGGGGCGTGTCCCGCGTCATCGACGTCATCGAATCCTCCGGCGGCACGGTCCTGCGCGCCGACGTCGGCGTCACCGGCTGCTCCCGCTTCGGCAAGGGCGCCTTCGCCGCCGGCGTGTTCGACCAACGCGTCGCCCTGACCATGCCCATCGAGTCCGGCACCGCCGGCCTGCCCGTCTACCGCGCCGTCAACGCCGAAGGCGGCCAGACCCTCGCCAGCGCCTACGGCGAACAACCCTGGTTCGGCGACGCCTTCAGCCCCTACACCACCAACCCCAACGCCACACCCCTCGACACCCACTCGCTGGTGGCGATGGTCGCCCCGCGCGGGCTGTTCATCATGGACAACCCCCACATCGCCAACCTCGGCCCCCGCTCCGCCAGCGTCGCCGCCCTGGGCGGCGCCGAGGTCTACAAAGCCCTCGGCGCCGGCGCCAACATCACCTACCACTCCAACGTCACCGACGGCAACCACTGCGCCAACCGCACCGAATGGCGCACCCACATCACCCAGACCGTCCAGAAGTACCTCCTCAAGACCGGCAGCCACACCGGCGTCATCCAGATGCACAGCAAAGCCACCGGCAACCTCGCCCAATGGCGCGACTGGACCACCCCCACCCTCGACACCGGCCCCACCAGCACCACCACAACCACCACCACAACCACCGGCGACACCACGACGACCACGACCACGACGACCACCACGACGTCGTCGCAGCCCGGTGGCTGCACCGCGACGGTGTCGCTGAACCAGTGGACCGGCGGTTTCGTGGCCACGGTGAAGGTCACCGCCGGCTCCTCGCCGGTCAGCGGCTGGACCGTCGCCATGACGCTGCCGTCCGGCGCCACGGTGACCAACGCGTGGAACGTCAACCGCAGCGGCAACACCGGCGCGGTGAACTTCACCAACGTCAGCTTCAACGGCAACCTCGCCGCGGGCCAGTCGACCGAGTTCGGCTACCAGGCCACCGGGAACGGCGCCGGGATGACGCCGACCTGCACGGCCAGGTAGCGGCCGGGCAGTCGACCCGCCTGCTCGCAGTCGGTCAGGGCCCGGTGCGGAGGCTCGCGACCTCCGCACCGGGCCCTGGCCGTTCACGCGGAGACCTGGCCGTTCACGCCGAGCCGCGGGTCACAGCCACCCCGGGATGACAGCGAGGCACGGGAGCGTTCACGCTGGTGGAGATATTTCGGACTGAGGAGTGGAGCGCCACATGGCTACCGTGACCGAGAAGGCCGTTCTCGCGGGCGGGTGTTTCTGGGGCATGCAGGACCTGTTCCGCCGCCACCCGGGCGTCGTCTCCACCCGCGTCGGCTACAGCGGCGGCGACGTCCCGAACGCGACGTACCACAACCACGGCAGCCACGCCGAGGCGATCGAGATCGTGTTCGACCCGGCCCAGCTGAGCTACCGGCAGATCCTGGAGTTCTTCTTCCAGATCCACGACCCGACGACGCGCGACCGCCAGGGCAACGACATCGGCACGAGCTACCGCTCGGCGATCTTCTACGCCGACGACGAGCAGAAGCGGATCGCGGAGGCGACGATCGCCGACGTGGACGCGTCGGGCAAGTGGCCGGGCAAGGTCGTCACCGAGGTGGCGCAGGCCGGCGACTTCTGGGAGGCCGAGCCGGAGCACCAGGACTACCTCGAGCGCTACCCGAACGGGTACACCTGCCACTACGTCCGACCTGAGTGGCAACTCGGCGAGCGGTGAGCACGACCGTCGAGATCGTGGCGCTGCACGTGTCGCCCGTGCACGCCTACGAGGGGCGGCCGGGCGACGGGCCGCGGCACGACCCCGAGCCGGTCTCGCGCGACCACGTCGTGGTCCGGGCGGGTCTCGGTCTGGTGGGCGACCGCTACTTCAACCGGCCCGCACACCGAACGGCCGCCGTCACGGTCTTCGCCGTCGAGTCGCTGGAGCACGTCACCGGGGGGCTCGGCCTGCACGCCACGCCGAGCCCGCTGGTCGTGCGGCGCAACATCGTGCTGCGCGGGTTCGACGTGGACGGACTCGACCGCGGCGCCGTGTTCACCCTCGACTCGGGCGACGGGCCGGTGCGGTTCGAGACCCACCGGCCCGCCAACCCCTGCGGCTGGATGAACGCCGTGATCGCGCCGGGCGCGTTGAAGGCACTGCGTGGCCGCGGCGGCAAGCGGTGCGTCCCACTGGACGACGGCCTGCTCCGCCTCGGCCCGGCAGTCCTGACCGGTTGACCAGCGGGGTCGCCGGTACCCCTCACGCGCCCGCGACCAGTGCCGGCTCCCGCCTCGGCGGGTAGTAGCCGGTCTCGGCGAAGAACCTGATGTAGGTGTCGACCAGGTCGCCGGTGATCGGCGGGCAGGTGATGGAGGTCCCCGCCAGCGCCTGCTCGGTCTTCGACACGTCCACCGCCGGGTAGAAGCCCGCGTTGTCGGCGACCATCATCTCGAACGCGTCCAACAGCGGGATCAGGGCGTTGTCGCGGTCGGCCAGCACGTCCCGCCGCCACCGCGCCCACCCGCGCTCCTCCAGCCGGTAGCCGCGGGCGCGCAGCCGGGCCACGATCTCCCGCCAGCTCACCCGACCCGGGTTGTAGAGGTGGAACACCCCGCCCGACTCGCGCGACAGCCTGACCACCGCGGCCGACGCGTAGTCGACCGGCACCATCGGGACCGTGCCGTCCAGGCCCGCGGGCACCGCGCCCGCCTGGATCAGGCCCTTGGTGGCCAGCCACACGAAGTCCCGGGTCTGGCAGGCGCCGTTGACCTGGTCGCCGGAGACCAGGTCGACCCGGTACACGCGCACCGGCAGCCCCCGCTCGGCCGCTTGGGCGACCAGCTGCTCGGCCACCCACTTGCTGCGCAGGTAGCCGCTGGGCAGCGCGTCCGGCGGGCCCGTCGGGTCGTCCACGGTCAGCGGCACGCCCGGTTCACGCGCACCGGCGAACACACCGGTGGTGGACAGGTGGTGCACCGGCACGGTCCGGTGCCGGGCGGCCAGGCGCAGCACTTCCTGCGTGCCGTGCACGTTCGGCGCGCGCAGCTCGGCGTACGGCCGCAGCCAGTTCACCGTCGCGCCCGCGTGGTAGACCGCGTCCACCTCGCGGGCCAGCCGGTCGTAGGTCTGCTCGGACAGGCCGAGGCGGGGTTGGGCCAGGTCGCCGGGCACCACGCGCAGGCGGGTCGCGTCCACCTCGTCCCACAGCCGGTACCAGCGCAGGTTCGCCTCGACCTTGCGCAGGCCCTCGGTTTCGTCGGCGGCGCGCACCAGGCAGTGCACGGTCGCCGCGGACGCCTTCAGCAGCTCCCGCAGCAGGAACGCCCCGAGGAACCCGGTCGCGCCCGTGAGCAGCACGTTCTCCGGCGCGTCGACCGTGCGCACCACCTGCTCGGCGGGCCGGACGTCATCGGCCAGCACCTCGTCGTAGTCGACGTCCGCCGCGCCGGCCGCGCCCGCCAGGAACGCCGCCAGCGCACCGGGCGTCGGGTGGTCGAACACCACGGTGGCGGGCAGGGCCAGCCCGGTGGCGGCAGCGACCCGGTTGCGCAGCTCGACCGACAGCAGGGAGTCGAAGCCCAGGTCGGAGAACGGCTTGTCCTCCACCTCGCCGGACAGGCCCAGCACGGACGCGACCTCCCGCCGCACCAGCTCGCCGACCACCGCCCGCCGTTCGTCCGCGGACAGCTCGGCCAGGTCCGGCACGGGCGCGCCGGTGCGCGCGACCGGCCGGACCGGCGGCAGCAGGGTGCGCAGCAGCGGCGGCGCCTGGTCCGGGCGGGCCCGCAGGGCGGCCAGGTCCAGCGGCGCGCCCACGAGGGCCGGCACGCCCGACGCCACGGCGGCGTCGAGCATCGCCAGACCCTGCTCGGTCTCCACCGGCCGGAAGCCGGCGCGCGCGATCCGGGCCCGGTCCAGCTCGCTCAGCCCGCTGGTGATGCCGCTGGACTCGGCCCACAGGCCCCAGGCGACCGACGTCGCGGGCAGGCCGAGCGCGGCGCGGTGCGCGGCCAGGCCGTCGAGGTAGGCGTTCGCGGCGGCGTAGTTGCCCTGGCCCGCGCCGCCGATGACCCCGGCGATGGACGAGAACAGCACGAACGCGGTCAGGTCGTGGCCGCGGGTCAGCTCGTGCAGGTGCCGGGCGGCGTCGGCCTTGGGCCGCAGCACGGCGGCGAGCCGTTCCGGGGTCAGGTCGCTGATCAGGGCGTCGTCGATGACGCCTGCCGTGTGCACGACCCCCGTCAGCCGGGTGTCGCCGATGGCAGCCTCGAGCTGAGCGCGATCGGCCGCGTCGCACGCGACGATCCGGACGGACGCGCCCAGGGACGTCAGCTCGTCGCGCAGGTCCGCCGCGCCGGGCGAGTCCGGACCGCGACGGCTGGTGAGCAGCAGCTCCCGCACGCCCCGCCGGGCCAGGTGCCGGGCGACCATCGCGCCGAGCGTGCCGGTGCCGCCGGTGATCAGGACCGCGCCGTCGACGGGCCACGCCGTCCGGCCGGCCTGCGCGCGCCGCAGCTTCGGCACGTGCACGACACCGCGCCGCACCACCGCCTGCGGCACGCCGGCCGCGACGACGGCCGGGACAGCGGCCTCCGACGCGGGGTCGTCGTCGACGTCCACGAGCACGATCCGGCCCGGCTGCTCGGACTGCGCCGACCGCGCGAGCCCCCACAGCGCCGCGCCGTCCACGTCGGTGACGTCACGCATCGCGCCGCGGGTCACCGCCACGAGCGGCGCGTCACCACGCAGGTCGGCCAGCGCGGACGCGGCCCGGGCGTGCAGGTCGCCGTCGGGCAGCCACCGGAGGACGCGCGGCGTGACGTCGGACGGCGGCAGCTCGACCGGCTCCCACGCCACGTCCAGCAGCGCGTCCTGCGGGCGCAGCAGGGCGTCCGCCACGGCGTCGGCGGCCGTGGGGCGCAGGCGCACCGACCCGATCGTGGCCACCGGCGCCCCGCTCGGGTCGGCGAGCAGGACGTGGTCACCGTCCACGTGAGCCCGCACGTCCGACGCGCCGACGGCGTGCAGCTCCACATCACGCCAGTGCACCGCGTCGCCGTCGCCGACCAGCCGCAGGGCGGCGTCCAGCAGCGACGGGTGCAGGCGGAAGCCGTCGGGGGCGACGGCTTCCAGCCCGGTCCACTCCGCGTCGTCCGGCCAGGTGGGCCGGGTGGCCGGGGCGAGGGTGCCGGCGGCGTTCAGCGCCCAGTCGCCGTCCAGCCTGGTGTGGACGGTCAGCTGCCCGTTCGCGACCCGCACCTGGACCAGCACACCGCCGCGGTCCGGCACGACGATCGGCGCGAGGACGTCCATCGACGCCAGCCGGGGCAGGTCGACCTCGTCGCCGGCGCGGATCGCCAACTCCACCAACGCCGACGACGGCAGCACCACGCAACCGTGCTCGCGGTGCCGCTCCAGCCACGGGTGGCTGCGCACGGACACCTTGCCCGTGAACACGACCTCGTCCGCGCCCGCCACCGGCACCGCCGCACCGAGCAGCGGGTGGTCCGCCCGCGTCACGCCCAGTTCCGCGACGTCGACCGACTCCTGGTGCTCGACCCAGAACCGCTGCCGCTGGAACGGGTAGGTCGGCAGCTCCACGTGCCGCGCGCCCGTCCCGGCGAAGAACGCGCGCCAGTCCACCGGCACGCCGGCCGCGTGCAGCTCGCCCAACGCGGCCACCAGGCCGTCCCGCTGCAACGCCACCGCGGCGGCGTCCGCGGTCTCACGCACCATCGGGGTCAGCGCGGCGGCCGGACCGACCTCCACGAACGTGGTCACACCCTGCTCCGCCAGCGTCCGCACGCAGTCGGCGAACCGCACCGCCTCGCGCACGTGCCGGACCCAGTAGTCGGGCGAGGTCACGTCGGCGTCGGCCGCGCCGGTCACGTTGGACACGATCGGGATCACCGGCGCGTGGTAGGTGATCCGCGCGGCGACGCGGCGGAACTCCTCCAGCGCGGGCTCCATCCGGTGCGAGTGGAACGCGTGGCTCACCGTGAGCCGCTTGGTCCGGCGACCGCGAGCCCGCACCTCGGCCTCGACCTCCAGCACCGCGTCCTCATCGCCGGACACCACGACGGACGCCGGGCCGTTCACCGCGGCCAGCCCCACCCGCGGCGTCAGCAGCGGCTCGACCTCCGCGGCGGGCGCGGCCACGGCGACCATCGCGCCGCCCTCCGGCAGCTCGCCGATCAGCCGGGCGCGTGCCGCGACCAGCGTGCACGCGTCCTCCAGCGAGAAGACGCCGGCGACGTGCGCGGCGGTCAGCTCACCGAGCGAGTGGCCGGCCACGTGGTCCGGCCGGACACCCCACTCCTCCAGCAGCCGGAACAACGCCACCTCGAACGCGAACAGCGCGGGCTGCGTGTACCGGGTCCGGTGCAGCAGGTCGGAGTCGCCGAACACCACGTCCTTCAGCGGCGCGGGCAGGTGCGGGTCGAGCAGCGCGCACACCCCGTCGAACGCCTGCCGGAACGCCGGGAAGCGTTCGTGCAGGTCACGACCCATTCCGGGGCGTTGCGCGCCTTGGCCGGTGAAGAGGAACGCGGTCCGACCCCGCTGCGGGACGGACGCACCGCCGTCGAACGCCTCCAGCGCGGCCCGCAGCTCGTCCCGGTCACGGGCCACGACCGCGCCCCGGTGTTCCAGGGCCGTGCGGCCGGCGGCGAGGGTGAAGGCGACGTCGACCGGTGAGACGTCGGGCCGGTCGGCGAGGAAGGCACGCAGCCGTTCCGCCTGCGCCCGCAGCGCCTCGGCCGACCGCGCCGAGAGCAGGAACGGCAGCTCACCGTCGGCTTCGGCGGCCGGCGCCTGCTCCTGGGGCACGTGCTCCAGCACCACGTGGGCGTTGGTGCCGCTGACGCCGAACGACGACACCGCCGCCCGCCGGGGCCGGTCGGCCTCCGGCCACGGCCGGGCCTCGCGCAGCAGCTCCACCGAGCCGGCCGACCAGTCGACCACGGGCGTCGGCTCGTCCACGTGCAGGGTGCGCGGCGCGACGCCGTGCCGCATCGCCTGCACCACCTTGATCACGCCGCCGACGCCGGCCGCGGCCACGCTGTGCCCGATGTTGGACTTCAGCGATCCCAGCAGCAGGGGCGTCGAACGGCCCTGGCCGTAGGTGGCCAGCAACGCCTGCGCCTCGATGGGGTCGCCGAGCCGGGTGCCGGTGCCGTGCGCCTCCACCAGGTCGACGTCCGAAGTGGACAGTCGGGCGTCTTCCAGGGCGGCGCGGATGACGCGTTCCTGCGCGGGGCCGTTCGGGGCGGTGAGGCCGTTGGACGCGCCGTCCTGGTTGACCGCGCTGCCCCGGATCACGGCCAGCACGGGGTGGCCGTTGCGGCGGGCGTCGGACAGCTTCTCCAGCAGCAGCAGGCCGACGCCTTCCGACCAGCCGGTGCCGTCCGCCGCCGCGGCGAACGACTTGCACCGGCCGTCCGCCGCCAGACCGCGCTGGCGCGAGAAGTCGACGTACCCGGTGGGCGAGCCGTACACCGTGCAGCCGCCCGCCACGGCCAACGTCGACTCGCCCGTCCGCAGCGACCGCACCGCCATGTGCAGCGCCACCAGCGACGACGAGCACGCCGTGTCCACGGTGACCGCCGGGCCCTCGAAGCCGAACGTGTAGGCGATCCGCCCGGACGCCACGCTGCCCAGCTTGCCGGTCATCAGGAAGCCCTCCAGCTCCTCCGGCCCGGCCAGGCCCAGGTAGCTCTGCTCCCCCGCGCCCGCGAACACGCCCGTGCGGCTGCCGCGCAACGCGGTCGTGTCGATGCCGGCCCGTTCGAACAGCTCCCACGCGGTCTCCAGCAGCACGCGCTGCTGCGGGTCCATGCCCAGCGCCTCGCGCGGCGAGATGCCGAAGAACGCGGCGTCGAACTCGGTGGCGTGGTCGACGAACCCGCCTTCCCGGGTGTAGGTCTTGCCCGGCACGCCCGGTTCGGGGTCGTAGAGCCGGTCGACGTCCCAGCCGCGGTCGGTCGGCCACGGCGTGATGCCGTCCCGCCCCTCGGCGACGAGCCGCCACAGGTCGTCGGGCGAGGTGACGCCGCCGGGGTAGCGGCAGGCCATCGCCACGATCGCGACCGGCTCGGGCGTCTCCAGCTCGGCGATGCGCTGCCGGGCCTGCTGGAGGTCCGCCGTCACCCACTTCAGGTACTCGACCAGCCGCTCCTCGTTGGACACTGCACTCTCCTCGATGTCGTGGGTGGTCAGCGCGCGGCGCGACCGAGCTGGTTGTCGATGAAGTCGAACAGCTCGGCCGTGGAGTCGAAGTCGGTGCGCACGTCGGCCGGTTCCGGCTCGGCCCAGCGGGACAGGATGGTCCGCAGCCGCACGGTCACCTGCTGCCGCTGCTCGTCGTCCACCTCGGCGAGCGTCGCCTCCAGCCGGTCCAGCTCGGTCAGCACCGGCGCGGCCTCGTCGGGCGTGAGGCGGTCGAGCAGGACGCCGGTGAGCGCGGCGGGCGTCGGGTGGTCGAACACCAGGGTCGCCTCCAGCGCGACGCCGGTCTCGGCGGTGAGCCGGTTGCGCAGGTCCACGGCCGTGAGCGAGTCGAAGCCGAGGTCGCTGAACGGCTTCTCCAGGTCCACCCGGCGCGGGTCGCCGTGCCCGAGGACGGCCGCCACCTGGGTGCGGACGACCTCCTCCACGACCCGGCCGCGCTCGCCGTCGCCGGCGGACGCCAGCCGTTCGGCCAACGGCACCCGCGGCGCGCGGACCAGGTCGCGCAGCAACGCGGTGCGCGGCAGCTCGGACAGCGGCGCGGCGACCACCGCGGGCCGATCGGTGACGACCGGGTTCGACCCGCCGATCACCGCCGTGCCCGGCAGCCCTTGCGCGGCACGCTGGTGCGCCAGGGCTTCCATGAACGCCACCCCGGCCGCGTAATGGGCGTGACCGGCCGCGCCGAAGCCCTCCACGGTGGCCGCGAGCACCAGGTGCCCGGACGTCTCGCCGTGCAGCCGCCAGGCCTCCTCGGCGGTCGCGCGCAGGGCGTCGGTGAGCACGTCGTCGGTGAGGCCGGCGAGGGTGGCCCGCGCGGGCGGCTCCGGCCGGTGCACGACCGCGTCCGCCGGCAGGGGCACGGCCTGCGCCGTCACCCGGACCAGCCGGGGCGCGAACGCCCGCCCGTCGCGGAACACGACCTGCGGCTCGCCGGACGCCACTGCGGCGGCCACGTCACCGTCACCCCCGACCAGCACGATCCGGTCCGGCGCCTCGACCTGCGCGGCCCGCACCAGGCCCCACACCGCCGCGACCCCGGGATCGGCCGGGTCGGGGGTGTGCACGACCGCCCGCCCCGTGCCCGTGGCACGTTCGCGCAGCTCGGCCAGCACGTGCCGGGTCGCGGTGTGCGCGGTGGCCACCGGGTCCGGGCCGGCTTCGACCCGGATCACGTCCGGCGTCGAGTCCGCCCCCGGCAGCTCGACCGGCACCCAGTCCACCTCGTACAGCGGCACGCCGTTCAGCGCGCGGAACTCGACCGAGTCGACCCGGGCGACCTCGTTGCCCTGCTCGTCGCGGAACACCGGGCCGTCGACGCGCACGGCGGTGCCCGGCGCGGTGGCCCGCAGGCCGCGCCACACGGCGGGTTCCACGTCCTCGCGCGCCAGCAGCGACAGGTCCACCTCGGCGTCGACCGCCGGACCGGCCGTGAGCGTGCCCCTGGCCTGCTCGACCCACCCGTCCTGCCACGCGTGCACGCTCACCGGCCGGGTGTCGCCGGCCCGCTCGCCGACCTTCAGCTGGACCCGG
Source organism: Actinosynnema sp. NPDC023794 (assembly GCF_040639675.1). NCBI lineage: Bacteria > Bacillati > Actinomycetota > Actinomycetes > Pseudonocardiales > Pseudonocardiaceae > Actinosynnema > Actinosynnema sp. NPDC023794. Next base: position 188,425 of record NZ_JBFAFR010000012.1, on the reverse strand, counting down.
CCGACACCGGGCAGCGCGGCGACGTCGAGGTCCACCACCGGGAACCCGACCTCGCGGCCCGCGTGCCACACCAGGTCCGCGACGCCCGCGCCGGTCAGCGGCTCGGTCAGGGTGCCGGTGAACAGCACCTCGTCGCGGTCGGCCACGTGCACCGGCACGTCCAGCACGGGGTGTCCGCTCGTGGTGCGCGGCTTGGCGGACAGCCAGTACCGCTCGCGCTGGAAAGGGTACGTCGGCAGCACGGTCCGCCGTCCCGGGAACGCCGACCAGTCCACCGCCACACCCCGGGCGTGCAGGTGGGCGAACAGCTCGACGGCCGCGCGCCGCTCGGAGCGGTCGCGCCGCAGCGCGGGCAGCGCGGCGTGCCCCTCGGGCAGCACGGCCGCGAGCAGACCGGTCAGGATCGCGTCCGGGCCCAGCTCCACGAACGTCGTGACGCCGCGGTCGAGCAGGGTGCGTGCGGCGTCGTGGAACCGCACCGGCTCGCGGACGTGCCGCACCCAGTACGACGGGTCGGTCCAGTCGGCGTCGTCACCGACGGTCGACACCGCGGGGATCTCCGGCCGGTGGTACGTCAGCTCCTCCGCCACCGCGCGGAAGTCGTCCAGCATCGGGTCCATCAGCGGCGAGTGGAACGCGTGGCTCACCGTGAGCCGGGTGTGCTTGAACGGCTTCGCGCAGGCCAGGACCGTGTCCTCGACACCGGACAGCACGACCGAGCGCGGCCCGTTCACGGCGGCCACCGCCACGCCTTCGGGCAGCTCCAGCTCGTCCTCGGCAGCCTGCACGGCGACCATCGCGCCACCGCGCGGCAACGCCTGCATCAGCCGGCCGCGTGCCGCGACCAGCTTCGCCGCGTCCGCCAGCGACAGCACCCCGGCCACGTGCGCGGCGGCGATCTCGCCGATCGAGTGCCCGGCGACGAAGTCCGGCCGCACGCCCCACGACTCCAGCAGCCGGAACAGCGCCACCTCGACCGCGAACAACGCGGGCTGCGCGGTCCCGGTCTCGTGCAGCCCGTCGCCGGACGAGATCGCTTCACGCACCGGCAGGTGCTCGCACACCTCGTCGAACGCGCGGGCGAACACCGGGTACGCCTCGGCCAGCTCGAGCCCCATGCGGACCCGCTGCGCGCCCTGCCCGGTGAACACGAACGCCGTCCGGCCGTCGCGCACGCGGGGCAACGTCACGGCGTCACGCAGGTCGGCCGGGCTTTCAGCCGCGACCACCGCCCGGTGCTCCAGGAGCGCACGACCCGTGCCGAGCGTGTGGGCCAGGTCGGCGACCGGGACGTCGGCCGCGGCCAGCCGTGCCAGCTGATCGGCCAACGCCTGCGGGGTGCGGGCGGACACCACCACGGGCGCCGGCCCGTCGACCCGCTCGACCTCGTCCTCCGCCGGCGCTTGTTCGAGCACGACGTGCGCGTTGGTGCCGCTGATGCCGAACGACGACACCGCCGCCCGGCGCGGCCGGTCCACCACCCACTCGCGGGCCCGCGTCAGCAGCTCCACGGAGCCGGCCGACCAGTCCACGTGCGGCGACGGCTCGTCCACGTGCAAGGTCTGCGGCAGCACGCCGTGCCGCATCGCCTCGACCACCTTGATGATCCCGCCGACGCCCGCCGCGGCCTGGGTGTGGCCGATGTTGGACTTCAGCGACCCCAGCGCCAACGGCCGGTCACGCTCGCCGTACACCGCCAGCAGCGCCTCGGCCTCGATCGGGTCGCCCAGCGTCGTGCCGGTGCCGTGCGCCTCCACCAGGTCCACTTCGGACGGCTCCAGGCCGGCGGCGGCGAGCGCCGCCCGGATGACGCGTTGCTGCGCCGGACCGTTCGGGGCGGTCAGGCCGTTGGACGCGCCGTCGGAGTTGACCGCCGTGCCGCGCACCACGGCCAGCACCGGGTGCCCGTTGCGGCGGGCGTCGGACAGGCGTTCCACCAGCAGCACGCCGACGCCCTCGGCCCAGCCGGTGCCGTCGGCCGACGCGGCGAACGGCTTGCAGCGGCCGTCCGGGGCCAGGCCGCGTTGCCGCGAGAACTCGACGAACGCGGTCGGCGTGGCCATCACGGTCGCACCGCCCGCCAGCGCCAGGTCGCACTCACCGCGCCGCAGCGCGCTGACCGCGAGGTGCAGCGCGACCAGCGACGACGAGCACGCCGTGTCGACCGTGATCGCCGGGCCCTCCAGGCCCAGCGCGTAGGCCACGCGGCCGGACGCGACGCTGCCGGACGTGCCGCCGACCAGGTAACCCTCCAGCTCGGGCGGCAACGCGCCGCCGGTGCCGTAGTCGTGGTACATCAGACCGGTGAACACGCCGGTCCTCGTGCCGCGCGCGGAGGTCGGGTCGATGCCGCCGCGTTCCAGGGCCTCCCAGGCGGTTTCCAGCAGCAGGCGTTGCTGCGGGTCGGTCGCCAGCGCCTCGCGCGGGGACATGCCGAAGAACTCCGGGTCGAACAGGTCGGCGTCGTGCAGGAACCCGCCGTGCCGGGTGTAGGTCGTGCCGGGGTGCTGCGGGTCGGGGTGGTAGAGCCGGTCGAGGTCCCAGCCCCGGTTGACCGGGAACTCGCCGATCGCGTCCCGCCCCTCGGCGACCAGCTCCCACAGCTCCTCGGGCGTGCGCACACCACCCGGGTAGCGGCACGCCATGCCGACGATCGCGATCGGCTCGTCGGCCGCCGTCACCTTCTCCTCGGCCGGCTTGACCGCGCCCGCCAGGTGCTCGGCCAGCGCGGCGGGCGTGGGGTGGTCGAACACCAGCGTCGTGGGCAGCCGCCGCCCGACGGCCTCGGCGAGCCGGTTGCGCAGCTCGACCGCCGTCAGCGAGTCGAAGCCCATCTCGCTGAACGCCCGCCGCGCGTCGACGCCGGACGGGTCCGCGTGCCCGAGCACGGCCGCCACGTGCGACCGGACCAGGTCCGTCAGCGCTCGGACGTCGGTGGGGAGGGTCTTCGGCTTGCTCGCGGCACGGCGTTTCGGCGCCAGCTCCCGCAACGCCGGGTGCGGGTCGTCGCGCAACGCGGCGCGGTCCAGCCCGGTCACCGCGAGCACCGGTTCGCCGGTGGTCAGCGCGGCGTCGAACGCCGCCAGCGCCGCGTCCACCGCGATCGGCTTGAGCCCGAGCCGGCGGATCCGCTTGCGGTCCACGTCGGACAGACCGCCGGACATCGCGCTGTCGGACTCCCACAGGCCCCAGGCCAGGGACGTCGCGGGCAGGCCGAGCGCATGCCGGTGCCGGGCCAGCGCGTCCAGGAACGTGTTGCCCGCCGCGTAGTTCGCCTGCCCGGCCGTGCCGAGGACGCCCGCGATGGACGAGTACAGCACGAACGCCTCGACGTCGCCGGCCAGCTCGTGCAGGTTCCAGGCGGCGTCGACCTTGGGCCGCAGCACCCGGTCGACCTGGTCGGGGGTCAGCGAGTCGAGCGTGCCGTCCGCCACCACGCCCGCCGCGTGCACGACCGCCGTGACCGGGTGTTCGGCCAGCACGGCGGCCAGGGCGTCGCGGTCGGCCGCGTCGCACGCCACCGACACGACCTCCGCGCCCTCGACGTCCGGCGCCTTGCCGCTGCGGCTGAGGAGCACGAGCTTGCGCGCGCCGTGCCGGCTGACCAGGTGCCGGGCGACGGCGCCGCCGAGCGCACCGCTCGCGCCCGTGACCAGGACCGTGTCCCAGCCCGGGCCGTCGTGCCCGGTGCGGGGGGCCGGGGTGAGGACGGGTTCCAGGGCTTGTCCGTCGCGCAGCAGCACGAACCGGCCGGGGTGTTCGGCCGCCGCGCTGCGGACGAGGCCGGCGACGGCCGCGTGCGCGAGGTCGTCGGTGACGGCCACGCCCAGCACGCCGTCCGATCCGGCGGCCCAGTCGCGCAGTTCCGCCAGCACCTGGTGCGTGACGTGTTGGACCTGCTCGGGCACCGGGCCGTTCGGGGTCTCGACGGTGAACACGCGGTCCACGTGGGCCGGTGCGGACCGGGGGGTGGGGGTGAACAGCAGGTCCGTGCCGGTGACCGGGCCGGTGAGCGGGCGCAGGACGAGGTCGGCGACGGAGACGACCGGGGTGCCCGTGCTGTCGGTGACCAGCAGGGCCACCGAGTCCGGTCCGGTCGGGGTGATCCGGACGCGCAACGACGTGCCCGCGGTGCTGTGGAACCGAACGCCGGACCACGAGAACGGCAACCGGGCCGGACCGTCCTCGACCAGGCCGGGCAGCAGCGGGTGCAGCGCCGCGTCGAACAGCGCCGGGTGCACGGCGAACCCGGCGGGCGGCACGTCCGCGGTGACCTCGGCGAAGATCTCGCCGTCGGCGCGCCACACCTTGCGCAGGCCTTGGAACGTCGGTCCGTAGCCGTACCCGTGCCGGTCCAGGCCGTCGTAGGAGACGGCGACCTCGGGTGCGGCGGGCGGCCACTCGGCGAGGTGGTCCACGGGGTGGTCGGCCGGGTCGGGGGTGCCGGTGGCGTGCCGGGTCCACGGCTCGTCGTCCCGGCGGGAGTGGATCTCGACGGTGGTCGCGGTGCGCACGACCTGGACGGTCACCGCGCCGGTGTCCGGGACGACCAGCGGGGAGGTGACGGTCAGGTCGGCGACGTCGCCGACCAGCTCGACCAGGGCCGTGCCGGGCACGACGGCGGTGCCGTGCACGCGGTGCTCGCCCAGCCACGGGTGGGTGGCCAGGGACAGCTTGCCGGTCTGCACGGTCGCGCCGTCGGGCAGCTCGACCGTCGCGCCGAGCAGCGGGTGCCCGGACGACGTGAGGCCGGCCGCCGACACGTCACCGCTCGCGGACGGCGCGAGCCAGTACCGCTTGCGCTGGAACGCGTAGGTCGGCAGTGGCACCTTGCGCGCGCCGGGGAACACCGCCGCCCAGTCCGGGTCGACGCCGCGCATGTGCAGCTCGCCCAGCGCGTTCGCGACCGTGAGCGGTTCCGGCTGGCCGGCCCGCAGCATCGGCACCGCCTTGACGTCGTCCAACGCGGCGGCGGTGAGACCGCTCAGGACGGCGTCCGGACCGATCTCGACCACCGTGCGCGTGTCGCGGTCGCGCAGGGCGACGAGGGCGTCGTGGAAGCGGACCGTGGCGCGGACCTGCCGCACCCAGTACTCGGGGTCGGTCCAGTCGGAGCCTTCCGCCACCGTCGACACCACGGGGATGCGCGGCTGGTGGTAGGTCAGGGTGCGGGCGACCGCGCGGAACTCGTCGAGCATCGGTTCCATCAACGGCGAGTGGAACGCGTGGCTGACCGCGAGCCGCTTGCCGCGCAGCCCGTCGGCGGCCTTGAGGACGGCGTCCTCCGCACCGGACAGGACGAGCGAGCGCGGCCCGTTGACCGCGGCGACCGCCACGCCCTCGGGCAGGTCCAGCTCGTCCTCGGCGGCCCGGACCGCGACCATCGCGCCGCCGGTCGGCAGCGCCTGCATCAGCCGGCCGCGCGCGGCGACCAGCGCGGCGGCGTCGGCGAGGGACAGCACACCGGCCACGTGCGCGGCGGCGAGTTCGCCGATCGAGTGGCCGACCAGGAAGTCCGGGCGCACGCCCCACGACTCCACCAGCCGGAACAACGCCACCTCGACCGCGAACAGGGCGGGCTGCGCGTTGCCGGTGAGGTCGAGGTCCACGCCGGACTCGACGACGTCCCGCACGGGCAGGTGCTCGCACACCTCGTCGAACGCGCGGGCGAACACCGGGTACGCCTCGGCCAGCTCGAGCCCCATGCGGACCCGCTGCGCGCCCTGCCCGGTGAACGCGAACGCCACCTTGCCGCGCGGCGGGATCACGGCTGCCGGGAAGTCGCCCAGGTCGGTGCCCGCCGCCCGGTACGGCATGGGCGTGCGGGTGGCCACCGTGAACGCCGCGTCCCGACCGGCCGCCCCGGCCTCGGCCAACCTCCGCGCCTGCTCCGCCACCGCCTCGGGACTGCGACCGGACAGCACGAACGGCGCCGGCGATCCCGGGTCGCCCTCGGAGCCCTCCGAAGACGCGACCGACACCGCGTCGCCCGCTGGCGGTTCGCCGGCGGTCACGACCTCCGGCACGCCCTCGGCCGGCGTGGCGTCGGCCTCTTCGATCACCACGTGCGCGTTCGTGCCGCCGAACCCGAACGACGACACGCCGGCCCGCCGCGGCCGGTCGCCGCGCGGCCACTCGCGAGCCTCGGTCAGCAGCCCGACCTTGCCCGCCGTCCAGTCGACGTGGCTCGAGGGCTCCTCCGCGTGCAGCGTGCGGGGCATCATGCCGTGCCGCATCGCCTGCGCCACTTTGATGATCCCGCCGACGCCGGCCGCGGCCTGGGCGTGCCCGATGTTCGACTTCAGCGACCCCAACCACACCGGATGCTCGCGGTCCCGGCCGTAGGTGGCCAGCACCGCACGTGCCTCGATCGGGTCGCCCAACGTCGTCCCGGTGCCGTGCGCCTCCACCACGTCCACGTCCGACGGCGACAGGCCGGCCGCCGACAACGCCGCCCGGATCACGCGTTCCTGCGCCGGGCCGTTCGGTGCGGTCAGGCCGTTGGACGCGCCGTCGGAGTTCACCGCGCTGCCCCGGATCACCGCCAGCACGCGGTGGCCGTTGCGGCGCGCGTCGGACAGCCGCTCCAGCAGCAGCACGCCGACGCCCTCGGCCCAGCCGGTGCCGTCGGCGTGGTCGGAGAACGACTTGCAGCGGCCGTCCGCCGACAGCCCGCGCAGCCGGGAGAACTCGATGAACGCGGTCGGCGTCGACATCACCGTGGCGCCGCCCGCCACCGCCAGCGTGCACTCGCCCCGGCGCAGCGCGTTCGCCGCCAGGTGCACCGCGACCAACGACGACGAGCACGCCGTGTCCACGGTGACGGTCGGGCCCTCCAGGCCGAACGTGTAGGCCAGCCGACCGGACGCGATGCTGCCCGCGCTGCCGCTGAACAGGTAGCCCTCGACGTCGTCGGGCGGCAGGTTCGGCCGCGAGCCGTAGTCGTTGTACATCACGCCGACGAACACGCCGGTCTTGCTGCCGCGCAACGATTCCGGGTCGATGCCCGCGCCCTCCACCGTCTCCCAGGTGGTCTCCAGCAGCAGCCGCTGCTGCGGGTCCACGGCCAGCGCCTCGCGCGGTGACAGGCCGAAGAACCCGGCGTCGAACCGGTCGGCGTCGTGCAGGAAGCCGCCGTGCCCGGTGGTGGACCGGCCGACCCGGTCCGGGTCGGGGTCGTGCAGGTCGGCGGGCCAGCCGCGGTTGGTCGGGAACGGCGTGATCGCGTCACGCCCCTCCGCCACCAGCCGCCACAGCTCGTCGGGCGTGCTGACGCCGCCGGGGTAGCGGCAGGCCATGCCGACGATCGCCACCGGCTCGTGGTCGCGGTCCTCGACCTCCTTCAACCGCCTGCGGGCGTCCCGCGCGTCGGCGATGGCCCGCTTGAGGTAGTCGCGGAGCTTGTTCTCGTCAGCCACGTCGTCTCCTAGTCCAGCTCGTCGACCAGCGCGAACAACGCGTCGTCGTCAGCGGAGTCGAGGTCGGTGTCCAGTGCGGTGCCCGCGCCGAGCAGGGTGCGCAGCCGGTCCAGCGCGGTGTCGTCCAGCTCGCCCGCGCGCACCGCCGCTTCCAGGCGGTCCACCAGCGATTCCTCGTCGGCCGACACCAGCGACCGCAGGTGCTCGGCCAACGCGTCCGGGCTCGGGTGGTCGAACACCACCGTGGTCGCCAGCGTCAGCCCGGTGGCCGCGCCGAGCCGGTTGCGCAGCTCGACCGCCGTCAACGAGTCGAAGCCCAGCTCGGTGAACGCCCGACGGGTGTCGATCGCGTCCGGGTCGTCGTGCCCGAGCACGGCCGCCACCTGCGTCCGCACCACCGCCGGCAGGTCCAGGTCCGCCACGTCGGCAGCCGCCGCGGCCGGCGAGACCTTGCGGGCGCGGACCACGTCCCGCAGCACGGCGGGCAGGTCGTCCCGACCCCGCAACGCCGCCTGGTCGAACCGGGTCACGGCGAGCACCGGCGCGCCGTGCGCCAGGGCCGCGTCGAACAGCTCCATCGCCTCGTCCGCGCCCAACGGCGACAGACCGGACCGGGCCAGCCGCCGCAGGTCCACTTCGGACAGACCGCCGGACAGCTCGCTCTCGGTCTCCCACAGGCCCCAGGCCAGGGACGTCGCGGGCAGGCCCAACGCGTGCCGGTGCTCGGCCAGCGCGTCCAGGTAGCTGTTGCCCGCCGCGTAGTTGGCCTGGCCCGCGGTGCCGAGCAGGCCCGCGACCGACGAGTACAGCACGAACGCCGACACGTCACCGGCCAGCTCGTGCAGGTGCCAGGCGGCGTCGACCTTGGGCCGCAGCACCCGGTCCACCTGCTCGGAGGTGAGCCCGGTGAGCGTGCCGTCGTCGACCACGCCCGCCGTGTGCACGACGGCCGTCGGCCGGTACTGCTCCACCACCGCCGCCAGCGCGTCCCGGTCGGCCGCGTCGCACGCCACCAGGTGCACCTTCGCGTCCAGTTCGGAGACCAGCCGGTCCGCGCCCGGCGCATCCGGACCGCGCCGGCTCAGCAGCACCAGTTCCGCCACGCCGTGGGTCGTGACCAGGTGCCGGGCCAGGACCGCGCCCAACGCGCCGGTCGCGCCGGTGATCAGCACCGGCCCGGCGCCCCAGTCCACCGGGCGGTCGGCCGACGGAGTGCGGGCCAGGCGGGGCACCAACACCTCCCCGCCGCGTACCGCGACCTCGGGTTCGCCCAACCGCAACACCGTGTCCACCAGGTCGTCGGCATCCGCGGTGACCAGCCTGAACCGGCCGGGTTGCTCGGCCTGCGCGCTGCGCACCAGACCTCGCACGGCCGCGTGCTCCAGCCCGTCCCGCACCACGACCGCGAGCGGCCGGTCCGCCCGGCGCAGCACGTCGAGCGTGTGGTGGACCGCCTCACGCGCGTCCAGCTCCGGCACCCGGTGCACGGTCAGGCCGTGCGGCGGCAGGTCACCGGGCACGGTCACGGGCCGCCAGGTCAGCGCGTGCAGCCCGTCCCGGGCCACCCGGCCGCCCAACGGCCGCAACGCCAGCTCGTCCACCGTCAACACCGGCCGGCCCGCCGCGTCCGCCAGCACCAGCGCCACCGACGACCCGGTCCGGGTCACCCGCGCGCGGACGGCGGGCGCGGTGGAGTGCACGGTCACCCCGCTCCACGCGAACGGCAGCACGGCCTGCGCGTCGTCGTCCGCCACCCCGGGCAGCAACGCGTGCAGGGCGGCGTCGAGCACCGCCGGGTGCACCAGGAACCCGTCGCCCTCCTGCGGGACCAGCTCGGCGAACAGGTCGTCACCCGACCGCCACAACGCCTTCAGCCCTTGGAACGCCGGCCCGTAGTGGTAGCCGTGCGGCGCCAACCGCTCGTAGACACCGTCGAGGTCCACCGCCTCGGCATCGGCGGGCCAGGAGAACTCACCGGCCGCGGGGACGTCCTCGGCCAGCGCGCCGGCCGCGTGCTGCTCCCACGGCGAGTCGGCATCCGGACGGGAGTGGATCGTGACGGGACGACGACCGCCCTCCGGCGCACCGACGGTGACCTGCACCTGCGCGCTGCCGAGCACCAACGGCGCGGACAACGTCAGCTCGGCCAGGTGCGGGAACCCCGTGTAGGCGCCGGCAGCGAGCGCCATCTCGGCGAGCGCCGTGCCGGGCAGCAGCACGTCGTCCCGCACCCGGTGGTCGGCGAGCCAGCCACCGGCCGACACCCGTCCGGTGAGCACGACGGTGTCGCCACCGCTCAGCTCGACCGCCGCGCCGAGCAACGGGTGCCGGGGGTCGGACAGCCCCAACTCGCCGGCCGAGCGCGTGGAGCGGGGCGCGTCCAGCCAGAACCGACGTCCCCGGAACTGATAGCCCGGCAGCGTCACCGGCCGTGCGTCGCCGAAGTCCCACGTCACCGGGATGCCGCGGGTGTGCAGGACGCCCAACGCCGACAGCGCGTGGTCGAGCTCCGGCCGGCCCGCGCGCAGCACCGCCACCGCCGAACCCGGTTCCCGCTCCAGGCACTGCCGGGTCAACGCGGTCAGCACGCCGTCCGGCCCGAGCTCCACGAACTCCGTCACGCCGAGCCGTTCCAGCGTGCGCACGCCGTCCAGGAAGCGCACGGCCTCCCGGATGTGGCGCACCCAGTACTCCGGCGACCGCAGCTGCTCGACGGTCGCGACCTCGCCCGTGACGTCCGAGACCACGGTGATCGACGGCTCGCGGAACACCACGTCGGCCAGGTCGGCGCGGAACGCGTCCAGCACCTCGTCCATGTGGGGCGAGTGGAACGCGTGGCTGACCGGCAACCGGCGCGTGCGGCGGCCCTTGGCGGACCACTCCGCGACCGCCCGCGCCACCGCCGCCTCGTCACCGGACACGACGGTCGAGCGGGGCGCGTTCAGCGCGGCCACCGCCAGCACGCCGTGCAGCGACGACCGCACTTCGTCCTCGGTGGCTTCGATCGCGGCCATCGCGCCGTCGTCGCGCGCGGACTGCATGGCCCGGCCGCGCGCGGCGACCAGCGTGCAGGCGTCGGCCAGGTCGAGGACGCCGGCGACGTGCGCGGCGGCCACCTCGCCGACCGAGTGGCCGAACAGGTAGTCCGGGCGCACCCCGTGGTGCTCGACGAACCGGTAGAGCGCGACCTCGACGGCGAACAGCGCGGCCTGCGTGAACGCGGTCTGCCCGAGCAGCGCCGAGTCCGCCGAGTCGGGCTCGGCGAACAGCACCACCTTGAGCGGGCGGTCCAGCACCGGGTCCAGGTGCGCGCAGACGTCGTCCAGCGCCTGCCGGAACACCGGCGAGGTCTCGTACAGCTCCCGTCCCATGCCGACCCGCTGGCTGCCCTGGCCGGTGAACAGGAACGCGGTCTTGCCGCGTCCCTCCCCGTCACCGATGGCGAGGTCGCCGAGCAGGGCGTCCCGGCCGACGACGACCGCGCGGCGGTCGAGCAGCGCCCGGCGCGACAGGGTCAGGCCGACGTCGGCCGGGTCCAGGTCGGGGTGCTCGGCGAGGTGGGCGTGCAGGGCCGCGGCCTGGGCGCGCAACGCCTCGTCGTCCCGGGCCGACAGCACCCACGGCACCACCTCGGGCGTGGCGCGGTCGGCCGGCGCGGGCTCCGGGCCCTGTTCGAGCACGACGTGCGCGTTGGTGCCGCTGATGCCGAACGACGACACCGCCGCGCGACGCGGACGGCCGGCGCGCCACTCGCGCGGCTCGGTCAGCAGCTCGACCGCGCCGGACGACCAGTCGACGTGCGGGGACGGCTCGCCGACGTGCAGGGTGCGCGGCATCACGCCGTGCCGCATCGCCTGCACCACCTTGATGATCCCGCCGACACCGGCCGCCGCCTGCGCGTGGCCGATGTTGGACTTCAACGACCCCAGCCGCAGCGGTTCCTCGCGGTCCTGGCCGTAGGTGGCCAGCAGCGCCTGCGCCTCGATCGGGTCCCCGAGCTTCGTCCCGGTGCCGTGCGCCTCGACCAGGTCGACGTCCGCCGGGGTCAGCCGGGCGGCCGAGAGCGCCGCCTGGATCACCCGTTCCTGCGACGGCCCGTTGGGCGCGGTGAGGCCGTTGGACGCGCCGTCGGAGTTCACCGCCGAGCCGCGCACGACCGCCAGCACGCGGTGGCCGCGCTCGCGCGCGTCGGAGAGCCGCTCGACCACCAGCAGGCCGACGCCCTCGGACCAGCCGGTGCCGTCGGCGTCGGCGGAGAACGACTTGCAGCGGCCGTCCGCCGACAGCCCGCGCTGGCGGGAGAACTCGACGAACGTGCTCGGCCCGGCCATCACCGTGACGCCGCCCGCCAGGGCCAGGTCGCACTCGCCGTTGCGCAGCGCCTGCGCCGCCAGGTGCAGCGCCACCAGCGACGACGAGCACGCCGTGTCGACCGTGATCGCCGGGCCCTCCAAGCCGTAGGTGTAGGCGAGCCGGCCGGAGATGACGCTGGAGGTGTTGCCCGCCAGCAGGAAGCCCTCGACCTCGTCGGGCGTCTCGGGCAGGCGTGAGGCGTAGTCGTCGTACATCACGCCGGTGAACACGCCGGACCGGCTGCCGCGCAGGGTCGTCGGGTCGATGCCCGCGTCCTCGAACGCCTCCCAGGCCGTCTCCAGCAGCAGCCGCTGCTGCGGGTCGGTCGCCAGCGCCTCGCGCGGCGACATGCCGAAGAAGCCCGCGTCGAACAGGTCGGCGTCGTGCAGGAACCCCCCGTGCCGGGTGTAGGTGGTGCCGAGCTTCTCCGGGTCCGGGTCGTACAGCGCGTCGACGTCCCAGCCCCGGTTGGTCGGGAACTCCGAGATCGCGTCCCGGCCCTCGGCGACCAGGCGCCACAGGTCCTCCGGCGACCGGACCCCGCCCGGGTAGCGGCACGCCATGCCGACGATCGCGATCGGCTCGTCCGCGCGGGCCGAGACCTTCCGCTCGGCCTTCCGGTTGCCCGCCACCAGGAACGCGGCCAGCGCGGTCGGCGTGGGGTGGTCGAAGACCAGCGTCGTGGGCAGCTTGCGCCCGGTGGCCGCGATCAACCGGTTGCGCAGGTCGACGCCCGCAAGCGAGTCGAAGCCCTGGTCCCGGAACGCCTTCTCCGGGTCGACCGCGGCGCCGTCGGCGTGGCCGAGCGCGGCGGCGGCCAGCGAGCGCACCAGGTCCAGCGCGTTCGCCTCGGTCAACGTGGTCGACGCGGTCTTGGTGGTGCGCCGCTTCACCAGGCCGCGCAACGGCGGCGGCACGTCACCGTCCACTCGGGACGGCTCCAGCGCGGCGGGGACGAGCAGGCCCGCGTCGCCCGCGAGCGCGCGGTCGAACAGCGCCAGGCCGCGCTTCGGGTCGAGCGGCGCGACACCGGCACGTGCCCAGCGCGCCAGGTCGGACTCGCCCAGCGTCTCGCCCATGCCCGCGTCCCACAGACCCCACGCCAGCGACACCGCGGGCAGGCCCTGCGCGCGGCGGTGCGCGGCCAGGGCGTCCAGGTAGGTGTTGGCGGCGGCGTAGTTGCCCTGGCCCGCCGTGCCGAGCACGCCGGAGATCGACGAGAACAGCACGAACGCCTCGACGTCGCCCGCCAGTTCGTGCAGGTGGCGGGCGGCGAGCGCCTTGGGCGCGAGGACCCGGTCCACCTGGTCGTCGGTCAACGCCGTGGTGGTCGCGTCGTCCAGCACGCCGGCGGCGTGGACGACGGCGGTGATCCGCTCACCGGCCAGCAGCTCGGCCAACGCCTCGCGGTCGGCCACGTCGACGGCCGCCACCCGCGCGCCCAGCTCCTCGGCCAGTTCCCGCGCGCCGGGTGCGTCCAGGCCGCGCCTGCCGACCAGCAGCAGGTCGCGCACGCCGTGCTGGTCGTGCAGGTGCCGGGCGACCAACGCGCCGAGCCCGCCCGTGCCACCGGTGACGAGCACGGTGCCGTGCAGCCGCACGGGCTCGCCCAACTCGGTCCGGGTCAGGCGCGGCACGAGGAACCGGCCGTCCCGCACGGCGACCTGCGGCTCACCGGTCGCGACGGCGGCGGGCACCGCGTCGGCGTCCTCGGCGTCCACCACGACCACGCGGTCCGGGTGCTCGGACTGCACCACCCGCACCAGACCCCACACGGCGGCGTTGGCCAGGTCGTCCACCGGCTCGCCCGGCTGGGCCGCGACCGCCCGCCGGGTGTGGAACACCAGCCGGTCGCCCGGGTCGTGCTCCTCCGCGAGCCAGTCCTTCACCAGCCCCAACGCCCGGCGCACGGCCGCGCGCGGGTCGTCGGTCCCGGCCGGCGGCACGACCACCAGGTCGCCCACCGGCTCGTCCCCCGCGACCTCGGTCCAGGTCACCGCGAACGTGGAGCTGCCCGCGAGGGCGTCCTTGGCGACCGCGCGCAACGTGATGCCGTCGATGCGGCCCAGCGGCACGCCCGCCGGGTCGGCGACGTCCACGGCGAAGGTGTCGGCGCCGTCGGGCGTGATGCGGACCCGCAGCCCGGTCGCGCCGGCCGCGTTCAGCTCCACCCCGCTCCACGCGAACGGCAGCCTGATCCGGCCTTCGTCGGCCGGTTCGAGCACGAGCGGGTGCAGCACGGCGTCCAGCAGCGCCGGGTGGACCGCGAAGTCCTTGACCGGCGCGGTGATCGCGACCTCGGCGTAGACCGTGTCGCCGTCACGCCACATCGCCCGCAGGCCGCGGAACGGGTCGCCGTAGTCGTAGCCGAGAGCCGCCAGGCGGTCGTAGGCGTCGTCGATCGGCTCTTCGTCGACCTCCGGGGGCCACGGGAACGACTCGGCCTGCGTGGCGGCCTCGGTGAGCGTGCCGGAGGCGTGCCGCTGCCAGGTGTCCTGGCGCGAGTGCACGGTGAACCGGCCCTCCCGCACGGTGACCTGCACCGACACCGACCCGGATTCCGGCACGACCAGCGGAGCTTCCAGGGTCAGGTCCTCGACGCGCGGCAGGCCGACCCGCTCCCCCGCCGCCAGCGCCAGCTCCAGGAACGCCGTGCCCGGCACCAGCACCGAGCCGTTGACCACGTGACCGGCCAGCCACGGCTGCGCGGTCAACGACACCTCGCCGGTGAGCACGACCTCGTCCCGCTCGGCCAGCTCCACCACCGTGGTGACCAGGCCGGTGGCGCGGGGCCGGTCGGTGAGCCAGTAGTGGTCGCGGCGGAACGGGTAGGTCGGCACGTCGTCGGCGCGGTCCGCGCCGGGCACGAACGAGGCCACGTCCAGAGGCGCGCCGTGGGCGTGGGCGTGCGCCATGCCCCACACCGCCGTCACCGGTTCGGGCCGGCCCGCGCGTCCCAGCGACACCGCCGTGACGCCGGCGGCCTGCGCGAGCGGCGCGAGCACCGCGTCCGGGCCGACCTCCACGAATACCGTCGCGCCGTGCCGCTCCAGGCCGCGCACGGCGTCCAGGAAGCGGACCGTGCCGCGGATCTGGCGCGTCCAGTGGTCGGCGTCGGGGACCAGCGGCTCGCCGGTCACCGTGGAGATCACCGGGATCCGCGGCTCGTGGTGGGTGACGGTCGCGGCGATCGAGCGGAACTCGTCCAGCACGTCGTCCATGTGCGGCGAGTGGAACGCGTGGCTGACCTGGAGCTTGCGGGCGCGCGGGAACCGGCTCGCGAACGCCGTGACGGCGTCCTCGTCACCCGCCAGCACCAGCGAGGTCGGGCTGTTGACGGCCGCGAGCACCACCCCGTCGGGCAGCTCGCCGAGGTCGTCCTCCCCGGCCTGCACTGAGATCATCACTCCGCCGCCGCGGGCCGACTGCATGAGCCGGCCGCGCGCGGCGACCAGCTTGGCCGCGTCGTCGAGCGTGAGGATCCCGGCGACGTGGGCGGCGACCAGCTCGCCGATGGAGTGCCCGGCCACCAGGTCCGGGGTGAGGCCGTGGTGCTCCGCCAGCCGGAACAGGGCGGTCTCGAAGGCGAACAGGGCGGGCTGGGTGCAGCGGGTCTCGTGCAGCTCCGGGCGGTCGCCGAACATCAGGTCCTTGAGCGGCACGTCCAGGTGCGGCGCGAAGGCGTCCACGACCTCGTCCAGGGCGCGGGCGAACACCGGGAACGTCTCGTACAGCTCACGTCCCATGCCCGCGCGCTGCGCGCCCTGCCCGGTGAACAGCACCGCCGTGCGGCCGTCGGGGACCGCGCGACCGGTGAGCGGCGCGGCGCCGGAGAAGTCCTCGGGCGTGACGCCGACCAGGACGGCCCGGTGGTCGAAGCGCGTGCGTCCGGCCAGCGCGCGGGCCACCTCGGCGACGTCGGTCCGACCGCGGACCCGGTCCAGGCCGGCGACGGCGGCCTCGGCGTCCCGGCCGCTGGACACCCACGGCACGGGCGCGGCTACCTCGGCGCGCGTCGGCTCGTGCACGTCACCCTGCTCCAGCACCAGGTGCGCGTTGGTGCCGCTGATGCCGAACGACGAGATGCCCGCCCGGCGGGGCGCGGGCCACTCGCGCGCGTCGGCCAGCAGCTCGACCTTGCCCGACGTCCAGTCGACCTTCGGGGTGGGCTCGCCGACGTGCAGGGTGCGCGGCATGACGCCGTGCCGCATCGCCTCCACCAGCTTGATCACGCCACCGACGCCGGCCGCCGCTTGCGCGTGGCCGATGTTGGACTTGAGCGAGCCCAGCCACAGCGGTTCGTCGCGGTCGCGGCCGTAGGTGGCGAGGATGGCCTCGGCCTCGACGGGGTCGCCCAACGACGTGCCGGTGCCGTGCGCCTCCACCACGTCCACCTCGGACGGCTCCAGCCCGGCGTCGGCCAGCGCCTGCCGGATCACGCGCTGCTGGGACCGGCCGTTGGGCGCGGTGAGGCCGTTGGACGCGCCGTCGGAGTTGATCGCGCTGCCCCGGATGACGGCGAGCACCCGGCGCCCGTTGCGGCGGGCGTCGGACAGGCGTTCCAGCATCACCACGCCGACGCCCTCGGCCCACGCCGTGCCGTCCGCGTCGGCGGAGAACGACTTGCACCGCGCGTCGGCGGCGAGGCCGTGCTGGCGGGAGAACTCCAGGAACATGCCGGGTGTGGCCATGACCGTGACGCCACCCGCGATGGCCGCGCTGGACTCGCCGCTGCGCAGCGACCGCACCGCGAGGTGCAGGGCCACCAGGGACGACGAGCAGGCCGTGTCCACGGTGAGCGCGGGCCCGATCAGCCCGAGCTGGTAGGCGATGCGGCCCGACATCACGCTCGGCGTCGCGCCGGTCAGCACGTGCCCCTCGGCCTGGTCGGACGCCTCGTGCATGCGGGGCCCGTAGTCGGCCGCCGTGCCGCCGACGAACACGCCGGTCCGGCTGCCGCGCAACGACTCCGGGTCGACGCCCGCCCGTTCGACGGCCTCCCACGCGGTCTGGAGCAGCAACCGCTGCTGCGGGTCCATGGCCAGCGCCTCGCGCGGCGAGATGCCGAAGAACGCCGGGTCGAACTCGCCCGCGCCGGCCAGGAAGCCGCCCTCCCGCACGTAGCTGGTGCCCGAGCGGTCCGGGTCGGGGTGGTAGAGGTCGCCCGACCAGCCGCGGTCGGTCGGGAACTCCCCGATCGCGTCCCGGCCCTCGGCGACCAGCCGCCACAGGTCCTCCGGCGACTCCACGCCGCCCGGGAAGCGGCACGCCATGCCGACGATCGCGATCGGCTCGTCGTGCTGCTCGCGCTGCTCGAACACCTCCTCGGTGACCTCGTCCTCGTGCAGGTAGGAGATCAAGGCCTGCGGCGTGGGGTGGTCGAACAGCAGGCCGGTGGGCAGGGCGCGGCCGGTCGCGGCGGCCAGGTTCTCCCGCAGCTCCACGCCCATCAGCGAGTCGAAGCCCAGGTCGCGGAACGGGCGGCGCGGGTCGACCTTGCCGGGGTCCGCGCCGAGCACCGCGGCGACGTGGTGCAGCACCAGGTGCGCGACGTCCGCCGACCGTTCGACCCGGACCGGCGTGGCCTCCTCGTCCAGCCAGTGCCGTTCGCGCTGGAACGGGTAGGTGGGCAGCTTCACGCGCCGCCCGAGGTGCAGGGCGGACCAGTCGACGGGCACGCCCCGCGTGTGGGCGGCGGCGAACGCGGTCAGCGCCGTGGTCACCTCGTCGTGGCCCTTGCGCATCATCGGGAACGCGCGCACGCCCGCGTCGGCCGCCATCGCCGAGCACACGCCGTCCGGCCCGGCCTCGACCAGCGTGGTGACGTCCAGCGCGCGCACGGCCTGGAGGAACCGGACCGGCTCGCGGACCTGGCGGACCCAGTGCTCGGGGTCGGTGAGGTCGGCGTCGGGGCGCACGGTCGACACCACCGGGATGACCGGCTGGTGGAACGTGAGGCCGCGCACCACGTCGCGGAACTCGTCCAGCATCGGGTCCATCAGCGGCGAGTGGAACGCGTGGCTCACGGTGAGCTGCTTCGTGCGGTGGCTCAACGTCCTCGCGTAGGCCAGGACGGCGTCCTCAGGCCCCGACAGCACGACCGCGCGCGGACCGTTGACCGCCGCGAGCGCGACGCCGTCCGGGAGGTCCAGCTCGTCCTCGGCCGCCTCCACCGCGACCATCGCGCCACCGGCCGGCAACGCGCCCATCAACCTGCCGCGCGCGCTCACCAGGGCGCAGGCGTCGGGCAGGGAGAGGATCCCGGCCACGTGGGCGGCCGCGATCTCGCCGATGGAGTGGCCCAGCACGACCTGCGGCGTGAGGCCCCACGACTCGGCCAGCCGGTACGCGGCCACCTCGACCGCGAACAGGGCGGGCTGGGTCCAGGCGGTGTCGTCGAGGCCCTCGCCCGAGGTGACGACGTCGCGCAGGCCGGGGTCGAGGTGCGCGCAGACCTCGTCGAACGCCTCGGCGAACACCGGGAACGCGCGGCGCAGCTCGGCGCCCATGCCGGCGCGCTGCGCGCCCTGACCCGTGAAGACGACGCCGAGCGTGCCGTCCGCGACCGTGCCGCTGACGACGTTGGGCGCGGGCACGCCCGCCGCGACGGCGTCCAGGCCGGTGTCGAGGGAGGCGCGGTCGGACGCGATCACCACGGCCCGGTGCTCGAACGACGTGCGCGTGGTGGCGAGTGACCAGCCGAGGTCGCGTGGTTCGCCTTCGGTGTCCCGGATGAGGGCCGCGTGCGCCCGCAACGCCTCGGGCGTGCGCCCTGAAACCGGCACCACCGCGAACCCGTCGGCGGTCGCGGTGGCCGGCTCGATCGCGTTCGGCGCCGGCGCGGGCGGTTCGGCGACCACCACGTGGCAGTTCGTGCCGCCCATGCCGAACGAGCTCACCCCCGCCACCAGCGGCCGGTCCGGGTGCGGCCAAGCGGAACGTCCCGTTTGGACGGTCAGGTTGTGCTCGTCCAGCCGCAGCTCCGGGTTGGGCGTGCGGAAGTTCAGGCTCGCGGGCAGCTCGCGGTGCCGGATGGCCAGCACCGACTTCAGCAGGCCGACGATGCCCGCCGCGCCCTCCAGGTGCCCGATGTTCGTCTTCACCGACCCCACCGGCAGCGGCTCGGCCCGACCGGCGAACGCCTCGCCCAGCCCCGCCGCCTCGATCGGGTCTCCGACCGGCGTGCCGGTGCCGTGCAGCTCCACGTACTGCACCGCCCCGGCGTCCACCCCGGCCCGCCGCTGCGCAGCCCGCACCACCGCCGCCTGCGCCGCGGGCTGCGGCACGGTCAGACCCGGTGTCGCGCCGTCGTTGTTGACCGCGCTGCCCCGGATCACCGCGTACACGTCGTCACCGTCGGCCAGGGCGGCGCGCAGCGGCTTGAGCACCAGCACTGCCGCGCCCTCGCCGCGCACGTACCCGTTGGCCCGCGCGTCGAAGGTGAAGCACCGGCCGTCCGGCGACAGCCCGCCGAACTTGTCCGCGCCCAGCGCGCCCTCGGCGAGGATGTTCAGGTTCACACCCGCCGCCAAGGCCAGCGGCGACTCGCCGTTGCGCACGCTCTCCGCCGCGAGGTGCACCGCGACCAGCGACGACGACTGCGCGGTGTCCACCACGACGCTGGGACCGCGCAGGTCCAGCGCGTAGGACACGCGGTTGGCGATGATGCCCCGGTGCGTGCCGGTGTTGGTGTGCTGCGTGATCGCGCCGCGCCCGAGCACCAGACCGGCGTAGTCGTCGCGCAACGAGCCGACGAACACCGACGCCGCCGTGCCCGCCAGCGAGCCGGGCACGATCCCGGCGTCCTCCAGCGCCTCCCACGCCAGCTCCAGCACCAGCCGCTGCTGCGGGTCGGTCGCGGCGGCCTCGCGCGGTGAGATGCCGAAGAACCCGGCGTCGAAGTAGCCGACCCGGTCCAGGAACGCGCCGTACCGCGCGCCGCGCACCGCCTTGGTCTCCGGGGACAGGGTCTCCCACCGGTCCGCGGGCACCTCGGTCACCGCGTCCCGGCCGTCGCGCAGCAGCCGCCAGAACGCGGCCGGGTCGGTCGCACCGGGCAGCCGGCAGGACACACCGACCACCGCGACCGTGTCGTCCAGGTTCGTCATCGACAAGCCCTTCGCGAGCGGGATGGTTTTCCGATCTCCGGTTCTACCGACGAATTGCGCCCGCGCAGTCACGAAACGGTCGTCGGGCGTTCTCCGGGCGGCGAATTACCGGCGCGTGACCGAGTCCTGGTTAACGTCGGTGCCGTCATTCCGGCCCGACCCAGAACCGGCCAAACCCAGAAAGGGACTGGTCCCCATGACCACGAACTTCGCGTTGCCCGAGGACGCCACCAAGATGACCGCGCTGTACGTCCGGGCGATGAACTCGGGCGACGTCGACGCCGTCCTGTCGCTCTACACCGAGGACGCCGTGTCGGTGTGGGCCCCCGAGAACCCCATCAGCGGCGCGGAGCACGAGCAGGCCGTGAAGGAGTTCATGGCCAAGCGCCCGGTGATGCGCGCCGAGCTCAAGGAGTCGTACGTGACCGGCGACACCGCGCTGCTGGTGGTCGACTGGTCGTTCGACATCGAGGGCGAGGAGCCGCTGTCCGGCACGGGCCTGGACGTGCTGCGCAGGGGCCCGGACGGCAAGTGGCGCTACGCCATCGACAACCCGTTCGGCGACAACTGACATGGAGCCGCGACTGGCCGAGGCGCACCTGGGCGGCCTGTTGTCCCAGCTGGGGCTGGACGCCGAGTACGTGCGCGGCGAAGCGGACACGCTGTGGTGGCGCCGGCCGTCCGGCGACGAGGTGCCGGTGGTGGACTTCGTCGGCGGTTACGGCTCGCTGGTGCTGGGCCACAACCACCCGGAGGTCGTGCGGTGCGCCCGGGACCTGCTGGACCGGCAGGTCCCCGTGCACGCCCAGTTCTCCGACCACCCCTACGCCAACGACCTGGCCCTCGCGCTGAACCGCGTGCTGTGGCGGGAGTTCGGCACCGACGAGCCGTACTCGGCGATCTTCGCCAGCACCGGCGCGGAAGCCGTCGAGATCGCGTTGAAGCACGCCGAGATGGCCCGCGGCGCGCGGGTCGCGGCGCTGCGCGACGAGATCGAGGCGCACCTGGCCGACGCGCCCGCCGACCTGGCCGAACGGGTCCGCGAGCACAACGAGGGCCGGTACGACGCGCCGCCGGTGTTCCTGACGCTCGAAGGGTCGTTCCACGGCAAGCTGGCGGGCAGCGTGCAGCTCACCCACAACGCCGGTTACCGGCTGCCGTTCCGGGCGCTGGCCGCGCAGGCGCGGTTCGTGGCGGGCGGCGAGGTCGCCAAGGAGGTCGAGGCGTGCCGCGTCACGCTGCTCGACGTCCGCGACGGCCGACTGGTGGAACGCGACCTGCCGGTGATCGCCGCGTTCTTCGTGGAACCGATCCAGGGCGAGGGCGGCATCCACGTGCTCGACGCCGAGGTGGCGGCCGACATCCGCGCCGCGGCCGACGCGGGCGGCTTCCCGGTCGTGGTGGACGAGATCCAGACCGGGATCGGGCGGACCGGCGCGTTCTTCGCGTCGTCGCACGTCGGGCTGCGCGGCGATTACGTGCTGCTGGCCAAGGCACTCGGCGGCGGCATCGCCAAGGCGGCCGTGACCCTGATCCGGCAGTCGGCCTACGTGCCGGAGTTCGAGCTGGTGCACAGCTCGACGTTCGCCAAGGACGCGTTCTCCTGCCACATCGGTTCGCGGGTGGTCGACCTGGTCGAGCGGCTCGACGCCTGCGGACGTGCGGCGGAACGGGGCCAGGCGCTGGCGTCGGCGTTGCGCGCGGTCCAGGCCGACTTCCCGACCGTCGTCGCCGACGTCCGCGGTCGCGGGCTGATGCTGGGCCTGGAGTTCCACGACCAGACCGGCGCCGCGGGCCCGGTGGGCGAGCTGGCCGGCCAGGGCCTCCTCGGCTACGTGCTGGCGGGCTACCTGCTCAACGCCCACCACGTCCGCGTCTTCCCCACTGCCAGCGCCGGCCACACCCTGCGCTTCGAACCGTCGGTCTTCATCACCGACGAGCAGATCGACCGACTGGCCACCGGCCTGCGCGCCGCGTGCACCGCGCTGCGCGACAACGCGAACGCCCTGCTACCCGGCTGACCCACACCCCCAGGGGTCGGCTGCCCCCGACGGCCCACCGACCGCGTTCCCCGGTCGGTGGGCCGTTCTCACTGCTTGAGGGTGTTGAGGAACGCCTGGAACGCCCCCGGCCGGAACACCAACGTCCCCGACTCCCGGCTCTTGGTGTCCCGCACCGCCGCCCGTTCGGCGGACCGAGCCACCTCGACGCAGTTCTGCGCCCCACCACTGCGCGACGACTTCCGCCACATTGGCCACTCCTAAGACAGCTCGCGAATACGCCGATTGATCTTCTCAACCGTGCGCTG
Source organism: Actinosynnema sp. NPDC023794 (assembly GCF_040639675.1). Lineage (NCBI taxonomy): Bacteria > Bacillati > Actinomycetota > Actinomycetes > Pseudonocardiales > Pseudonocardiaceae > Actinosynnema > Actinosynnema sp. NPDC023794. The sequence continues at coordinate 166,238 of NZ_JBFAFR010000012.1, read as the reverse complement.
CTCGCTCAAGGCGTTGGCCCGCAGGCTGTCGAAAGCGAGGTTGTAGGTGCGGACGTGCTCGCGCCCCAGGTAGTCCGAAGCGGTCAGCCCTTCGACGTAGACGATCCCCGGCCGCCCCGCGAGCAGGGTCAGGATCGTGAAGGCGACACCATGGGAGGAGTGCGCACCGGCGTCGAACGGCACGACCTGAACGCACACGTGCGGCAGCTTCCCCAGCGCCCGGAGCTCGGCCAGCTGGGCCCGCATCACCTCCGGCCCGCCGATCTCGCGGTGCAACGCCTCTTCGCTGAGCACCAACCAGAGGCGGGGCGCACCTTCGGACTTCATCCACTCCAGCCGCTTCGCCCGGTCCTCGGCCATCCGGTCGACGTCGGTGGCCGAGGCGGTCACCGACCGCTCCAGCAGCGCCCTGGCGTAGTGGGCGGTCTGCACGATTCCTGGCACGCAGTCGAGGTTGAAGACCTTCAACTCGGTGGCCGCGCGCTCCAGGTTCACGTACTTCACCGAGTGCTCCGGAACCCGAGCCGGTGGCAGCTTGCGGCGAGACTCGGTAGCCAACCGCCGCAGCTCCGGAGCGGCGGACTCGGGGATCCCGTAGATCCGGACGATCTTGGCCAGGTCCTTCTCGCTGACCTGCAGGTCGCCCTGCTCGACCTTCGACAGCTTCCCCGAGTACCAGCCGAGGGCCTTGCCCGCGTCGGCGCTGGACAGCCCCGCGGCCTCCCGCGCGTCGCGCAACTCGGCACCCAGCAGGATCCGCTGCACGATCGGGCCGGGGTCGGATGTGATCACACCCGGAGTCTGCCCGACCGCCCCGGCATCCCCGCTGCCATTCACTCCATCGAGCGGACTCCATGTCACTTGAGCCGCAAGCTGAATTTCAATCGCTAGCGTTGCGCCATGACCGAGACCGAGCTCGTACCCGACCTGGACACCTTCGTGGCCGAGATGGTGGCCGACGACGCGCCCCGGCTGTTCGCCGTCGTCCAGGTGCACGACAACACCGACGCCGACATCGCCGCCTGGGGCCTGGCCTTCCCCGACCACGCCGAGGTCGTACTCGCCAACGGCGGCACGCGGATGCGGCTGCGGTCGCCCGAACGCGCCGCCCGCCTGCTCAGCCGCCCGCCCGCCACCGACGCCCGCTTGGTGTGGGTCACCGATGGCATCCCGGAACGGCGCGCGTTGCCGGACCTCACCGGCCGGTGACCGGCCCAGGAGCCGGAGGGCTGGTGCCGCCCGGCTCCCGAGCCGTCCAGCTCGTCACAGCGGCACGTTGCCGTGCTTGCGCGCCGGACTGCGACGACGCTTGTCGCGCAGCATTTCCAGCCCTCGCCGCACCGCCGCCCGCGTCTGCGCCGGGTCGATCACGTCGTCCACCAGGCCGCGCTCGGCCGCGTAGTACGGGTGCGCCAGCTCGTCCGCGTAACGGGCCACCAGCACCCGCCGCAGCTCGTCCGGATCGGCGGCGGCGGCCAGTTCCTTGCGGTGGATGACGTTCACGGCGGCCTCCGCGCCCATCACCGCGATCTCGTTGGTCGGCCAGGCCAACGACAGGTCGCAGCCGATCGACCGCGAGTCCATCACGATGTACGCGCCGCCGTACGCCTTGCGTAGGATGACCTGCACCCGCGGCACGGAGGCCTCGCAGTAGGCGTACAGCAGCTTCGCGCCGTGCCGGATCGCGCCGCCGTACTCCTGGTCGGTGCCCGGCAGGAAGCCCGGCACGTCCACCAGCGTCACCAGCGGGATGGCGAACGCGTCGCAGAACCGCACGAACCTGGCCGCCTTCTGCGACGCCGCCGTGTCCAGCACGCCCGCCAGCACCAGCGGCTGGTTGCCGACCACGCCCACGACCTCGCCACCGACCCGGGCGAACGCGCACACCACGTTGGCCGCCCAGCCCTCGTGCACCTCCAGGAACTCGCCGTCGTCCACGACCTCGCCGATCACCGACCGGATGTCGTAGGGCTGGTTCGGCGACACCGGCACGAGGGAGGCCAGGTCGGGCCGCACGTCGTCGTCCTCGTCAGGCGGCTCGCACGACGGCGGCGGCTCCAGGTTGTTCGACGGCAGCAACGACAGCAGGTACCGCACGTCGGCCAGGCAGCTCTCCTCGTCGTCGTGCACGAACGACGCCACGCCGGACAGCGAGCCGTGCACGTCCGCGCCGCCGAGCTGGTTGTGCGTCACCCGCTCGCCGCTGACGGCCTGCACCACGTCCGGCCCGGTCAGGTACATCTGAGCGGTCTCCCGCACCATGAACGTGAAGTCGGCCAGCGCGGGCGAGTAGGCCGCGCCACCGGCGCACGGCCCCAGCACCACGCTGATCTGCGGCACGATGCCGGACGCCTCGACCTGGCGGCGGAAGATGCCGCCGTAGCCGTTGAGCGCCATCACGCCTTCCTGGATGCGCGCCCCACCGCTGTCGTTCAGCGCGACGATCGGCGACCCGGTGGCGACCGCCATGTCCATCACCTTGTGGATCTTCTCGGCGTGCCCCGCGCCCAGCGACCCGCCGGAGATGGTGAAGTCCTGCGCGTAGACGAACACCCGCCGCCCGTCCACGGTGCCGGAGCCCGCGACCACGCCGTCGGTGTGCGCGCCGGTCGTGCCCCGCCGGTACATGTCCACCTCGACGAACGAACCCTCGTCGAGCAGCAGCTCCAGCCGTTCCCGGGCGGTCCGCTTGCCCAACCGGTGCTGGCGCTCCACCGCCACCCGGTCGCCCAGCGCGATGCGGCCGGCCAGCTCGTCCCGCCGGTCGCGCAACGCCCGCATGGTGCGCTGCGGCGGCGGCTGCGTCGGGCGCACGGCGGGCCGCACGTCCATCTCGGAGATGCTCATCGTCGCCTTTCGCTCGTGTCGACCTGCCGGTAGCCACCGTCGAAGAACACCAGCCCTTCCCGCCCGTCGCCCCTGCCCGCGCCGAGCACCCGGCCGATGAACACCGAGTGGTCGCCCGCCTCGTGCACGTCGACCAGCTCGCACTCCAGCCACGCCAGCGAGCCGGCGAGCACCGGCGCGCCGGTGGCCGGGCCGGGCGCCCAGTCGACCCGGTCGAACTGGGGGCGTCCCGAGGGCCGGTCACCGTCGGCGAACCAGCGGGCGCTGGCCTCCTGGTCGCCGCGCAGCACCGAGGTGGCGAAGTGCCCGGCTGCGGTGATCGAGCCGTGCATGGTCGCCGTGCGGGCCACGCAGCACAGCACCAGCGGCGGGTCCAGGGACACGGAGCTGAACGCGTTCGCGGTCATCCCGTGCATGTGCTCGCCACCGACGGTCAGCACGACCACGCCGGTGGCGAAGCGGGCCAGGGTGGAGCGCATCTCGGTCGGGGACACCCCGGTCAGCTCGGGTGCCAGTTCCATCGCACACGTCCTTCCCGCGAGCAGGGCGCGGGCCGCGCCGGACGACGCGGCCCGCGCGTGCGGCTCAGCCCTCGATGTCCTCGACGCTGTCGGCGACCGGGCGGTCCACCGCCATCACCCACTTGCCGTCCTCGCCCCGCACCAGCACGTCGGTGCACTTGCCGAGGATGCGCTGCTTGCCGCCGTCCTCCTTGGTGATCTCCAGGTCGTAGTCCACGATGATCAGCGAGGTGTCGCCCGCCGTGTAGCTGGCCTTGACCGTGGACTTCAGCTTCGGCTTGGTCGCCAGCAGCGCGATGATCGCGTCCGTGCGCGCCTGGCCGGTCAACGGCCCGCCGGACAGGTTGGAGATCGAGTCGTCCCGGTAGAGGCTGTCGAAGATGGCGCCCTGGCCCGAGTTGAACGCGGCCAGGAAAACGTCGTTCTGGACATCCGGGTCGTCGGTCAGGTCCAGGTTCTGCAAGTCGATCTGGGCGGTCATGGGAGAGTCCTCGCTTTCCTCACGGATTCCGCTTGGCCCACCGGACACGCTAATGGCACGACCGGTGGGCTCACTCACCGCGGAATAACTGGCCGCTCATTCGGCAATCAACCGCGCGTTTTTCGGGGAAATGCGCGACGACCCGCGCGCCGGGTGGCGCGCGGGTCGTCGGAGGGGGTGCGGGGTGGGGTCAGCCGCGGTCTTCCCGGAGCAACCCGGCGGCCCGTTCCGCGATCATCACGGCGTGGGCGTGGGTGTGCCCGCGCGGCGCCTCGGGGATCACCGACGCGTCGACCACGCGCAACCCCGGCACACCGCGCACGCGAAGCCGTTCGTCGACCACGTCGCCCATCCGGCACGAGCCGACCGGGTGGAACACGGTGGTCGCCCGCTCCCGGACGTAGTCGGCGACGGCGTCGTCCGCGGGCCACGGCGCGACCGGCCCGGTGTGCAGGCCGCTCAACGCCGCCGCGCCCAGGACCCGTTCGGCGAACCGCACCCCGGCGACGTACGTGCGCACGTCGGCCTCCTCGGTCAGGTAGCCGGGGTCGATGACCGGCGGCACGGCCGGGTCCGCCGACGCCACCGTGAGCCGTCCCCGGCTGCGCGGGCGCAGCAGCACCACGCCCACGGTGTAGCCGGGGATCGGGTCGCCGTCGTCGGCGAACGCCATCGGCGACCAGATCAGCTCCACGTCCGGCGGCCCGTCGCCGCCGTCGACGCGCAGGAACGCGACCGCCTCGCCGATGTTCGAGCTCGACGGCCCGGTCCGGTCGCGCTCGTACTGCTCGCGACCGTCCTGGAGGAAGCGGGTGGCGTCCGGCGCGTGCACGGCCAGGTCGAGGATCATGTGGTCGTGCAGCCCGCGGCCGACGCCGGGCAGGTCCACGCGCGGCGTCACGCCCACCGCGCGCAGCTCGTCCGCGGGCCCGATCCCGGACAGCAGCAGCAAGTGCGGCGAGCCGACCGAACCGGCGCACAGCACGACTTCCCGCCGTGCGGTGACCGCGCGGTCCGCGAGCCGCACGCCGGTGGCCCGGCCGTCGGGGTCGAGCATGATCCGCTCCGCCCGCCGCCCGCTGAGCACGGTCAGGTTCGGCCGTCCCGACGCGGGTTTGAGGTACCCGTCGGCGGAACTCCACCGGACGCCTTCGCGCTGCGTCACGGGCGTGAGCGCGCACCCGGTGTTGTCCGGACCGCCCAGCCCGCCTTCGACGGGCTTGAGCCCCACTTCCGCGCACGCGTCGAGGAACCGCGTGCTGCTCGGGTCGGGATCGCGCTGCGGCGAGATCCACAGCGGACCCGCCGTGCCGAACTCCGGACCGGCTTCGCGTTCGCCGGCCCAGCGCTCGGCCCGCCGGAAGTGCGGGTGCACCCGCTCCCACGACCACGACGGGTGCCAGTCGTCGAAGTCGGCCGCGTGGCCGGGCACCCACATCTGGAAGTTCGTGGCCGACGAGCCGCCGTGCACCCGACCGCGCGGCCACGGCACCTCCCGGCCGCCGAGGCCGGGCTGCGGCGCGGTGGTGAACGCCCAGTCGACCTCCGTCCCGAACAGCTCCAGCGCACCCAGCGGCACGCCGATGGCCGGGTGGTCGTCCGGACCGCCCGCCTCCACCAGGGCGACGGTGACGGCCGGGTCCTCGGTCAGGCGGGCGGCGAGCACGCAGCCCGCCGAGCCCGCGCCCACCACCACGTAGTCGAACTCCTCCGCTTCCACCACGGCAACTCCTCCCCGCAACGGGCCCGACGCGTCAGCGGGCCACCTGGACCGCCACCTGCTTCGCCGCCACCAGACCGGACTCCATCGCACCTTCGACGTAACCGCTCCACCCGGAGGCGATGTCGCTGGTGGCGAACGAGATCCGGCCCTGCGGCTGCTGAGCCGCGCGCAGCAGGCCGGTCAGCTGCCTCGGCTGCCGGAACGACCAGCCGCCCAGCGCGAACCGGTCGCCGCCCCAGTCGTGGCCCTTCACCGACAGCACCCTGGCGTCCGGCACGACCAGCCGCACGGCTTCCTGCACCTGCGCGGCGTTGTTCACGTCCAGCCGCGGCTCGCCGCTGAACCCGATCATCAGCCAGCCCTGGGACGTCTGCTTGTACGGCACCAGGGTGTCCACCGGGTAGCCCTCGGGCGCGTGCACGTAGGTGTTCCCGATCGAGGAAGCCACGTGCAGCCACAGCTTCTTGGCGGTCGGCACCCCGATCGTCTCGCGCGAGGCCTGGAGCTTGGCCGCCGACAGGCCGGGCAAGAACTCGATGGTGCGCCACACGTTCACCGGGACGGCCACGACCACGGCCGCCGCCGTGTGCACCGAACCCACCGCGGTGCGCACGGTGACCTGCCTGCCGTCGTCGGCGATCGACTTCACCGGCGTGTTCAGCCGCACCTCGGCCTGCGCCTCGGCCAGGATCGACCGGGCCAGGCCGTTCATGCCGGTGGTCGGCTTGTAGGTGTTGATGCCGTAGTACTGCTCGGCGTTGTAGTTGCACAACGCCCACCAGTGCAGGAACTGCGTGTACGCGCCCCGCGTCGAGCCGCCGCCCAGGCCGCCGGTCGCGCCGGTGAGCCACTTCTCGTCCAGCGCGGACAGGTTCATCGAGTCGAGGTGCTGCCGGATCGTCAGCGCGTCCGGCGCCTGGAGCAGGTCGGCCCGCGCCAACGGGTTGTAGGCGTCGGGGAACAGCTCGCGGGCGCGCGCGCTGAACCGCGTCAGCAGCTCGCCCTGCCGGCCGAAGGACTCCTCCGGCGGGAAGAACCCGAACCCGTTCTCCGTCGGGAAGAGCGTCCGCTCGGCGGCGGCGTCGGCGACGAACCCGATGCGCTGGGACTCGATCTCCCGCCACACCGTGGTCTGCAACGGGTCGACCCACGTGCCGCCCAGCTCGACCTGCTCGCCCTCGAACGTGGTGGTCCACGTCCGGCCGCCGATCCGGTCGCGCGCCTCCAGCACGAGCACCCGCAGGCCGCGGCGGCGCAGCTCCCGGGCGGCGGTGACACCGGCGAACCCGGCGCCCACGACGATCACGTCGTGGGTCGACCGGGTGCCCGTGCCCGCCGCCGACGCGACGGCGGGAGGCAGGGCGCCACCGACGACGGCGGTCGTGGCCAGCGCCTTGAGGAAGCCGCGGCGGGTAGGTCCGGCGGCCTTGACCAACTGACTCATGTTTCTCGTGCCCCCAGTGGCATCGGTGTTACAGGAACGGGGTCTCGGGGTCGAGGCCGACCAGCACCCGCCCGTGGACCTCCAGGCTCATGTCGGGCGACATGAGGCCGTGCGTGGTCAGGCCGAGCAGGTCGCGGTGGTAGCGCTGGAACGGCGCGAACTTGCTCAGCGCCGACGCGCCCGCGATGGTCTGCAACGCCTCGACGGCTTCCTTGACGAGCAGGATCGCCGTGCCCGCCCGGCCGCGGACCGCCGCCTTCTCGTCCCACGTCGGCTGCTCGCCCGCGTCGGCACGCCGCTGGAGCATGTCCACGTAGGACGCCGACAGCGTCTCCGCCGCCGTGATCTTGTTCGCGGCCAGCGCGACGCGGTGCTGCGTCAACGGGTGCTGCCGCTGGTCGGTCCACGACGTGTAGGCCAGGCCGCGGCCGGGCAGGCGCTCCAGGAAGACCTCCAGCGCGCCCTTGGCCATGCCGATGTAGGCCGCGACGGACTCCGCGACGACGTAGCTGATCAGGCTGTACGCCCGACCCTGCGCCGTGGGCGTGCGACCGGGGACGCCCTCCATCAGCGCGTCCTCGCCCGTGACGACGCGGTGCGCGGGCACGAACACGTCCTCGGCGGTGGTGGTGGAGCTGCCGGTGCCCGACGCGGCGGACACGTGCCAGTCGTCCGCGATGGTCAGCTCCGACATGGGCACCATCGCGAACACCTCCTCCTCGGTGCCGTCGGGGCGTTCGGCGATGGCGGCCAGCAGGTCCCAGTGCGCGCCGCGGCAGCCGGTGTTGAACCGCCACGAACCGTTGAGCAGGTAGCCGCCCTCGGTGGGCGTGGCCTTCGCGGTGGGCGTGAAGCCACCGGAGATGCGCACCGACCCGCCCGCGAAGATCTCGTCCTGCGCCTGGTCCGGGTACAGGGTCGCCATCCAGGCGCTCGACACCCACGCGACCGCCGTCCACGCGGTCGAGCCGCAGCCGCGGGCGATCTCGGTCAGCACGGCGATCTGCTCGGCCATCGGCAGGTCCAGGCCGCCGAACCGGCGCGGCACCGCCATCGAGAACACGCCCGCCTTGTCCAGCAGGTCGACGTTCTCCTCGGGGATCCAGCGGTTCTGCTCAGCCTCGGCACCGTTCTCGCGCAGCCTCGGCACGATGTCGCGGACCGCGTCCAGCACTTCGCTCATGGCGTTTCCTCCCCGCTTCGGGTGAGCACTACGGGCAACGTCTCGTGGCCGTTGGAGATGAACGACCCCAACGGGCGCAGTTCCTCGGCCGGCACCGCGAGCCGCAGCTCCGGGAACCGGGTGAACAGGGCGGGCAGGCCGACCGAGGCCTCCAGACGGGCCAGTGGCGCGCCCAGGCAGTGGTGCACGCCGTGGCCGAAAGCCAGGTGGTCGCGGCGCGTGGGCCGGGTCGGGTCGAACTCGGCGGCGTCCTCGCCGTGCACCTCGCGGTCCCGGCCGGCCGCGCCGAAGGCGATCACGATCGGGTCGCCCTTCGGGATGAACGCGTCGCCGAGGTCGATGTCCTCCACGGCGTAGCGCAGCGGCAGGTTCGGGAACGGCGCCTCCAGCCGCAACGACTCCTCGACCACGTCCTCCCACGCGAGCGAGCCGTCCAGCACGGCGGCGCGCTGCGCGGGGTGGGTCAGCAGCAGGGCGATGGTCTGGTCGAGCAGGTTCACCGTCGTCTCGTGGCCCGCGGTGAACATCAGCAGCACGGTGTCGACCAGCTCGCGCTCGCTGAGGTGGCCGCCGTCCTCGTCGTGCGCCTGGATCAGGCCGGTGGTCACGTCGTCGCCGGGCCGGGTGCGCTTGATCGCGACCAGCTCGTGCAGCAGCCGGTACAGCTCCAGCTCGTTGGCCTTGACCTGCTCCGGCGAGGCGGAGGTGTCCATGATCTCGTGCACGGACCGCAGCAGCGGGTCGCGGATCTCGTCCGGGATGCCCAGCAGCTCGGAGATCACCCGGACCGGCAGCGGGTAGGCGAACCGCTCGCGCAGGTCGACCACCTCGTCCGCGGGCACGTCCGCCAGCCCGGCCAGCAGCTCCTCGGTGATCGCCTCGATGCGCGGGCGCATCGCCTGCGTCCGGCGTGCGGTGAACGCCTTGGCGACCAGCTTGCGCAGCCGGGTGTGCTCCGCGCCGTACGCGGTGATCATGTTGCGGTCGGCGACCCACATGGCCAGCGACCACGTCTGGGCCAGCTCGCTCTCGCCGCCACCCCACGCGGGCCAGTGCCGGTAGGTGTCACGGGACACCCTCGGGTCGGTGAGCAGTTGCTTGACGAGCGCGTGGTCGGTGACCCACCACGCGATCACGTCGCCGGGCAGCTCCACCCGCACGGCACGCCCGAGCGCGCGCAGGCGCTCGGACTCGCCGTGGATGTCGCGCCCGGCCGTGTCGATGACCGGGTAGCTGACCTGGCTGGTCATGCGAACCTGCTCGCGTCCTGGTCGCGCAGGATCTGGCACACGTCGCGGAAGCCCGCGTCGACCTGGGCCAGCTCCTCGTCGCTGAGGTGGATGGACGGCTCGAAGCGCATCGTCTCCAGGTTGGAGGCGGTGGAGAAGATGCGGATGCGGTGCTTGCGCAGCAGGTGGCCGCCGATGACGAACGCCAGCGCCTCGTGCTCGACCGCCTCGCGGATCTCCGGGTCGGCCGACTTGCTCTGGTCGTGCAGCTCGAAGCCGAGCATCAGGCCCTTGCCGCGGACCTCCTTGACGACGTCCGGGTAGTCGGCCTTGATCCCCTCCATCATCGCCACGGCCTTGGCGCCGCGCTCGGCCGCGAGCTGGTAGGCCTTGCCGCCGTCGGTCTCCAGCATCTCCAGGAACTTCAGCGCCAGGCGGCTGGAGAAGCCGTCGCGGCCGAAGGTCGAGGTGTGCATCAGCTCGAAGTCCTTGCGGTAGCGGTGCTCGTTGACCAGCACCACGCCGAGCTTCGCCAGGCCGCCGCCCAGTGCCTTGGCCAGGATGATGTAGTCGGGCTCGAGGTCGATCTGGGTGCCCGCGAGGAACGTGCCGGAACGGCCCATGCCGGACTGGATCTCGTCGGCGACCAGCGGCACGCCGATCGCGTCGCACGCCTCGCGCAGCGTCCGCGCCAGCTCCCGGCTGATCGGGAAGATGCCCGCCTCGCCCAGGATCGGCTCGACCAGGAACGCGGCGAACACCGGGAAGTCGCGCTCGACCAGGTCGACGACGCCGTCCTGCACGACGACGTCCAGCAGCGCGGCCCGCTCCTCCTCGACGACCTTCTCGATCATCTCCGGGCGGTCGCGAGGGATGAACCGGGCCTGCGCGGCGAGCGCCTTGAACGGGCCGCGGAACTCCTCGTTGAACGTGAGCTGGACGCTGCTGACGAGCTTGCCGTGGAAACCGCCCTCCAGGGCGAGGAACAGTGGCGGGCGCGCCTCGGTCTCGGCGTTGCGGCGGCGTACCTCGGCGACGAGCCGGTCGAAGTCCGCGCCGCCCGCGAGGGCAGCCGCGGCCTCGGAGACGCGGGCGCCGCCGGCGAGGGCGGAGCGGGCTGCCTCGATGTTGGCCTCGATGCCCTCCTTCAGCTCCTTGATCCGCATGCCGCGATCGAGCTCGGCGTGCTTGATCGTGATCTCCACGGCCTCGGCGCCGGAATTGCCGAACAGGCCGTAGAACTTGTCCTCGGTCTTCAGCTCGCGGCGGATGATCTCGTTCAGCTTGGCCGCGAGGTCGATCGCGTAGGAGTAGCCGGAGAACTGCGCGTGCACGGGGGTCTGCTGGTCCAGCAGCCACTTGGCGTGCTCGACCAGTTCGGGGTTGTTGTGCCCGAACATCAGCGATCCGAACCCGCTCGCGGCGTCGAAGACGCCGACCTCGCTGCCGTCGTCGGCCAGGTAGTAGAGGGTGTTGCCCTCGGCGCGCACGTACTTCAGCGCCAGCCCGAACTCCGACAGCACTTCGACGAGGTAGGAGTCCGCGAACTCGGGCGCACCAGGAGAAGCGCTCATTTCTCACTCCGATCGAGGTGAATGGTGAGGTGGAGGTCCGCGCCCGCGGTTTCGGCGAGCGACGCTGTTCTATCGCAGGTCGCAGGGGGTGGCGGTCATCGAAGGTTCACCGGAGCGCCCGGTGACCGGCCGATGAGCGGGCGATTACCCGCACGCACCGCCGGCGGACCTCTCGCCGGTGGCGGAGCGGTTCGAGAGCGGCCTGAGAGGGGGTCGCGCCAGACTGGTGTGGCGGTAGGCGAACGACGGTGGGGAGCACCACCCGCCCTCCGTTGAACCAGGACAGCATGAGGAGAACTTGCAGATGACTTCGGACAACCGCGCACCGGTGACAGTGATCGGTCTGGGGTCGATGGGCTCGGCGCTCGCGAAGTCCTTCGTGGCCGTGGGGCACCCGACCACCGTCTGGAACCGCACGCCCGAGAAGGCCGACGACCTGGTCGCCGCGGGCGCCGTCCGGGCCGCCACCGTGGCCGAGGCGGTGGCCGCGAGCGAGCTGGTCGTCGTGTGCGTGCTCGACTACCACGCGATGCGCGAGCTCTTCGACCCGCTCGGCGACGCGCTCTCGGGCCGCACCGTCGTCAACCTGACCTCCGGCACGCCGGACGAGGCCCGGGAGACGGCCGCGTGGGCCACCGAACGGGGCTTCGACTACGTCGACGGCGCGATCATGGCCATCCCCCCGATGATCGGATCGGAGGAGGCGCTGATCTTCTACGGCGGGCCGCGGGCGGTCTACGACGCCCACTCCGCGAGCCTGACCACGATCGCCGGCGCGGGCACCCACCTCGGCGAGGACGCGGGTCTGCCGTCGCTGTACGACGTGGCGCTGCTCGGCCTGATGTGGACCACCTGGGCGGGCTTCATGCACTCGTTGGCCCTGGTGAAGTCGGAGAACGTCTCCGCCGCGGCGTTCCTGCCCTACGCGCAGGCGTGGTTCGAGCACGTGATCTCGCCCGAGGTGCCCGGCATCGCGGGCCAGGTGGACGCGGGCGACTACCCGGACGAGGGCTCGGCGCTCGGCATGCAGGCCATCGCGATCGAGCACCTGGTGGACGCGAGTCGTGCCCAGGGCGTGGACGCCGCGCTGCCGGAGTTCCTCAAGCAGCGGGCGCAGGAGGCGATCAAGCGCGGGCACGCGGGCAGCGGGTTCGGCTCGCTGTTCGAGGTGCTGCGCAAGCCCGAGTAGCCGGCCACCGGCGCACGCCCACCCTCTCGACCAGAGCGTGCGCCGGCGGTCCGGCCGGGTCCACGCGGGTGAGCGGTCCTGCCGCGGCCTCCGTGAGCCGTCACCGTCCTCTGGTGCACGGTGATCCGCGACCGGCGCGCGCTGTCGGGCGGGTACCGGGCGGACGTGGGGCAGCGGTGGCGCCAGTAGGAATCGTGGGCGGGCGGCGCTGGACCGCGCGGACGGCGGCGTCGACCGGTTGCGGTCGGAGCCGCGGCCCCGCTCCCGGGCATCGTCGTGACGGCGTTCCCGCGCCCGGGGTCGCGAGCGGTGTTCCCGGTCGTGGCCCGATGAACGGCGCCCCGAGACCTCAGTCCCGGCGGTCGGTCAGGCTGTGCGCGGTGACGGGGTCGAGCGTGCGGCCGTGGGCGTGGTGGGTCTCGTACTCGTCGCCAAGCGCCACGCGCAACGCGCTCTCGATCCGGATCACGTCGGCGCGCTCGGCCACGGGCAGCGGTGCGCCGGCGGCCTCCCTGGCGGCGGACGCGGCGCCGAGCAGGGCAGCCGACTCGGCGTGCCGACCGGTCAGCATCAGCGCGCCCGCCAAACCCTCCAACGCCAGCGCCAGCGAACGGGGATCACCGGTGGCCTTCGCCACCGCGTACCCCTCTTGGTGCAGGGCCAGCGCCCCTGCCGCGTCACCGCGCTGCTCGGCCACGAAACCCAGCTCGGCCAGGATCAACGCCTCGCCGACGTCACCGTCCAGCTGGCGGCACCAGTCCAGCCAGCGCCGCAGGTGCGCTTCGGCCGCGTCCAACCGGCCCTCCCGGCGCGCGCCGAGCCCCAGCCCCACCTCGGCGAACTGCTCGCCGAACGTGAAGCTCTGCTCGGCGGCCAGCCGCATCGCCCGCTCGTGCAGCTCGCGGGCCTGCGCGTAGTCGCCCTCCAGCAGCGCGATCCGGGCCAGGCCGGACAGCTTGGTCGACACCTCCGACCACAACCCCAGCGTCTCGGCGATGCGGAGCCCTTCCCGGTGCACGCGCACCGCGTGGTCGTAGTCGCCGCGCACCTCGGCCAGCGACGCCAACGCGTCACCCGCCTGCAGCTGACCCCACCCGTCGCCGACGTCGCGGAACAGCGCCGCGCTCTCCTCGCCGTACTGCTGGGTCGCGGTCAGGTCGCCGCGCAGCACGGCTTGCGTCGCCAGCGCGGCCAACGCCGCGGCCGTGCCCCACCGGTCGCCCAACGCGCGGAACTCGTTCAACGCCCGGTCGATGTGCTTCTCGCTGCTGTCGTGGTCGCCGTACCCGATGCGGGCGAAACCGAGGAACCAGCGGGCCGTGGCCCGGCCCGTCGGGTCGGCGATCTCGTCGGCCAGCGCGTCGTAGTGCTCCAGCGGGTAGGTCGACTCGCCGGCGCGCAGGCTGAACCCCGCCTGCCACGCGAGCGCCTTGGCCCGCTCGGACGGGTCGGAGGGCCCCCCGATGGCCAACGCCGCCGCGAACGCCCGGGTCGCCTCGCCGAGCCGTCCGCGCAGGAACCAGTACCAGGCCAGCGCGTTGACCGTGCGCAACGCCAGGTCCGCCCGGCCCTGGTGGGCGGCGGTGTCCAGGGCGACCCGCAGGTTCGCCGCCTCGACGTCAGCCAGTTCGAGCCACCGGCGCTGGTCGGGGCCGCGCAGGTGCGCCATCACCCGGACCGCGAAGTCGGCGTGGTAGGCGGCGTGCCTGGCCCGCACCCGGTCGCCCTCCCCCGCCTCGCGCAGCCGCTCGGCGCAGTAGGCGGCCACCGACTCGGGCAGCCGGTACCGGCGCGTGCCGGCCACGTCCGACGCGCTGACCAGGCTGCGGTCCACCAGCCGTGCCACCAGGTCCAGCACCTCGTACTGCGCCACGCCGTCCCCGGCGCACACCTCCTCGGCCGCGGTCAACGGGCACCCGCCGCTGAACGCCGCCATCCGGCGCAGCGCCACGCGCTCGGGTTCGGTCAGCAGCTCCCAGCTCCAGTCGATCGCCGCGCGCAACGTCTGCTGCCGCGCCGGCGCGCCCCGCCTGCCCACCGTCAGCAGCGAGAACCGGTTCCGCAGGCGTGCCGCGACCTCGTGCACGCCCAGCGCCCGCACCCGCGTCGCGGCCAGCTCCAACGCGAACGGGATGCCGTCCAGCCGGCGGCAGATCGCGTGCACCGCGTCCACAGTGGACCCGTCCAGCACGAAGTCGGGCGCCGCCGCCGTCGCGCGCGCCACGAACAGCTCCACCGCCGTGGACACGCCCTGGCCGTCGGGCAGGGTCAGCGGCGGCACGGTCCACAGCCGCTCCCCCGCGATGCCCAGCGGCTCCTGGCTGGTGGCCAGGATGCGCACGCCTGGCGCGGCCATCAGCAGCATCTCGGCCACGTCCGCGACCCGTTCGACCACGTGCTCGCAGTTGTCCAGCACCAGCAGCAACTGCTTGGTGCGCAACGCCTCGGCCAGCCGCGTGGCCAGCGAGATCGGCGGCCCCGCGCCGGTCACCTCGTCCCGCACGCCCAGCACGGTCGCCACGACCTCCACCACGCCGTCGGGTGACTCCAGCGTGGCCAGCTCCACCAGCCACACGCCGTCCGGGTACCCCTCGGCCACCTCGGCCGCCGCGGCCAGCGCCAACCGGGTCTTGCCGACGCCGCCGATGCCGTTGAGCGTCACCAGCCGGCCGGCGTCCAGCAGCGCCCGCACCTGCCCGATCGCCGCGTCCCGGCCGATCAGCGGCGTCATCTGCGCGGGCAGGTTGGTCAACGGGCGTGCTGCCGTCGTGATCGGTGACGGCATGGGCGTGAGCTGGAGGTCCTGCTCCAGGATCTTCTGCCGCAGCGCGACCAGCTCGGCGCTCGGCTCCAACCCCAGCTCGCCGGCCAGCACCGAGCGCAGGACGTCGAAGCTCGCCAACGCCTCGCTCTGCCTGCCCGCGGCGTAGAGGGCGCGCATGTGCGCGGCGCGCAGCCGTTCACGCAGGGGATGGCGGGCGAGCAGGTCGCCCAGCTCGCCGACCAGCAGGCCGTGTTCCCCGAGGCCCAGCATCACCTCCGCCCGGTCCTCCAGCGCGGTGAGCCGCAGCTCCTCCAACCGCGCCACGACCGGCCGGGCGAACTCGGCGTCGGCGAAGTCCCCGAGCGCCGGGCCGCGCCACTGCGCCAGGGCGTCGCCGAGCAGCGCCGCCCTGGCCCGCAGGTCACCGGTCTCGTGCGAGGCGGCCAGCAGCGCGGCGAACCGGCGCGCGTCCACCGCGTCGGCGGGCACGTCCAGCAGGTAGCCCGGCGGGCGGGACACCACCAGTTCCCCCGCGCCCGGCTCGGCGTCCTCCAGCGCCCGGCGCAACTGCCACACCTTGGTGTGCAGCGCGCCCGCCAGGTTGTTCGGCGGCGAGTCGCCCCACAGCTCGTCGGCCAGGCGGTCGGCCGAGACCGCCTCGCCGTCGTGCGCCAGCAGGCACGCCAGGAGGGTGCGCGCCTTCACCCCCGGGACGGGGACGACGCAGTCGTCCTCCGTCCAGACGGTCAAGGGCCCCAGGATGCCGAAACGCACAAACCACACCATAACGGCAGCCGATCAAGGTCGCGTGTCACGGAGAGCGTGCTCACGAACACTCAGCGAGAGAGCCGAGAGGTCTCCGAGAGGTGATCGGGAGGGGCCTCGGCGACGGTGGTCACGTCAGGAAGAGGAGGGCGGAGATGACGGCGGGCGACCGTTCGCCTGTGACGGTGATCGGCCTCGGGCCGATGGGTTCGGCGCTCACCCGGGCGTTCGTGGACGCGGGTCACCGGACGACGGTTTGGCACCGCTTCCACCAACGTCCCGACGAGCCGGCGGCCAACGGCGCGATTCGCGCCGCGACGCTGGTGGAAGCCGTGTCGGCGAGTCCGCTGGTGGTCGTCCGCGTGGTCGACCACCGCGCGATGCGGGAGATCGTCAACTCGCTGGGCGACACCACCGGCCGGGTGGTCGTGAACCTCACCGCGGGCACCGCGGACGAGGCCCGTGACACCGCCTCCTGGGCGGCGTCACGGGGCATCGGCTACATCGACGGCGCGATCCTCACGTCCGCTGAAGAGCTGGGCGCGGACACCACCATGACCTTCTACGGAGGTCCGAAGGCGCTGTACCAGGAGCATGTGCCGACGTTGGCCGCGTTGGGCGGCACCTGGACCTACCTGGGCGATGACGTCGGGCTGCCCGCGCTGTACGAGATGGCGTTGCTCGGCGTGATGTGGAGTGCGTGGGCCGGTCTGCTCCACGGCCTCTCGCTGGTGTCGACCGAGCACCGGGCCGCCACCGACTTCCTGCCGCACGCCACGCGGTGGCTGCACCGGGTCGTGGCCTCCGTGCCGGAGCTGACCGCCGGCGTGGACCGCGGCGAGTACCCCGGCACGACGCTGGGCCACCAGGCGGTCGTGGTCGAGCGCCTGCTCGCCGCGAGCCGGGCGGGCGGGGTCGACGACGGCCTGCCGGGCTTCCTGCTGGCCCGGGTGGAGCAAGCGATCCGACGGGGCCACGCCGGTGACGGGTTCGCGAGCCTCATCGAGGTGCTGCGCGACCCGCACCCCGACTGACCACGCTGACCTGCCTGAGCTGGAAGGGGAAGGACATGGACCGCACCGAACGGGCCGGGGCCAAGGAGTGGCTCGGGCTCGCCGTGCTCGCGTTGCCGACCTTGCTGTTGTCGGTCGACGCGACGGTGCTCTACCTCGCGTTGCCGCACCTGGGCGCCGACCTGCGCCCGAGCGGCACGGAAACCCTGTGGATCATCGACGTGTACGGGTTCATGATCGCGGGATTCCTGATCACGATGGGCACGCTGGGCGACCGGATCGGCCGCCGCAAGCTGCTCATGATCGGCGCGCTGGCGTTCGGCGCGGCGTCGGTGGCCGCTGCCTACGCCACCGACCCGGCGCTGCTGATCGGCGCGCGGGCCCTGCTCGGCGTCGCGGGCGCGACCCTGATGCCCTCGACCCTGGCGCTGATCACCAACATGTTCCACGACCCCGGCCGGCGCGGGGTCGCGATCGGCGTGTGGGCGGCGTGCTTCTCGGCCGGTGTGGCGGCGGGACCGCTGATCGGCGGCGCGCTGCTGGAGCTGTTCTGGTGGGGCTCGGTGTTCCTGCTGGCGGTGCCGGTGATGGTGGTGCTGCTGGTGACCGCGCCGATCCTGCTGCCCGAGTCGCGCGACCCCGAGCCGGGCCGGCTGGACCTGGTGAGCGTGCTGCTGTCGCTGGCCGCGATCCTGCCGGTGATCTACGGGCTCAAGGTCGTCGCGGCGGACGGCTTCGGGTTGGGCGCGGTCGCGGCGGTCGTCGTCGGCCTCGTGTTCGCGGTGCTGTTCGTGCGGCGGCAGAAGTCGCTGCCGGACCCGCTGCTGGACGTGCGGCTCTTCGCGCGGCCCGCGTTCCTGGGCGCGTTGCTGGCTCTGCTCGTGGGGCTGGCGGTCGTCGGCGTGGTCTACATGTTCGTGACGCAGTACCTGCAGATGGTGGACGGCCGCTCGCCGCTCGCCGCCGGGCTGTGGCTGCTGCCGTCGGCCGTGGCGATGATCGTGTCGTCGATGGCGGCTCCCGCGCTGGCCAAGCGGTTCGCGGCGGGCAAGCTGGTCGCGGCGGCGCTGCTGGTGTCGGCGGTGGGCTACCTGCTGCTGGCGTTCGTGGACGGTCCGGGCGGCCTCGCGCTGGTGGTGTCCGGGCTGGTCGTGGTGTACCTGGGCATCGGGCCGATGATGGCGCTGGGCACCGACCTGGTGGTGGGCGCCGCGCCCGCCGAGCGGGCCGGGTCCGCGGCGGCGATGTCGGAGACGAGCATGGAGTTCGGCCTGGCACTGGGCGTCGCGGTGCTGGGCAGCGTGGGCACCGCGGTGTACCGGTCGGAGCTGCCCGAGGGCATGCCGGCCGACGCGGTGGAGTCGCTGGCCGGCGCGCTCGCCGTGGGCGGCGCGGACGTGGTCGAGGCGGCGAGGTCGGCGTTCACCTCCGGGTTGAACGTCGTCGGGTTGGTCAGCGCGGTGGCCACCGTGGCCATCGCCGTCGTGACGGCCGTGCTGGTGCGCGGGTCCTCCGCGCCCGACCACGAGCCCGTGGCGGAGACGAGCAACGCCTGACGTCCAGCTCGTCGTCAGGCGTGGTGGCCGGGGCGGGCACCCCCGCCCCGGCCGGTCCGACAACAGCTGGGGGAACGAAACCATGGAGTTCCGATTACTGGGTCCGCTGGAAGTGCTGCACGACGGGCGACCGATCTCGCTCGGCGGCATCAAGCAGCGCGCCACACTCGGTTTCCTGCTGCTCAAGGCGAACCAGGTGGTGCCGACCAGCCAGTTGCTGTCCGCGCTGTGGCCGGGTGAGGATCCGCCCACCTCGGCGCGGAAGATGTTGCAGAACGCGGTGTGGAGCCTGCGGGCCGCGCTGTCGGCGACCGACGGGCCGGGCGCGCCCCGGCTGTCCACCCAGGCGCCCGGGTACGTGCTGCAGGTCGACCAGGCGCGGGTGGACCTGTTCCGGTTCCACGAGCTCGCCGAACGGGGCCGAGCCGAGCACGGCCGGCCCGAGGTCGCGGCGAAGGTGCTGCGGGAGGCGTTGGCCACGTGGCGCGGCGCGGCGTTGGCCGATCTCGTGGAGAGCGGGATCTGCTGGCCCGAGCTGACCGTGGTGGAGAACGCCCGGCTCGACGCGATGGAGGACTACTTCGACGCCGAGCTGGCGTGCGGCAGGCACCAGTCCGTGCTGGGCGAGCTGGAGGCGGTGGTCGAGGCGGAACGGCTGCGCGAGCGGTCGTGCGGGCAGCTGATGCTGGCGCTGTACCGCTGCGGTCGGCACGCCGACGCCCTCGCCGTCTACAGCAGGCTGCGCACGTCCCTGGTGGACGACCTCGGCCTGGAACCGGGGCCCGCCCTGCAGAAGCTCCAGCACGCCATCCTCACGCACGACCCGTCGCTGGCACTGCCCGTCGAACGGGAGCGGGCCGTGGTCCGGCACCTGCGGCCGGTGGAGCCGATCCCGGCGCCCCGCACGTCGCCGGGCGCTCAACGGCGTCGCGTGACCGTGGCGTTGGTGCGGGTCCGGCCGCGCCGCTGCGCCACCGACGCCGACCCGGCCGTGCTGGACCACGCGCTGGCCGCGGCGACCGCGATGGCGCGCTCGGGCATCGAGGAACTGGGCGGCACGGTGGCCACGTCCATCGGCTCGGCGTCGCTCGCGGTGTTCGGCGGGCCGTACGCGCAGGGCGACGACGAGACGCGGGCCGTGCGGGCGGCCTTGGCGTTGCGGGACTGCTTCGCCGACGGGATGAGCCGCGACCTCGCCGTGCACATCGCGGTGGCGACCGGTGAGGCGTTGGTGCTGACCGAGCCGGACGCGCCGCCGACGGTCAACGGCGCGCTGGTGGACCACTGCCACCAGGTGCTGTCGTCCGTGCCCGAAGGCGCGGTGTGGATCTGCCGGCGGACCCGGGAGCTGACCGGGACGGCGTTCCACGGCACGGAGACACCCGACGGCGCGTGGGAGGTCACCGGTTGTCGTGGGCACGCCGACGAGCACGACAGCGAGCTGGCCGTGGTGCGCGGCCTGCTGGACCGGACCCTGCGCCGCGAGACGCCGCACCTGGTGACGGTGCTGGGTGAACCGGACGGGTTCCTGGACCGGTTCACCGGTGGGGTGGACGGCGCGCGGGTGCTGGACGGCCGGGTCGTGGACGGCGAGCCGCTGGGCGCGGTGGCCGACGTGCTGCGCGGCTGCTGCGGCGTGCGGCCGGAGGACGGGCCGGACACCGTGCGGGCGAGGTTGTCGTCGGCGGTGTGCGCGGCGGGTCGGGCCGAGGCGGACGTGCTGGCGACCCGGCTGCTGCCGCTGTTCGACCGGTCGGCGCCCGACGCCGGGGTCTTGCCGGCGTGGCGGCGGTTGCTGGAGCTGGTCGCCCGCGACCAGCCGCTGGTGGTGCTGCTGCGCGACGTGCACCTGGCGGGGGAGGAGGTGCTGGACGCGGTGGAGTGCCTGGCGGACTCCGACCACCCCGTGCCGCTGCTGGTGGTGGTGTCGGCGCGGCCCGTGCTGCTGGACCGACGGCCCAGTTGGGGCGGCGGCAAGCCGCACGCGGCGTCCATCACCCTGGACCCGCCGCGGGACGGCACGGTGGACCGGGTGCGCCGGGTCATGCTGTCCACCGCGGACCACGGCCCTTTCGGCGCGGGTGACACCGCCCCGTGGCCGCGGCGCGAACGGGAGAGCACGCCACTGACGCTCTGGCGACCGGACCGGCGTGCCGCGCACGTCATGGCGTTGGCGGGGTTGCCGGCGGGCGCGAACGGCGCCTGACCGGCCGGACCGGCCGCGCCAGCCGCCGCGCGCGCCCGGTCCGGCCCCCGGACCCGGGTCGTCGATCCCCCGGCACCGACGACCCGAGCCCTCCCGCGCGCGACCCGCCCGACCACGAGCCGCCGGACCGCTGCCACCGGTCAGCCGGCGGTCCCCCGACCAGCGGGCGCGCGGCCCGCCGATCGACCGCCCTCCGCCACCGGCTCGACGACCCACCCAGGAACCCGCCGGCCGAGCGCCACCCCGCCGAACCGGGCCGGCGCGGCCCAGTCCGCCCATTCCGTGACCGCCGCCGGCGCCGCACCCAGCGGTCCCAGCCCGACCAGGCGAACTCGTCGGCACGCAAGGCCTGCGCGCCCTCACCCGCGCCCGCGTCGAGCGCGCGCCCGGCCAAGGGCTCGACGTCGAACTGCTTCCGCACCCGTCAGGCCCTGCTGACCGGGGTCGTGGGCAGGCTCGCCGAACTCGACCTGGCCCAGGTCGACACCGCCTTCGCGCCCACGTCACCCGCCGAGCTGGTCGACGCGCTGTGCCAGGCGTTCGAGCACCTGACGGGCCCCGCCCGCACCGCCACCGCCGCCCGGTTGATCCTCTTCATGGAACCGGGCCACACCCCCGGCCTGCGGGAGGCGCCGTCCCGGGCGCGCGAGGCCATGGAGGCGATCGGTGTCGTCGCGCTCGCCCGGCTCGGCGCGCGCGACCCGCAGGGCGCCGCCACCGCGCTCGCGGCCTGCTTCGAGGGCCACCTCCTGCACCGCGTCGCCCGCCACGACGAGACCGACCCCGGCCCCACCTTCGAACGCCTGGTCGCCGCGGCACTGCCCGACGCGGACGTCCGTTAGCGCCGCCGCTGGTCACCCCTTCGGGTGGTCGGCCTCCCCGCCGCTCAACTCCCCCGCGCTGACCTGGTCGAATCACGGATCGTGACAGCGGAGGTGTTCGTCGGGCGCGACGCCGAACGGCAGGTGATGGCGGAGGTGCTGGATGCCGCCCGGCGCGGACGTCCGGCGGTCCTCCAGGTCGTCGGCGAGCCCGGCATCGGCAAGACCCGGCTGCTGGAGTCGTTCCACGTCATGGCCGCCGCGGCGGGGTTCGCGGTGGTGACGAGCCGGGGCGCGGAGTTCGACCGGGAAGTGCCCTGCGGCGCGCTGACCGAACTCCTGGAGGAACTGGCCGGCAAGCAGTTCGCGGCCCTCTCCCCCACCGACCGGGCCGCGCTCGACCCCGGCGACGACACCGGGGCCGTCGAGCGGCACCGCAGGCACCGCGTCGTGCGGGAGGCGCTGGAGTCGGCGACCCGCTTCCGCGGCGTGGTGGTGAGCCTGGACGACGCGCAGTGGGCCGACGCCGATTCCCTGGACTGCTGGGCGCACCTGGTGCGCCGGCCACCTCGCGGCCCGCTCGTCCTGGTGCTGGCCCACCGGGCCGTGCCGCTGCCGGTCAACCTCGACGCGTCGCTGTCGGACGCGCACCGCGCGGGCGTCGGGCATCGGCTGGAACTGGGGCCGCTGGACTTCGCGGACGCCGTGGAGCTGATCGGGCACGGTCGTGGGCCGTCGTGGCGGCGGGCGGTGTACGAGGTGAGCGGCGGCAACCCGTTGTACCTGGAGTCGTTGGTCGGGACCGCGCAACCGACCGCGGGCGCCGCACCCCTGCCGCCCACGATCCGCGCGGCGCTGCGGGCGGAACTGGACGTGCTCGACGAGGCGACGCGGGTCGTCGCCTGGGCGGCGGCCGTGGCGGGTGACCCGTTCGAGCCGGAGCTGACGGCCGAGATCGGCGGCCTGCCCGAGCAGGTCGTGCTCGACGCGCTGAACGCGTTGTGCCGGTGCGACCTCGTCCGCCCGGCAGGGCCCCGGCGGTTCCGGTTCCGTCACCCGTTGGTGCGGCAGGTCGTCTACGAGGCCGCGGCGCCGGGCTGGCGGCTCGGCGCGCACGAACGGGCGCTGGCCGTCCTCGACCGGCGCGGCAGCCCGCTCGCGATCCGGGCCCACCACGTCGAGCAGGCGGGGCGGTTCGGCGATCACGACGCCGTCGACACCTTGGTGGCAGCCGCGGCACAGGCGTCGGCCGGGTCGCCGGCGATCGCCGCCCACTGGCTGAGGGCCGCGTTGCGGCTGCTGCCCGCGAACGGGTCGACCCACGGGCTGACCGTGCGGCTCGCCGAAGCGCTCGTGCGCGCCGGGCGGCTGGACGAAGGCCGTGAGGTCGCCACGAGCGCGGTCCGCGAGCTGCGGACCGGACCGGTGGCCGACCGCGTCCGGGCGGTGGTGCCGGCGGCGACCGCCGCTCGCCTGCTCGGGCACCACGCCGCAGCACGCGAACTCCTCACCGACGAACTGGTCCGACTCGGCCCGGACGACCGCCGCGAAGCGGTGGCGCTGCGGCTGGAACTGGCCGCCACGTCACTCATGGCGGGCACGTTCGACGCGGACGGCGCGGCCCTGGTCGACCTGGTCGTGCGGGAGGCCGTCGACCTCGGTGACGGGCCCGTGATCGCCACCGCACGGGGCATGTCCGCCCTGGCGGCGTTCCTGACCGGTGACGAGGAGGCCATGGGCCGGTGCGCGGCCGAAGCCGCACGCGCGGTGGACGCCCTGACCGACGAGGCGCTGACCGACAGGGTGGACGCGCTGGTCTGGCTGGGGTGGGGCGAGCTGCACCACCAGCGGTGGGGCGAGGCGTTGCGGCACCTCGACCGCGGCCTCCGGCTGGCCAGGTGCACGGGCCAGGTGCACCTGCTCACCCACCTGCTGGCCGCCCGCGCGTGCGCGCTGCGCCGGCAGGGCCGGCTGACCGAGGCCCTGGATTGCGCCGAGGACGCGGTGGAGGCGGCGGTCCTCTCGGGCAGCGGCGAGCTGAGCGCCATGGCGCACGGCACGCGGTGCTGGATCGCGCTGCTCGTCGGCGACCTCGACCTCGCCACCCGGTCGGGGGCCGCCGCGGTCGCCGCCGGGCACGACGTCGGGTGGTGGCGCACGATCGCCCGGCTGCTCGACGGCATGGCGACGTTGGCGGCGGATCCCTCGGCGGACGTCGCCGACGCCGTCCTCGACGCGGGCGGTGGCCCGGCGCTGTCGCGGGTCGACCCGTTCAGCAAACCCCTGTGGTACGCGTTCCTGGCCGCGGCCGAACTCGCACACGGGCGCGTCGACCGGGCGAAGCGGTGGGCGGAGGAGGTCGGGGCGTTCGCGGCCGGCTTCCCCGTGCACCGCGCCGTCGCCCGCCTGACCGCCGCGCACGTCACCGACGACCCGGACCACGCGCTGGCGTTGGCCGAAGCAGCCGCGCTGGCGTTCGAGGAGTGCGGCGCACGCGTGGACGCCGCCGAGAGCCGGTTGTTGGCGGGTGCCCTGCTCGCCCGGTCGGGGCGCCGTGACGACGCGGTGGCGGCACTCCGCGGTGCGGCGGAGGAGTTCCTGGCCTGCGGCGCCCGCCGGCTGCACGCCCAGGCCGTCGCCGAGCTGCGCAAGCTCGGCAGGCGGCTCCCGTCGTTCGAGGCCGCCCGACGCCGGGGGCGGCAGGGGCTGACCGCGCGGGAGCTCGACGTCGCCAGGCTGCTCGCGACCGGCCGGACCAACCGCCAGATCGCCGACGAGCTGGTGATCAGCCTCAAGACGGTCGAGACGCACGTGACGCACGTGCTGGCCAAGCTCGGCGTGCTGAGCCGGACGGCGGCGGCCGTCGCGCTGCGCGACCTGGACTGACCGGAGCGCAACGTTCGGGGTGTCGGATCAGGGGTTGCCCCGATGCCGTCCGCCGCCGCCGTCGCCACGCTCGTCGAATCGCGCGGATCCGCAAAGGGGGGCCATGTCCGGGCGTCGTGCCTTCTCGGTGCTGCTCACCGCCGGCTTGCTGCTCGTCGCGGCGCCGGCGGCGGTGGCGGTGGCGGTGGCACAGCCGAAGGAAGTCGTCCGGGGCACGAGCTACGACTGGATCACCACGGGCACGTGGCACGTGCCCGAGACCTGCCGGGTGTACCTGGGCGAGCTCCCCGCCGGCAGCTGCCGCACCCGCGAGCCCGGGAAGGTGGCGCCCCTGGTCGTGTCGCTGACCGTCCCGCTGGACGCGCCGCTCGGCACGGCCACGGTCTGGTGCGACGGCTGCCTGCTGCCGTCGGCGTTCCGGCAGCCGTCCACCGGGGCCGAGTTGGCGACGGTCGAGGTGGTCGCGCCGGTCATGTCGCCGACCACGCCACTGTCGTCATCGTCATCGCCGTCGTTGTCCTCGTCGTCGTTGTCGTCGTCATCGCCATCGGTCCCGCGGTCGTCCTCGTCGCGGCCGCAGCCGTCTTCGCCTTCGTCGTCGGCGCTGGTGTCGGTGTCGGTGTCACCGACCTCGCCGTCCGGGGAGGCGGTGACCACGACCGCCGACGGCACCCCGGGACCCTCCACCAGCGACCCGGCCCCGCCGCCCGCGGTCGGGATGCCGCCGTCGGCGAGCACGGCGTTCTCCGGTCGCGACTGGCTGTTGCCCGCACTGCTGGCCGCGACCATCGGCATCTTCGTGCTGGCCCTGCTGCAGGCCCGCGGCCCGCCGCTGAGCGGCCCGCCCGGGGCGCGGCCGGTGCGCGTGTGGCTGGCCCCGGACCGGCCGGGACCGCGCCGCCCGTGGCCCGCGGACCAGCCGTTGCGACCGGGCCGCGCCTACGTCCTCTGGCTGGACATCGGCGCGCTGCACACCTCGGGACGAGGCCGGACGCCCCTGCGGGCGGCCGTGTTCGACCAGTCCGGCGCGCTGCGCGACCCGCCGACGCGCGACCTGCTCGTCGACCGGCAACCCGTGCCACCGCAGGCGTTCCGCTTCACCGCGCCCGACACCGGCACGCTGCGGCTGCGCTGCAACCTCTACCACCGGGGCGCGCTGCTGCAGTCGTTCCTGGTGGTGGCCGACGGCCGTGGCTGGTCGGCGGTGCGGGACTACGTGCGCAGCTTCAGCCTCGACCCGGCGGTCGTGGCCACCGGTCGCCCGCACGCGCTGAGCATCGTGGTCAACCACGACAGCCCGGACCAACACGGGCTCTACGTGCACTTCGGCGGCACCGGCGCGTCCGTCGCGACCCGGATCGCCGAGCGCACCGTGGCCCGCTTCCAGGAGGGCGCCCGCGCGATCTACCGGTCGATGAACGACGCCGGCTGGGACCGGCAGTTGCTGCCGGCGCTGCTCGGCGAGGCCGCCGTGCACGGACGTGACGTGTACGTGCGCTTCCAGACCGATGTGGACCTCGCCCTGGCCCGCACCAGGCAGCCCAGGGCGCCGTGGCGCGAGCTGCGGGCCACGGCGGCGCACGTGCAGGTCGTGCACCCCGACAGCAGCGACGAGTGGCTGCCCGCGGCGATGATCTACGACTTCCCGCTCGATCGGCTCGATCCCCACGAGTACCGGCTGTGCGAGGCGTACTTCGCCGACCTCGACGGCACGGACCCGCCCCGGTGCGCGCGAGGTGGGTGCGCGACCGGATCGCCCGACGTCGTCTGCCCGGCCGGGTTCTGGGGCTTCCGGTTCGCGATCGGCAACCCGATGACCTTCGACCCCCGCGTCCCGGTGCCCGACCACCCCGCGGCGCCGGTCGAGCCGCCCGTCGTGGTGCTCGGCCGGGCGGACGACCCGCAGTTCGTCGCCCAGCGCTCCCACCTGCGAGGACTGCGGCACGTCCTGCCGCACGTCCAGGTGATCGAGAGCAACCGCCGCGAGGCGTTCCTCCAGCACCTGCGCACCGTGGCGCCGAGCGTCATCTACCTGTACTGCCACGGTGGCGTGAACGACCGAGGCCTCGGCTACGTCGAGATCGGCGACGGCGAGTGGCTCACCGCGGCCGAGTTCGACGACGACTTCGGCGGGCGGTGGCAGTCGATGCCGCTGGTCCTGCTCAACGGTTGCAGCACCGTCGCGCCCGGCGCGGACCACGCGTTCCCGCTCACGCCGCGGCTGTTGTGGGCCGGCGCGGCGGGCGTCGTCGGCACGGAGGTCGACGTCCGGGAGGGCCTGGCCTGCCGGTTCGCCGACACCCTGCTGCCCGCGCTGCTCGGCGACGGCCACACCGTCGGGCAGGCGATGACGGCGGCGCGGCGCGCGGTCCTGCGTGACGGCAGCGCGTTGGGCCTGGCCTACACCGCCTTGGCGCCTGCCGACCTGAACCTGGTGCCGAGCCGGGAACGCGTGAGGGGACGACCATGACCATGGAGCTGTGGGGTGCGGCGGCGTTCGGCGCCGTGCTCGGCTGGAACCTGTACTTCGTCAACCGCTACCGGACCGACCGCGTGCGGCTGGCCGACCTCGGCGCGCTGGTCGCCGTCATCGGCGGCGGCGCGGTGCTCGCCCTGTTCCCCGCCGGCAGCCGCCTGTTCGGCGCGTACGGCATCGGCCTGCTCGTCGGGTTCGCCACCTACCTGCTGGTGCTGTTCACGCTGGTCGCGGTGTCGAAGAAGTTCACCGTCGACTGGTTCCTCGACGGGCGCAGGCTGCGCCTCGCCGAGGACGAGGAGAAGCTCCCGGACGCGCGGGACTCCGGCGTGGCCATGTCGCCGGCCCAGCGCCGCCGCCCCGGCTGACCACCGACCGGTCACGGACGTCGCCCGACCGTGGCGGCGACCGAGGTCACCGGCGACGGTCCGTCAGCACGGGCGACCCGACCGTATGACGGGTTTCACCGGCCCGGCTGACATTGGCCGTGACCAGGGCGTCGGGTCCCCGGACGCCGGCACGCTCGCCCGTGCGCCACACAGTCGGGCGGGGAAACGGGGGTAGGACATGCGGTCGAGGGTGCACAGGCATCTCGCTTCCGTGGTGCCGGAGCTCTTCGAGGACCGGGCGCCGGCCATGGCGGTCCTGTCGGTGGCCGGGCCGCTCGACGCGGAGGAGGAGCGCCCGGTCCTGCCGCCGGAGTTCAACTGGCGCGACTACACCGTCATGCTGCTGCACGTCGCGGCCGAGATCGAGCACTCGCTGATGGTGCAGTACCTCTTCGCCGCGTACTCGATGGGCGGACCACAGGTGCCCGCCGGGCTGCGCGACGACGTGCGCGGGTGGCAGGAGGTCGTCCTCGGCATCGCGAAGGAGGAGATGGGCCACCTAGTCACCGTGCAGAACCTGCTCACGGTGCTGGGCGGCCCGATCAACCTCGACCGCGAGGACTACCCGTGGGGCTCGGACTTCTACCCGTTCGCGTTCAACCTCCAACCGCTGACGGCCGACTCGCTCGCCAAGTACGTGGTCGCGGAGAGCCCGAGCACCTGGTCCGGCCCCGAGGCCACGGCCATCAAGGAGCGGGCCGCCAAGGCGTCGGGCGACTACGTCAACCGGGTCGGCGCGCTCTACGGGCGGGTCGACGCGATCCTGAAGAACAAGGACTTCCTCCCGGACGAGCTGTTCCGCGCGGACACGCTGCCGTACCAGGCGTCGTGGGACGAGTGGGGTCGCGGGTACACCCGCGGTGAGCGCGGGCAGGACTCCGGGAACGTGCCGGACGTCAAGTCGCCCGAACTGCTGGTCTTCGGCGTGTTCTCGCGGGACTCGGCGCGCGAGGCGCTGCACGAGATCGGCGAGCAGGGCGAGGCGCCGGACGCCGACGAGCAGGACGAGACGTCCCACTTCAACCGGTTCCTCGGCATCTACCGGGCGCTGACGGCGCTGCCCGAGGACCAGCAGGAACTGGTGTCCCGCCCGATCGCGCAGAACCCGGTGACCGCGCACCGGCTCAACGAGTCGGAGCCGGTCGGGTACGCCGCCGCCGAGGTGACGACCAACCCGATCACGAACCCGGTCACGGCGCTGTGGGGCCACCTGTTCAACCTCCGCTACCGGATGCTGCTCACCGACATCTCCCACGCGTTCCTGCTGTCGGGTCCGGTGGACAACGGCGGCGTGCTCACCGGGCGCGGCGCGCTGGTGCACCGGGCGTTCGCGGAGATGTACAACCTGCGCGCCCTGGCCGGACGCCTGGTGCAGCTGCCCCTGGAGGAGGACGTGCCGGGCGGCCTGCTGGCCGGGCCGCCGTTCGAGATGCCGTACAGCCTCGAACTGCCACACCACGACCACGACCGCTGGCTGTTGCAACGGGACCTCGTGCAGGCGTCCCAGCTGCTCACCGACCAGCTGCGCAGCACCGACCCGGCCGGCGCGGAAGACCCCTACCTGGTGGCGCTGCGCGAGTCCGACCGGCGGGCGCTGGCGCAGATCGAACACATCCTCAGCCGCAAGGGGTGCACGCGATGACGACGATCCGGGAACTGCGCGTCCTGCCCCCGCTGGCCGTCGCACGGCTCGGCGGGGCCGCCGAGCCGATGGACAACTACACCGCCGAGACCGACCCGGCCGAGCCGCTGGGGCCACGACGGCTGCGCCCCGCGCCGACGTTCCGCGTCGACCCCGGCTCCGGCGCGATCACCGCCGCCGACACCCCCGCGGTGCTCCGGTTCACCGACGGGCACGGCAAGGTCCGGCCGGTCGCGCCGTTCCTCGAGGTCTGGGCGCTCACCGGGGACGACGTGCTCCAGCCCCTGACCGTCGACCTGTTGCAGGACAACGACCTCACGCCCGAGGACGTGCGGTGGCGCGTCCAGGTCGGCAACCACAAGATCCAACGCCGCACCTACGACGACAACGACCGGATCGACGCCGACACCGAGTGGTTCAGCGACCACGTCTCGCACGAGCTGATGGGCCTGTGCGGCAACTTCCTCGACGACAGGTTCCTGCCGCTGGGCCACGCCCGCTACCTCAAGCCGACGCCGGAGTTCCCCGGCATCCGGTTGCGCTTCACGCCCGCCGCCGGCCACGTCTACGGCTCCGCGTACACCGACCGCCCCACCGACCCGGACCCGAACGTCGTCGACTTCCTCTACGACGCCACCAGGGGCAAGTGGCGCGGCCACGCCGACCAGCCGGGCGACCCGCGGCTGACGATCCCGGCGCAGATCTACGCCGGCGACGACGGCCCGGACGGCGCCTGGGTCAGCCGGGGCTACCTGGACGACGAGTGCGACGGCCTGGTCCACGTCGCGCTCGAGGTGTCGGGCCGGGAGCTGACCGCGTTCGGCCGCATCGGCGCGGGCCCGCCCGCGTACGCGCCGGACGTCATCCCGATCCGCACGGTCGCCGACGAGCTCGACCAGGCGTTGCACGGCCCGGCCGCGACCGATCGGGACACCCTGGAGCAGGCCCGCGCCGTGGCCGAGGAAGTGCTCCGCCGCGCCACGGAGACGGTGCGGCTGATGAACACCGAGGTGATGAACGGCAACACCGTGGACGGCCGGGTCGACGCCGCCAGCACCATGGTGCGGCAGGACACGGCCGACACCGGCCGGCTCTTCGAGCCGATCATGGCGCCGTCCCTGGTGGACTCCGCCGCGGTCCTGGCGCTGCACCAGAACGTGCTCGCCGCCCTGCGCAGCGGCACCGCGCCGTGGTTCGCCGACGTGCTGCGCGACCACGACGAGGTCGGCGACCTCACCGCCAAGGGCAGGCGCAAGATGCCGGCGCTCATGCGCGGCGCGGACGGCCGGTCGCTGGCCCTCACCCGCCGCCAGGTGGACCTCGTCCGCCTGGCCGCCCGGCAGGCGATCTTCCGGCAGGCAGGCGAAGAGACCGGAGGACCGCGATGAGCGACGACCGGATCGACCCGATGAACCTCACCGCGCAGCTGCACTACAACGCCGCGGGCAACCCGCCGAGCACGTTGCCGAACTCGGCGATCTCGAACGCGTTCCCCGGCCTGGAGTTCGACATCCGCAACATCTGGCGCAGGCTCCTGGTCGGCATCGAGCTGCACGAGTCCGACAACTACGTCGTGGCCGCCGACCCCGAGCACGAGCGCCTGGTCGGCCGCCGCCTGCTGTCCGTCGGCGACCACGACGTCATCGGCGCCCTCGTCGGCCCGACCCGTCCCGGCAGCGGGTCGTCCCGGCTGACCTCGGCGGACAACCCCGACGGCGTGACGATGCTGGAGTGGTCCAACTCCCTGGCCGACGTGCTGGCCGACCACGTCGGGCGGACCGTGCCGTGCCTGTTCACCAGCGGCCCGGCGCCGAAGCCGGTCGGCAAGCCGCCGAGCCTGCCCGACCCGCGCTTCGAGGTGGTGCACCTGCAAGTCAGGGGGCTGTTCGCGGAGAGCGCGGCGACCGGTGGCAACCTGGCCGTGATCGCCGAGGAGATGGCCGGACCCGGCGACCTGACCCGCGGCCTGTGCTCGCCCTGGCAGAACGACTACCGCGAGTGCGCCTGCTACTACTGGGCCGCCAGCCGACCGGACTACGTCAACGTCGAGGACACCGACGCGGGCACCAGCACCGGCAACCACTGGTTCGCCAAGGACCGCGAGCCCCGCGAGTACGTGCTCGACAGCCGCGACGACTCCCGGCTGGTCAGCTACGACGACCTGTTCCGGGACTGGCAGGGCGAGCTGCGGTTCATCGTGGGCGGCGACGACGCGCCCGAACACCGCGACGACGACCCGGAGGCCCGATGACCGCGAGCCGGCTGTTCGAGGCGTCCGCCCCCGTCCACCCCGACGTCCACCTGCTCCGCACCGACGCGGGGCCACGCGTGCTCATCGCCGACGGCAGCCGCCTGTTCGGCGTCGGCCAGGCCCTCTACGACCGGATCGACGCCGCCCGCCGTGATCCCGACGCACGGGTGATGGACGCGCTCCTGGCCGACCTCGGCCTCGACGCGCCGCGCCAGGTCGACGACCTCGCGCCCGACCCGCCGCCGGTGCGGGCGCTGTCGCTGGCCGTCGCCCAGAAGTGCAACCTCGGCTGCACCTACTGCTACGCCCAGCAGGGCGACTTCGGCGGTCCGGCCAAGAACATGCCGGAGGCGACCGCGTTCGCCGCCGTGGACACCCTGTTCCGCGACGCCGCTCCCGGCGAACGCGTCAACCTCGCGTTCCTCGGCGGCGAGCCGATGATCAACCGACCGGTCGTGCGTTCCGCGACCGAGCACGCCGTCGCGGTGTCGCGGCGGACCGGGATCCCGGTCACGTTCTCCATCACCACCAACGGCACGCTGCTCACGCCTGAGGACGGCGAGTTCTTCGAGGCGCACGGCTTCGCGGTCACGGTCAGCCTCGACGGCGTCGGCGCGCGGCACGACCTGCTGCGACCGCACCGCGACGGGCGCGGCAGCTACCGGCGCGTCATGGACCGGGTCGCGCCCCTGCTGGCGGCGCAACGCCGGATGCAGGTCTCGGCGCGCGTCACGGTCACGCCGCTCAACCTCGACCTGCCGCGCACGCTGGAGGAGTTCACCGCCGCCGGCTTCCACGGCGTCGGCTTCTCACCCATGCTCAGCTCGCCCACCGGGCACGGCGAGATGGCGTCGCGGGACCTTCAGGTGATGCTGGAGCAGATGACCGCGTGCGGCGAGGAGTTCGTCCGCCGGGTGCTCGCCGGGCAGCGCTACCCGTTCACCAACCTGGTCACCGCGCTGCGCGAGATCCACCGCGGCACGCACCGGCCCTACCCGTGCGGCGCGGGCGCGGGTTACCTGGGCGTGTCGGCCGACGGGGACCTGGCGGCGTGCCACCGGTTCGTCGGCGACGAGGACGGCGCGATGGGCGACCTGACCACCGGCGTGGACGACGCCAAGCGCGCCCGGTGGTTGACCGACCGCCACGTGCACCGGCAGGAACCGTGCAACGGCTGCTGGGCCAGGTACCTGTGCGGCGGCGGCTGCCACCACGAGGTGATCCGCCGCGGCCGGCCGGCGTGCGACTACATCCGGGGCTGGCTGCACCACTGCCTGTCGGTCTACAGCCGCCTGCTCGCGGCCCGCCCCGACTACTTCGCCGGATGACGGCCTGGGACGTCTGCGTGGTCGGCGGCGGCCCGGCCGGCTCGGTGTGCGCCCTGCGGCTGGCCCGCCTCGGCCACCGCGTCGTGCTGCTGGAACGCCGTCCGTTCCCCCGCCCGCACGTGGGCGAGGCGCTGTCGCCCGGCGTCCGGCCGTTGCTCGACGTCCTCGGCCTGCCCGACGCCTTGGACGGTTCCCTGCCCTCCCAGGGCACCCTCGCCCGCTGGGAGGACACGACCACGCGGCTGGTCGCGCCCGATCCCCGTGCGGTCACCGTCGACCGGGGGCGGTTCGACCACGCCCTCCTCGCCGCCGCACGCGCCGCCGGTGCGTCCGTCCGGCAACCCTCCCGCGCCGGACGGCCCCGCCGCGCCGCGGCCGGCTGGGACGTCCCGCTGCGCCACGACGTGCTGCGAGCCCGGTTCCTGGTGGACGCCAGTGGACGCCACCGCGTCTCCGGCGGCACGACCACCGCCACCGGCTCCCGGACCCTCGCCCTGCACGCCGCCTGGCCGGGCGCCGGCCCGACCCGGATCGGCACGGGGCCGCAGGCGTGGTGCTGGGGCGCGCCCCTGCCCGACGGCGCGTTCCGCGCGATGGCGTTCGTCGACCCCGACCTGCTGCGCCGGCACGCCTTCGACGTGGCACGCCTCTACCACCACCTGCTCGACACCACGGGCCTGTTCGCCGATCGCCCGCGCGTCCGGGAAGTGGCGGTGTGCGACGCCACCGCGTACCGCGACGACGACCCCGTCACCGAGGACTGCGTCAAGGTCGGCGAAGCCGCCTTCACCCTCGACCCGCTGACGTCGTCAGGTGTGGACAGCGCGCTGCACAGCGCCATGGCCGCCGCCGTCACCGTGCACACGATCCTCACCGACGGCGACCGCGCCGCCGCCCTCGCCTTCTACCGCGACAGCCGCGACCGGACCGCGGCCCGCCACGCCACCTGGACCGCCGCCCACTACGACCGCCACCAGCCCCACCGCGACGAACCGTTCTGGCGTCGGCGAGCCGCGCCACCACCCGCCGCCCGGCCGCCCCGCCAGCTCACCCCCGACGACCTGCACCGACCCGTGCGCCTGTCCGCCGACGCCGTCGTCGTGCCGACTCCGTGCCCGGTCGGCGACATCGTCACCATGCGCCGCGCCCTCACCCACCCCGCGCTGTCCTCGCCGGTCGCCCACGTCGCCGACACCGAACTCGCCCCGCTGCTCGACTACCTGGACCGCGCCCGCTCCCTGGCCGACCTGCTGCGCGCCTGGTCCGCCCACCTGCCACCGCACCGGGCCGAGGAGACGGCGAAGTGGCTGTTCGACCAGGGCCTGCTGGTGATGGCATGAATTCCGTCATTCGCTCCATCACTCCTCCCCGCCAGTGCTAGGCATGTGACACACGCCGTCCGGGCGTGGTCACAAGGGGGAATTGTGATGGTAAGCAGAAGAACCGCGCTCCAGATACCGGCCATAGCGGCCCTGACGATGGCGTCACTGACCGCCACCGCACCCGCCCAAGCCGACCCGAGCGCGCAGCACATCCCGGGGGACGTCCACCTGGTCAGGACCCTCAGGGGCGGCGAAGTGGCCCACACGATCCGACGTGGCGACGGGTCGTGGTACCCGTTCAACGCCATCCCGGGCGCGCCGCGTGCGCACTACTCGAACAACCTGGTGTCGGCCATCGTCGGCGCCGAAGAGCACGTGATGCACAACTGGTACTACGGGGTGGGGCCGTACTACCAGGAGTACCGGTACGTCATCCGGCACGCCGACGGTTCCTGGACCGAGGAGGCCCCCGTCGCCGACGGGCCGACCAGCGACGTCGACCTCGCGGCCGTCGCGGGTGAGTTGCACCGCGTGCAGAGGGGCGGGGACACCGGCACGGCCCTGACCCACCGGGTTCGGCACGCCGACGGCACGTGGACGCCCTGGACCGCCATCCCGGCCCAGGTCGACTACGACAGCGATTTCGCGATCGCGGGCGCCGGCGGCGACCTGCGCCTGCTCACCCTCAACCCGCCGGCGAACGGCGTGTTGTCGTCCTTCGTCCGGCACGCCGACGGCACGTGGCAGCAGGGTCCGGACGTGCCGTTCGCCCCGCCGTCCGGTGCGACGGCCGAGGCGGTCGACATCGCGCAGGTCGGCACGGAACTGCACGCCATCGTGGTCGGCAGCGACGGCGGGCTGTACCACGCCGCGCTCCGGTCGACCGGCTGGACCCGGTTCCACGAGGTCGCGTCGCAGACCGGCGCGCCGGGAGGGACCGTCAGCCAGTTCTCGATCACCGCATCGCGCGGCGTGCTGCACGTCGCGATCGTCACCAGCGAGAGCAGGCTGCTGCACACGGTCCGGTCCGGGGACGGCCGCTGGCAGCTGTTCGGCGACGTCGACGAGGCCACCACGCTGGCAGTCGCCTGGACCGGTCTGAGCATCGCGGGCAGCTGACCGCGGGGTGGGTCGGTCACTCGCGCCGCCGCGCGGGGCGAGTGACCGACCCACCCCGTCATCCGTCGAGCAGGGCCTTGGCGTCCAACCGACCCCGGCCGGCTGCCCAGGGGTTCCAGACCCGGCCCCGTGCCCTGGATCGTCACGTACTTCCCGCTGGGGCAGGCAGGCGGACGGCCGGACGCGACGGCCTGCTCCACCGGATCGACCGCGCTGTCGATCACCGCCGGCGGAGCGCCCTTCCCGGTCAGGTTCGGCGGGCGGGTGAGGACCGCTCGCGCGGAGGCAGGCCCTTCGACACGCCACCCGGGATCGATCAGAGCTGGCCGGGTGGTCGGCCGGCCAAGTAGCTTCTGGCTGTGTCGGAACGGGACGAGGTCATCGCCGGGCGGTATCGGCTGGTGGAGTTGGTCGGGCGCGGGGCGGCCGGGGTGGTCTGGCGGGCACGCGACGAGCGCCTGGGGCGGTCCGTCGCGGTCAAGCTCCTCAACGCGGCCGACTCCCCGAGCGCGGTCGAGCGGATCGTGCGGGAGGGTCGGGTCGCAGCACGGCTGCGGCACCCGCACGCCGTCACCGTGCACGACGTCGTGGAACACGGCGGCAAACCCTGCCTGGTGATGGAGTACCTGCCGTCGAAGACGCTGGCCGAGCTGGTCGACGAACGCGGTCCGCTGCCGGAGGAACTGGTCGCCGGCGTCGGCTGGCAGGTCGCGTCCGCGCTGACCGCGGCCCACGCCGACGGCATCGTGCACCGGGACGTCACGACGTTCAACATCCTCCTGGCCGAGGACGGCACCGCGAAGATCGCCGACTTCGGCATCGCGCGGGCGATCGGCGAGCACACCGTGACCGACGCCCGGGTGATCGTCGGCACGCCGGCGTTCCTCGCGCCGGAGGTGGCGGCGGGGCAGGAGGCGGTGTTCGCCTCCGACGTGTACGCCCTGGGCGCGACGCTCTACGCCGCGCTGGAGGGCCACCCGCCGTTCGGCACGACCGACAACCCGTACGCCCTGCTCCGCCGCATCGCCGACGGCGAAGTCGCCCCGATGCGCTTCCAGGGCCGGCTGGGCGACGTCCTGGAACGGGTGCTGCGCCGAGACCCCGCCGAACGGCCGACGATGGCCGAGCTGCACGGCCTCCTCGGCGCGGTGGTGGAAGGACGGCCGCTGCCCGGCGACCCCCAGCCCGGCACCTCGCAGAACGGCGACACCCGCCCGCTGCCCGCCCCGCGCCGCGTGCCGTGGCGACGGATCGCCCTCCTCGCCGGCGCCATCGTGCTGGTCGCGACCGGCATCGTGATCGGCAACTCCCTGGCCCGCACGGACTCGACCGGCAACGCCCAACCGGCCGTGGACGACACCACCACGACCATCACCGCTACGACAACGACGAGCGTCGCCGCCACCGTCACCACCACCAGCGCCTCCACCACCACCAGCGCAACAGCCACCAGCACCCCCACCACCAGCGCAACAGCGACCACCAGCACAACGGGAACCACCCCGCGCACCTGCACCGCCCGCTTCGAGATCACCAACTCCTGGCCGGGCGGCTACCAGGCCCACGTGGCCGTGCGCAACGCCAGTGGCCGCGCCCTCACCGGGTGGACCGTGACCTGGCCCCGCCCGAGGGACCACGCGATCAGCAACCTGTGGAACGGCACCCTCGCCCTCGGCGACACCTCGGTGACCGTCACCA
This sequence comes from Actinosynnema sp. NPDC023794, assembly GCF_040639675.1. NCBI lineage: Bacteria > Bacillati > Actinomycetota > Actinomycetes > Pseudonocardiales > Pseudonocardiaceae > Actinosynnema > Actinosynnema sp. NPDC023794. The sequence continues at coordinate 129,811 of NZ_JBFAFR010000012.1, read as the reverse complement.
ACGCCGCCCACAACGGCAAGCTCGCCGCCGACGGCTCCACCACCTTCGGCTTCACCGCCAACGGCCCGTCCGTCCCGGACCCCGACCTGACCTGCACGTCCGACTGACCCAGGGCGCCGGGCCGACCGCAAAAGGGTGGTCAGACCGGCGCGGAGGCTGGTTTGCTCAACGTTCCGCGCCAGTCTGACCCAGCCGACCGAAGCCGACCTACCGTGTCGACACGCGTGCACACGGCCCGCCCGGACTACCCCGACGGGACGCTGCGTACACGTGCGGGCACACCGACCGCCAGGAAACGAATCCTCACCATGCCGCGCCCCGACGTCATCATCGAGACCCACCCCGTCGCCGACCGCGACAGCGGCCCGTACGCGATCACCACCGGCCCGGACGGCGCGCTCTGGTACACCCTGGTCCGGAGCAGCGGGATCGGGCGCCTGGCACCGGGCGGAACGCCGACCACCCACCTCCTCACCCCCGACAGCCGGCCGACCATCATCGTCACCGGTCCTGACGACGCGCTCTGGTTCACCGAGTACCAGAGCCACCGCATCGGCCGCATCACCACCGACGGCGAGATCACCGAGTTCACCCCACCCACCCCCGACTGCGGCCCTTACGGCATCACGCCAGGCCACGACGGCGCGCTGTGGTTCACCGAGATCAACGCCGACCGCATCGGCCGCGTCACCACCGGCGGCGAGATCACCGAGTTCCCGCTCCCGCTCACCGGCGCGTTCCCCTCGGCCATCACCGCCGGCCCCGACGGCGCGATGTGGTTCACGCTCAACCAGGCCAACGCCATCGGCCGGATCACCGTCGACGGCGCCGTCACCGTCCACCCGCTCCCCACGGACGCGGCCGGACCGGTCGGCCTCTGCGCGGGTCCGGACGACGCCCTCTGGTTCGTCGAGATCGCCGCGGGCCAGGTCGGCCGGATCACCACCGACGGCGAGGTCACCGAGTTCCCGCTGCCCGACCGCGCCTCGCGCCCGCACGCCATCGTCGCCGACGGCCGCGGCGACCTCTGGTTCACCGAGTGGGGCGCCAACCGCGTCGGCGTGATCACCACCGACGGCGCCGTCGAGTCGCACGCGCTCCCCGCGACCCACTCGGAACCCCACGGCCTCACCCCCGGCCCCGACGGCGCGCTGTGGATCGCCCTCGAAACCGGCGCGCTGGCCCGCGTCACCCGGACCTGACGGCTCTCACCCGTCCCGCTGGAGGGCCGCCAACCCGTGCAGCAACGGCACGTAGACGTCGTCCACCAACGACGCCACGGTCTCCTCGGTCACCGGGGCGCCGCAGGTCATCGACTCGTTGCGGATGAGGTCGAGCGGCAGCCGCCGCACCCGGTGCGGCACCTCGACCGGCGGCAGCTCGGCCCGGCTCACGGCCTTGTCGACGATGGTCCGCACGGCCTCGGTCAGCGGTGTCGGGTTGGCCAGGCGCTCACCCAGCAGCGCCGCCACCTCGGGGTGCCGGAACGCCTCACCCATCACTCCCGCGACCATCTCGTTCATCATCGAGTCGGCCCGGCGGGCGATGCGGTCGAACAGGGTGCGCAGGTCACCGCGCAACGTGCCGGTGTCGGGCGTCTCGGGTTCCACCGGCAGGTTGCGGAACCACGCAGCCAGCACCAGCTCCGCCCGACCGCCCCACCGGCGGTAGATGACCGGCTTGCTCGTGCCGGCCCGGGCGGCCACGGCCTCCATGGTGAGCCGCGCGTAGCCGACTTCGCGCAGCTCGTCCCACGCCGCGTCCAGGATGGCCTGCTCCAGCTGCGCCCCACGTCGACGCGACTTCGTCACCGTCACCCTGCTCCCTCACCGAACCTCGCCCAGCCCGTCACCGACGAGCCCCCTACCCACGAGCCCGTCACCATGAGTCCATGAACCCCGACCGGACGAAGCCTTTACCGAGCCTTTAGATACTTTGCGTTCCTTATCGCACGGGTCTACCTTTGCACATGCTAGACACGATCCGTTTCTTATGGGGGAACACCGTTGCTGAGCCGCTTGCTGCGTGCCCACCTGCGGCCGTACAGACGTGAACTGACGGTCGTGCTCGTGCTACAGCTGATCGGCACCGTCGCGTCGCTGTACCTGCCGAGCCTCAACGCCGACATCATCGACTTCGGCATCGCCGCCGGTGACACCGGCTACATCCTGTCCACCGGCGGCTGGATGGTCGGCGTGTCGATCATCCAGATCGCCTCCTCGATCGGCGCGGTCTACTACAGCGCCCGCGTGGCGATGAGCTTCGGCCGTGACGTCCGCGCGGCCGTCTTCCACCGCGTCGGCGAGTTCTCCGCGCGCGAGGTCGCCACGCTCGGCCCGTCGTCGCTGATCACCCGCACCACCAACGACGTGCAGCAGGTCCAGCTGCTCGTCGTGATGGGCTGCACGATGCTGGTCAACGCGCCGATCATGTGCGTGGCGGGCATCGTGATGGCGCTGCGCGAGGACGTCGGCCTGTCGTGGCTGCTCGTCGTCTGCGTGCCCGCGCTGGCGATCGCGGTCGGCCTGATCGTGATCCGCATGGTGCCGCAGTTCCGGCTGATGCAGGAGCGCATCGACGAGGTCAACCGCGTGCTGCGCGAGCAGCTGGCCGGCATCCGCGTGGTCCGGGCGTTCGTCCGGGAACGTGCCGAGACCCGGCGCTTCGCCGACGTCAACGGCGCGCTCACCGACACCGCGCTGCGCGTCGGCCGCCTCCAGGCGTTGATCTTCCCCGTGGTGATGCTGCTGCTCAACGCCTCCAGCGTCGCCGTGCTGTGGTTCGGCGCGTTCCGGGTGGACACCGGCGAGATGCAGATCGGCGCGCTGACGGCCTTCCTGAGCTACCTGATGCAGATCCTCATGGCGGTGATGTTCGCGACCTTCATCTCGATGATGATCCCGCGTGCCGCCGTGAGCGCCGAGCGGATCAACGAGGTGCTGGACACCGACTCGTCGGTCCTGCCGCCGAGCTCGCCGCTGCTCGAACTGCCGAGCCGGGTCTCGGTGGAGTTCCGCGGCGCGGAGTTCCGCTACCCCGGCGCGGACGAGCCGGTGCTGCGCGACATCAGCTTCCGCGCCGAGGCCGGTCACCGCACCGCGATCATCGGCAGCACGGGCACCGGCAAGACGACGCTGCTCAACCTCGTGCCGAGGCTGATCGACGTGACCGACGGCGGTGTGCTCGTCAACGGCGCCGACGTCCGCGAGATCGACACCGACGCGCTGTGCGCGCGCATCGGGCTGGTGCCGCAGCGGCCGTACCTGTTCACCGGCACGGTGGCGTCCAACCTCCGCTACGGCAGGCCGGACGCCACCGACGACGAGCTGTGGGAGGCGTTGGAGATCGCGCAGGCGCGCGACTTCGTGGAGGCCATGCCAGGCGGGCTCGACGCGGAGATCGCCCAGGGCGGCACGAACGTCTCCGGCGGCCAGCGGCAACGGCTCTCCATCGCCCGCGCGTTGGTGCGCAAACCGGACATCTACCTGTTCGACGACGCGTTCTCGGCGCTGGACCTGTCGACCGACGCACGGCTGCGTGCCGCGCTGCGACCGCACACGCGGCACGCCGTCGTGGTGGTCGTCGCCCAACGCGTGTCCACGATCCTGGACGCCGACCGGATCGTGGTGCTGGACGCCGGCACCGTGGTCGGCATCGGCACCCACCACGAACTGCTGGACTCCTGCCCCACCTACGTGGAGATCGTCGAGTCGCAGCTGACCTCGGAGCAGGCCGCATGAGCACCACGACCACCCCCCGTCCCGCGACCCCGCCACCGCCGCGGATGGGCGGCGGGATGCCCGGCATGGGCATGCCGATGGGCAAGGCGGAGAACTTCGGCCCGTCGGCGCGCCGACTCGTCCAGCGCATGCGGCGCGAGCGGATCGCGTTGCTGGCGGTCGTCGTGCTGGGCGTCATCAGCGTGGCGTTCGCCGTGGCCGGCCCGAAGATCCTGGGTCACGCCACCGACATCATCTTCGAGGGCGTCCTCGGCCGGATGCGCGGCACGTCGGACGCGGGCATCGACTTCGCCGCCCTCGCCACCGTCCTGATGTGGGTGATGGGCCTCTACCTGATCTCGTCGGCGTTCGGCTGGTGGCAGGGCCGCGTGCTGAACAACGTGGTGCAGCGCTTCGTGTTCCGGCTGCGCTCCGACGTCGAGGACAAGATCCACCGGCTGCCGCTGCGCTACTTCGACGGCCAACCTCGCGGCGAGCTGCTGTCCCGCGTCACCAACGACATCGACAACGTGTCGACGACGTTGCAGCAGACGCTGAGCCAGCTGCTGACGTCGTTGCTGACGGTCATCGGCGTGCTGGTGATGATGCTGACGATCTCGCCGCTGCTGACGCTGATCGCGTTGCTGCTGATCCCGATCTCCGTGGTGGCGACCGGGCGGATCCGCAAGCGGTCGCAGGCGTTGTTCGTGGCGCAGTGGAAGCACACCGGCGCGTTGAACGCGCACATCGAGGAGGCGTTCACCGGCCACCAGCTGGTCAAGGTCTTCGGTCGGCAGCGCGAGTCGGAGGCGGAGTTCAAGCGCCGCAACGACGAGCTGCTCGGCTCGGCGATGGGCGCGCAGTTCGTGTCCGGCCTGATCATGCCGATGATGATGTTCCTGTCGAACATCAGCTACGTGGCCGTGGCGGTGGTGGGCGGTCTGCGCATCACGTCCGGCTCGATGACGCTCGGCGAGGTGCAGGCGTTCATCCAGTACTCCCGCCAGTTCACCCAGCCGCTGACCCAGGTGGCGTCGATGGCGAACCTGATGCAGTCCGGCGTCGCGTCGGCCGAGCGGGTGTTCGAGCTGCTCGACGCCGAGGAGCAGGAGCCGGACCCGGCGGAGGCGTCGTTGCCCGCCGAACGCCGCGGCCGGGTGGAGTTCGAGCACGTGAGCTTCTCCTACCGGCCCGAGCAGCCGCTGATCGAGGACCTGTCGCTGGTGGCCGAGCCGGGGCAGACGGTGGCGATCGTGGGCCCGACCGGCGCGGGCAAGACCACGCTGGTGAACCTGATCATGCGGTTCTACGAGCTGGACGCGGGCCGCATCACGCTCGACGGGGTGGACATCACCGCGTTGAAGCGGGAGGACCTGCGGGCGCAGACCGGCATGGTGCTGCAGGACACCTGGCTGTTCGGCGGCACGATCCGCGACAACATCGCCTACGGCAACTCCTCGGCCACCGAGGAGGAGATCATCGCCGCGGCCCGCGCCACCTACGTGGACCGGTTCGTGCGCACGTTGCCGGACGGGTACGACACCGTCATCGACGAGGAGGCGACGAACGTCAGCGCCGGCGAGAAGCAGCTGCTGACCATCGCGCGGGCGTTCCTGGCCAACCCGTCGCTGCTCATCCTGGACGAGGCGACCAGTTCGGTGGACACCCGCACGGAGTCGTTGGTGCAGCACGCCATGGCGGCCCTGCGGTCGTCGCGGACGAGCTTCGTCATCGCCCACCGGCTGTCGACGATCCGGGACGCCGACGTGATCCTGGTGATGGAGTCCGGGCAGATCGTGGAACAGGGCAGCCACGACGAGCTGATGGCCGCCGAGGGCGCGTACCACCGCCTGTACGCGGCCCAGTTCGCCGCGGCCGTATGAGGCGACGCCTCGGCAGTGGCCACGTCCGGCCACTGCCGAGGCCCGCGGTCATCGCTCAGTCGGGGAACCCGCGGTCATCGCTCAGTCGAGGAAGTAGCCCAGGTTGCCCTCGGTGATCTGGCCTTCGCAGTTCGGGTCGGGCGACTCCATGTGGTCACCGCTGCCCCGCACCAAGCACCGGTAGATCGGGTGGCTGCCCGCCACGGCGCCGTCGTGGGCGTAGCCGAGCAGGCCGACGCGGGTCTGGCCCTCGCAGTTCACGTCGTAGGACGTGAAGTTGTCCCAGCCGATCACGCACCGGTACAGCGCGTGCGTGCCCGCGGCCTGGGCGGTCAGCAGGCGGCCCAGGGCGCCCTCGGTCACGTAGCCCGACGGGGCGCCGGTCACGGACGTGAGGTGGTCGCGACCGCCGTAGTAGCGGACCGCCGTGACGGTCGACGGGCCACCGGTCGTCGGGCCGGTGAAGAGCAGGCGGTTCGGCGAGCCCGCGCCCGGGTTGGTGATCTTGTTCGGCGTCGAGGCGTTGACGAGCGCGGCCTGCACGGTGGCCGGCGCGTCACCGGGGTGCGTGGCCAGGTACAGCGCCGCGGCGCCCGCGACGTGCGGTGCGGCCATCGAGGTGCCGCTGATGGTGTTGGTGGCGGCGTCGCCGGTGTGCCACGACGACGTGATGCTCTGACCTGGCGCGAAGACGTCGGTGCACGTGCCGTAGTTGGAGAACGACGCCCGCGCGTCGGTGTTCGTCGACGCGTTGACCGTGACCGCCTCGCGCACCAGCGCCGGGCTGAAGCCGCACGCGTCGGCGTTGGAGTTGCCGGACGCGAGGGCGTACGTGACGCCGGAGGCGATGGAGTTGCGCACGGCCGTCTCCAGGGGCGCGGTGGCCGCGGACGCGGTGGCGCCGAGGCTCATGTTCGCGACCGCGGGCTTGACGGCGTTCGCGGTCACCCACTCGACGCCGCTGATCACCTGGGCGAAGGTGCCGGAGCCCGCGCAGTTGAGCACGCGGACGGCGACCAGCTGCACGCCCTTGGCGACGCCGTAGTGGCTGCCGCCGACGGTGCCCGCCACGTGCGTGCCGTGACCGTTGCAGTCGGTGTTGGAGCCGTCCACGGCGTCGTAGCCCCACGACGCCCGGCCGCCGAACGTCGAGTGGCTGGTCCGGATGCCGGTGTCGAGGATGTACGCGCGCACGTTGGCCGCGGACGTGTCGTAGCTGTAGGAGGAGTTCAGCGGCAGGTCGCGCTGGTCGATGCGGTCGAGCCCCCACGAGGGCGGGTTCGGCTGCGTGTCGACCGCTTGGACCTGGCCGTCCTGGCTGACGGACCGCACCGCGGGGTCCGCGGCGAGTCTTCTGGCTTCCCGTTCGCTCGCGGCGACGGCGAAGCCGCGTAACGCGTGCCGCCACGTGGCCGTGACCGTGCCGCCGTGCTTGGCGGTGAGGTCGGCCGCCTGGGCGGCCACCCCGTCCCGCAGCACCACCAGGTAGTGCCCCGGCACGGCGGTGCCGGCGGCGGCGAGCCCGATGTCGCCTTCCGCCGCACCCGCCGGTGGCGCGCCGACCAGGAGACCGGCGGCGAGCGCCACCGCGCCCACCACCCCGTTCACAACGATCTTGCGCTTCATCGAAACCTCCGCAGGGTTGAGTTCCGACCACCGAGCGTGACACGCCGGTCACGGGTGCGGGGCGAGCCGGTGCGGCAGCCCGAAGGACGGCGGCGCGCGGTCGCGACCACGGGCGGCCGAAGGGCGTCCGCGCTCGTCGTCATCCGCAGTGCACGCCTGGTTCGAACGCCCGGTCCCGCGTGGCACGAATGGTCGTCGCGCGCGGCGCCGGGCGTCACGTCCGGCCGTCGAGGCCGAACCTCTCCGCGAACGCCGACAACTCCTCCCGCTGCTCACCGGGGTCCGCGCTGGTCGCGCTCACGACGACGCGCGTCACGCCCTGCTCGGCGAACGCCTCCGCCGTGTCCGTGGACATCTCGATGGAGCCCCACCGCGTGTAGTCCAACGCAGCCGGGTCACGACCGGCCTCGATCGCGGTCGAGCGCGCGAGGTCCCACTGGAGCGCGCGTTCGTCGGGCATGAGCATGCCGCCGGGGAAGTACCCGTCACCGCGGCGCCCGGCCCGACGCGCGGCGGCCCGGCTCGAACCGCCGACGTGGACGGGCAGGTGCCGGACCCCGAGCGGTTTCGGGAAGCTGCACAGGTCCTCGAAGGCGAAGAACTCGCCCGTGAAGCTCACGCCGTCCTCGCCGCCCTCCCACAACAACCGCACCACGTCGATCGCCTCGTCGGCACGACGGCCGCGGGTGCCGAAGTCCACCCCGACCGCCCGGGCCTCGCCGGGCAACGTGCCCAGACCCACGGTCAGCAACCGCATCCGGCCCTTCGACAGCACGTCGACGGTCGCCAGGCGCTTGGCCAGGACCACTGGGTGGTGGTACGGCAGCAGCAACGCACCCGTGCCGAGCAGGATTTGCCGGGTCGCCGCCGCGACGAACGCCAGGCAGTCGAGCGGGTCGGCGTAGGGCAGCGCCGGCGGGATCTCGTGCGCGCCGACCGCGGCGCCGGGGTACACCGCGATGTGCTCCGGCAGGTACAACGCCTCGAAGCCGCACTCCTCGGCGTGCCGGGCGTAGGCGACGAGCCGGTCGGGGTCCACGCCGAAGTGCGGCGTGCTGTAGCTGACGGCGAACTTCATCGGGCAGTCCTCATGGACCGCGACGCTAAGCCTTGACCGTGACGTCAACGCAAGCCGACCGCGCTCACCTCTCGTCGCCTCAGGTGCGCAGGATCGGCGGGTGCAGCACCGTGGCCGGGCCTCGGCGGTAGATGACGGCGGGACGCCCGCCGTTGCCACTGGTGCGCTTGCCGGTGGCCACCAGGAAACCGTCGACGCCGGTGACCTTGCGGTGGAAGTTGCGCGCGTCCAACTCCTCCGACCACACGATCTCGTAGACGCGCCGCAGCTCCGAGATCGTGAACTCGGGGTTGCAGAAGGCGGTGCCGAGCGTCGTGTACTCAAGCTTCGCGCGGGCCCGGTCGACCGCGTCGGCGATGATCTGGCCGTGGTCGAACGCGAGCCGCCGGCGGCGGCCGAGCACCCGGTCCACCGGCACCCACCGCGCCCGTTCGGCGTCACCGCCCGCGCTGGGCAGCGGCAGGTTCGGCACGATGGCCAGGTAGCAGACGGTGACCACCCTCATCCGCGGATCACGGCCCGGCGCGCCGTAGGTGCGCAACTGCTCCAGGTGCAGCCCGGCCGCGTCGAGCCCGGTCTCCTCGGCGAGTTCCCGCGCCGCCGCGACGTCGATGTCCTCGTCCTCAGTGGACAGGAACCCACCCGGCAGCGCGAGGCGCCCGCGGTAGGGCTCGACGCCCCGATTGACCAGCAGCACGTGCAGGCGTTCCGCGCGCACGGTGAGCACCGCGAGGTCGACGGCTATCGCCACCGTCGGGATCGTCCATGAGGCGCCCATCGCACCACCTTAACTTCTCGTCGTTGTGACGACAAATGGGCGGACGGCGGCGGAACCCCTGTCGGCCAACGGTGTGCAGACGACGTCGGGCACGGGGCACGGCGGTAACCGTCAGGTTGACGAAAATCGAGGGTCGGTCTTATCGTCAGACTGACGTCATGGTTCGGACCGCTGTACCGCCGGCGCCCACCGCCGGCCGGCCCCGCCCCGCCGACCGCGCCGTTTCCGCTGTCGTCACATGCGCGCCCGGCCAGTGAACGGAGCAGAGCAGATGATCGTGGTCCTCACGGCGTTGGAGGTCGAGCGCGCGGCCGTCGTCCAGCACCTCGCCGACGTGCGGCCGCACCGACATCCCACCGGGACGATCTTCGAACGCGGCGTGCTCGCCGGCCACCCCGACCACCACGTCGTGGTCGCCCTGACCGGCGCAGGCAACGGGGCCGCAGCCGTCATCACCGAACGGGCCCTCACCGAGTTCCAGCCGTCCGCCGTGCTGTTCGTGGGTGTCGCGGGCGGTCTGCGGGACTGGCTGCGCCTCGGGGACGTCGTCGTCGCCACCCGCGTGTACGGCTACCACGCGATGCGCAGCGAGGACGACGGCGACCACGCCCGACCCCGTGCGTACGAGACGGCGCACGCCCTCGAACAGACCGCCCGGGTGCTGGCGCACGGCGACGTGGCGCTCCGGGCTGCCCGCCGACCAGGAACCCCCGCAGGTCCACTTCGACCCGATCGCCTCGGGCGAGGTCGTGCTCAACACGAGGACGTCGGCGACCGCGCGGCACCTGAGCCACCACTTCAACGACGCGGTCGCCGTGGAGACGGAGAGCGCGGGCGTCGCGCAGTGCGGCCACCTGCACGGTTCGACACCGACCATCACGATCCGGGGGATCAGCGACTTCGCCGACGGCGCGAAGGACGTGGCCGACCGCGGGGGTTCGCAGGAGCTGGCGGCGCGCAACGCGGCGCTGTTCATGCGGGCGTTGATCGCCGAGCTGTCGTCCACCCGGAGCGCCCCGGTGCCGGACCGGGGACCGGGCGGCCCCTCGGTCAACAACACCGTGTCCGGCACGGCCAACTTCGCGATCCAGGCAGGTGTGATCAACGGCGGGATCTGGCTCAACGAACACCCCGCGCCGGACCCCGCCGCGCTGGAGAACCTCACGAGCGCGGTGGCGCGGGCGCACCGCACCGACCGGCTGACCGCGCAGGCGTTCACCCGCGCCATGCTCGACCTGGTCGACCTCCGCCGCCACGCGACCACCGCACCCGCCGACGCCGGACGCCTGCGGGCACTGCGAGGCGGGCTCGAGGACCTCTTCGCCGGTGATCCCGAACTGCTCGACCTGCTCGACGAGGTCTTCGGTGGTGCCTCGTGAGCCCGCAGGACGGCGCGGCAGAGGTCAAGAACACCGTCGACGGCGACAACAACCGCACCGTCCAGGTCGGTGTGGTCAACGGTGGCGCGGTCTTCCACGGCGATTCGACCGTGTACCAGTTCACCAAGGACGACCCGCCCGAGCGCAAGTACGAGGTCGCGCGCAACCACCTGGCCGGGGGTTCGCCGCGCGTCGCTGAGGGACTGATGGTCGAAGTGGTCCGAGCCGGCCTGATGAGCACCGAGGTCGCCTACCACTACGCCCTGGCCACGCTGAGCGAGCGCTCGATCAACCAACTCGGCTCGGCGCAGTTCGAGCAGATCAGGACCGCGTCCAACATCGCCGACCGGGGTCCGCGCGACCTCTGGCGTGCCGCCATCGACGTCATCCGCGACCTGATGACGTGCGTGACCGCGCAGGAGCACGAGCGCGAGCCTGACCGCGAGGCGCTCGACGACGTGCTCTCCCGGTTCAAGCTGCTGGCCACGGAGCGCCGCGAGGAGATCACGAGGCACCTCGGCATGATCATCGGCGGTGCGATGCAGGACCGGCTGGACCGCGACAACTCCGCGGCGATCGCCGAGGCCCGCGTCTCCCGCAACCGCTCCGAGCGGGCCTGGAAGTTCTTCGAGGCCACCCCCGCCGAACCGCGCCTGGTCACGCCGTACGAGGACGGCCGCGTGCCGCCGCGGACCTGGGTGAAAGCCGTGGTGGGCAGTCTCGTCCTGTTGGGCGGGCTCGTCCTGCCGGTGCACGCCGCCGGGCCCGAGGCGGCGGACGCGGTCGCGGCCTGGACCTCGCTGGTCGTCCTCGCGCACGGGACAGCCGTGTGGCTGGGAGCGCGGGTCGTGGCGTCGCGTCGGCTCAGGCGGCGGCTGGAGGTGGAGTACGGCGCGGGTCGCGTCCCGGACGAGGTGGACGACCTGAACCGGCTGGGCAGCACCCGGTTCCGCGTCGACATCCGCGCGCTGATCGAACAGGAGGTCGTCCGGCAACGCCCCAAGAACCACGTCAAGGGGCAGCGGTGGTGGAGCGACACCGAGCGCTGCGCGCACATGCTCTACCTACGACTCGTGCGCACGTACGGCTCCGTGATCCCGGACCAGGAGTACCGCGACGCCCACCGACGTGCACTCAAGCGCGAGATCAGCGCGTGGGCACTGCACTGGCTCATCAGGATGCACGTGGGCCGGTGGGCGGACCGGTGGTCCGCCGGACGCTTCTTCGGCTTCCGGAAGGTCACGCGCGCCGAGGTGGTGCAGGACCTGGCCGGGCTGCTGGGCGTCCTGATCGCGATCGGCGGCGTCGCGGGCGCCCACACCACACTGGGCGTCGTGTCGCCGTTGGGCCCGACCTCGATCGCGACGGTCGTCGGCGTCCTCGTGGGCGGCATCGGTGCGGCGGACCTGGTCGGCCGCCGGATGGCGGCGGCGCGCGAGCGCGCCGAGTGCCAGGCGCTGCTGGAGGACGAGCGGGCCGGGCGGAGGCGTTGGCTCGAGCAGCTCACCGACCGCCCGACGGACGCCGAGATGGCGCGGTGGTTCGACTTCGACAAGACCCACCTCAAGACCGTGGCCATGAAACGGGCCGGTCTGTACAACCGCGACGTCATCGCGCACGTCGTCCTCACCGAAGGGCTGCCCTGGGCCAAGCGCGCGCGGGTGATCTACGGACCGCCCCGCTACTCCGAGTACCTCGTGCTGGTCTTCCTGCTGACGGAGAACGGCGTGCGCGAGTTCCGGTTCGACCTGCAGTTCGAGAACGCCGCGGTGCGCAACGAGCAACGCGCCTCCTTCAGCTACGGCGCGCTGGTGCTGGTCGAGGTCAAGGAGGTGGGCGTGGAGTTCGCCGGCAAGGAGCGCAAGATCGTCATCCTGCGGGACAACGACGTCAAGACCCTGCCGGACTCGCGCCGCAGCACGGTGCACAGCCGGGCGCTGTGCCTGTCGCTGAAGAACAGCCGCGACATCAGCCTGCTGGTGGAGAACTTCGAGGAGCTCAGCGACAAGGAGGAGGAGAACAAGGAACAGCTGGAGGAGCTGGCCCTCGGAGCCTCCGGGATCACGTCGGCGCTGCGCATCCTGGAAGCCGTGGCGGTCGAGGGGCGCGGGTGGATCACCGAGGAACGCCGCAGGCGCGACCGGGGATTCGAGGACTGGAAGCGGGCGGAGGTGCTGGACCCGTCGATCCTGGACGCCGCGCCGCACGTCGACCCGCTCGCGCTCGGCCTCGACGAGACGCCGATCGTCGAGGACCCCTGGCTGGACGACGACCCGCCGTTCACGTCCCTCGACGACGACCTCTGACCGGGCGGGCCGTGCGCCCTGCCGTGCCGGGGGGGCACGACAGGGCGCGGTCGTCAGCCCACCAGCAGCAGGGGGGACGGGGTCGCCGCCTCCTCGGCCTCAGCGGGGAAGTCGTGCAGGTCGAGCGAGTCGGCCACACCCGCCTCGTGCAGGACCTGGCGGATCAACGGGGTCACGACGACGTGCAGCCGGACCCGGCGGTTCACCGACGCCAGCACCGCCGCGCCGGCCGTCGAGAAGAAGGAGACATCGCTCAGGTCCACCACCACGCCACCCGGACCTCCCGGCGCCGGGTCCAGGTGCTCCCGCAGCACCCGGACCGTTTCGGTGTCGACGCAGCCTCGCACCACCAGCACCGAGGCCGCCCCCCGCCGTTCGAACGACACGACCACGTCATCGTCACCGGCAATATGCAGACTCATTCCGCCCCTCACGGCAGTCCACCAGCGAATCGGATCACCGGCGGCCGCCGGCCTCGTACCGATTCCCTGCTTCGTCGACCGGCAAACCTCGATGGGCGGACTTTTCCCCGGCGCAGGGCGAGGGCCGCGGCGCGGCGGCCTCAGGTCAGCGTGATCGCGTACACCTCCACCCGCGGGTCGTTCGGCAAGGTCACGGAGTGCACCGCCTTGGCCGGGTCGAGCGGCAGGGAGAGGCCGAACAGGCGCACCGGCGGGCCGTCCACGCCCTGACCGGCCTTGATGCGGTGTGGCATCTCCAGCACCACCGTGCTGCCGGAGCCGGCCCAGTCGCCGACTGCCATCGGCGCCTCCGCCGTGCTGCCGTCGGCGTACCGGATGGTCACGGCCGTGGTCACCGGGCCGTTGTGCGACGCCGCCACGAGTCGCAGCGCGGAGTGCTCGCCGCCGGGCAGCAGCACCGCCTGCCCGCGTGCCTCCACGAAGTTCGCCGCCGTGCCGGACGCGTCCGGCGCCTGGTAGGTCACGCCGCCCAGCACCACCGGGCCGGGTGCGGGCAGCAGCGCGGCGTCGTAGCTCCAGCCCGAGCCGTCGAAGTCGCCCTGGTCGGACGCGGCGACCGTGGCCGTGCCGTCGTGGTTGAGCTCGCCGCCCAGGTCGACCGCGCACTGCGCGCCCGCCACCGCGCACGTCGCCGCCTTCCGGACCTCCACCACGGCCTCGCGCACCACGGTGTTCGGCCCCGCGACGGTGACCCGCACCGGGTAGCGGCCGATCGGCGTGCCGGCCGGCACCGTCACCACCACCTGCACCGACCGCTGGGTCGGCAACCGGCCCGACTTGATCAGCAGCTGCCCGGAGGTCGTCACCGACCAGCCGTCCGGCGCGGTCGCCGTGATGCCGACCGGCACCGTGCCGGGCGCCTGCACGAGCACGTCCAGGGTCAGCTCGACGGTCTGCGGCGCGTCCGAGGTCGGCACGACCGCCGACGCCTGCCGCAGCGACGCGTCCACGTGCCGCCGCCCGTCGGCCTGCGCGCGGTTGACCGACGGCGGCTCGGCACCGGCACCGGTGCCCCAGGACGACGGCGCGGTGCCGAGCCGGTGCGCCAACGTGCCGCCGCCGGCCACGGTGTCCCAGTCCAGCCACGTCTCGCGCACGTCCCGGCCGTTGAACGACACCTGCTGGACGTACCGGTTGGCGTCACTGGCGCCCGGCGCGGTGATGGTCAGCGTCTGCTGTCCCGTTCGGACGGTCGCGCCCGGGAACTGCGGGCTGGACAACGCGAGGAAGTCGCCGCCGCTCATCGTCGGGTACAGGCCGAGCGACGAGAACACGTACCAGGCCGACATCGTGCCCAGGTCGTCGTTGCCGGTCATGCCGTCCGGACCGGTGGTGAACAACGTCATCGCCGCGCGCACCACGGTCGCCGTCTTCGCGGGCGTGCCGGTGGACAGGTAGAAGTACGGCGCGAGCAGGTCGGGTTCGTTGTTCGGGTTGTACGTCGGCTTGCCGTAGTAGTCGTACGGCTGGGTGATCCAGTCCTCGCGCACGGTCCCGGCCGGGTCGGCGAGCAGCTTGTCGTAGGCGAAGAACGCGTCCAGCCGCTGCTCGGTCGCCCGCCGTCCACCCATCAGCTGCACCAGGCCGTTCGGGTCCTGCGGCACGAGCCACTGGTACTGGAACGCGCCGCCCTCGTGGAACTGGTGACCGGCGTCGACCGGGTTGTACGGCGTCACCCACGTGCCCTCGGCCGTGCGGGGCCGGAAGTGGCCGGTCGAGGCGTCCCACAGGTTGCGGTACCACTGCCCGCGCTCGGCGAACACACGCGCGTCGCCGTGCTTGCCCAGGCCGCGCGCCATGATGGCGAGCGAAGCGTCGGCCGCCGCGTACTCCAACGTGGCGGACGCCGGGTGCACGCAGTCGTTGTCGCCGCCCTTGTGCGCGCAGTCGACGCCGAGCTTCAGACCGGACGGGACGTAGCCGCGGTCGAGGTAGAACTCCACACCGGAGCGCCCGTTGTACGGCGAGTCCGCCGGCGGAACGCTGGTGGCGTTGCGCTTGAGCAGCTCGTACGCCTCTTCCTCGTGCCCGGCGAGCAGGCCCTTCGACCACGCCTCGACCAGGAACGGCGTCACCGGGTCACCGGTCATGATGTTGGTCTCGCTGTTGGCCAGCGCCCAGCGCGGCAGCCACCCGCCGTCCCGGCCGCTCGCGACCACCGACAGCGCCACGTCCCGGGCGACCTGGGGTTCCAGCAGCTCCAACAGCTGGTTCTGCGGCCGGTAGGTGTCCCACAACGACAGGTTCTGGTACGGCGTGAAGCCGTCCGCGACGTGCGGTCGGCCGTCGAAGCCCATGTACCGGCCGTCCACGTCACCGGCCAGGTTCGGGTGCAGCAACGAGTGGTAGAGCGCGGTGTAGAACGCGGTCCGCCGCTCCGGCGCGCCACCCTCGATCTTGATCGAGTCCAGCCGCTGCACCCACGCCCGGTGCGCCTCGGCCTTCGTCGCCTCGAAGTCGTAGGAGTCCCCGGTCTCGGCGGCGAGGTTCTTCCGCGCGCCGTCCATCCCGGTGTAGGACAGTCCGACCTTGAGCACCACGTCCCGGTCGGCCGTGGCGTCGAAGGTCACCCAGGCGCCGTTGCCGCCCTGGCCAGCCGCGTCCGGCACGCCCGGCGCCCGGGTCGTGCCGCGCCACGTGCCGAAGCTCGCGAACGGCCGGTCGAACCTGGCCGTGAAGTACACGGTGTGCTCGTCGTGCCCGGCGCAGAACCGCCCGGCCTTGATCCGGCCCTCGACGGTCCGGTCTCCGACGACGTGCACCTCGGAGTCCAGCACCTGCTGGTTGGCCTTGCCGGTGTTGAACAGGACGTTCGCCTGCGCGCCCGCCGGGAACGTGTGGCGCTGCCAGCCGGTGCGCGGCGTGGCGGTCAGCTCGGCGTTCACCCCGTAGCGGGACAGGCCGACGCGGTAGTAGCCCGGCCGCGCCTCCTCGTCGGCGTGCGAGTACTTCGACCGGTAACCGGCGGTGTCAACGTTGTCCACCGGACCGGTCGTGGGCATGACCGGCAGCTCGCCCGCGACGCCGCAGCCGACGCCGGACAGGTGCGTCTGGCTGAAGCCGTGGATCTCCTGCTGCTCGTAGTCGTAACCGCCCTGGCCACCGGTGTCCGGGCTGACCTGCACCATGCCGAACGGCAGGCTCGCGCCGGGGAACGTGTTGCCGAAGTTCTGCGTGCCGACGAACGGGTTCACCAGGGTGGTCGGGTCCACGTCGGCGGATGCGGCGGCGGTTGCCGCGATCGCCGGTGTCCCCCCGAGGGCCAGCACGGCGGCGAGCAGGAGCGTGTTGCCTCGTCTGAGCGGCATCGGCAGGAGGACCTCTCTGGGTGACAACGTTGTCAGGCGATCCGCGTGCCCGATCACCGGCTTCGACTCTCGCGCACCACTCCCCCCGCCGTCCAGCCCTGACCCACACCCTGACCGGTCAGGTTCCGGACCGCGAGGCGCGCGCACGGCGCCGGAGCCCGCTGCCGGGCGACGTCGTCGTCCTGGACCGAGCACGACAGGCAAGTCCCCACTTGCAGGTAAGCCGTCACTTGCCTATGGTGAGTCGTGGCGGAAGAACTCTTCAAGGCGCTGGCCGACCGCACCCGTCGGCGCATCCTCGACGAGCTGGTCGAACGGGACGGTCAGACCCTGTTCGAGATCTGCGCGCGACTGCTGACCAAGTACGACCTCGCGCTGACCAGGCAGGCGGTCAGCCAGCACCTGGCCGTGCTGGAGGCCGCGGGCCTGGTCCGGTCACGGCGCGAGGGCCGCTACAAGTTCCACGAGTTGAACACCGAACCGCTCGAGCTCATCGTGACGCGGTGGCTCAGGCCCGAAGCACCGGAGAGCACCCCATGAGGATCCACCTGTCCAGCGTCTTCGTCGACGACCAGGCCAAGGCCCTGAGCTTCTACACCGACGTGCTGGGCTTCGTGAAGAAGAACGACGTGCCGGTGGGCGAGGACCGCTGGCTGACCGTGGTCTCGCCCGACGATCCCGACGGCACCGAACTGCTGCTGGAGCCCAGCGGCCACCCCGCGGTGAAGCCGTACAAGGACGCGCTGGTCGCGGACGGCATCCCGGCCACCGCGTTCGCCGTGGACGACGTGCGCGCCGAGTTCGACCGGCTGCGCGGGCTCGGCGTGCGGTTCACCCAGGAGCCCTTGGAGATGGGCCCGGTCGTCACCGCGGTGCTGGACGACACCTGCGGCAACCTGATCCAGATCGCCCAGTACAAGTAGCCCGGCGGGCGACCACCGCCCACCTCGGACCACGCGACACCGGCCGGCGCTCCTCGACCGGCCGGTGTCGCAGCCGACCACTTCCAGGGGGAGAGCATGACCGAGTACCGCGACTACGCGGCGAGGCAGAGGTTCCGCTCCGACGTCACCCCGTCGCCGGACGGCCGCCTGCTGCTCACCTCCGGCAAGCAGAGCCTCGCCGACACCGACCTCGACCTGGTCGACCCGCACGAGCCGGACGCGCCACCGCGGGTCGTGACCGGGCACGAGGGCGACCGGACGCACGTCGCCGGGCCGAGGTCGTCGCGCCCGACCTGGTCACGATGACCCGCTCGGCGCCCGTGACGTGGCACGCCGACATGGCCCGCCCGGTGGGCGACGCGGACACCGAGGCGGACTTCCTCCCGGCACTCTCGCCGATCAGGTACGCCGACGCGATCACCGCGCCGCTGTGCGTGGTCCAAGGCGCCAACGACCCGCGCGTGGTGAAGGCGGAGAGCGACCAGGTCGTGGCCGCCCTGCGGGAACGCGGTGTCGACGTGCGGTACGACGTGTACGACGAGGGACACGGCTTCACCAACCGGGAGAACGAGATCCGGGCCCACTCCGACACGGCCGCGTTCCCGCTCGCCCACCTCGTCGACGCTTCCGCGGGCCGGCCGACATGACGACGCGCGGCCTGCTGCTGCTGGACGTGGACGGACCGCTGAACCCGTACGCCGCGAATCCACACCGCCGCCCCGACGGCTACCGGACGTTCAGGCACACCCGGCGCGGTACCTGGCACGCGGGCCGTGACGCTCGCCGGCACAAGGGGCTGCGGGTGTGGCTGAACCCCGAGCACGGCGCCCTGCTGCGCGCGCTGGCCGACGACACCGGCCTGGAGCTGGTGTGGGCCACGACGTGGATGCAGTTGGCGAACACGCTCGTCGCGCCCGCCATCGGGCTGCCCGCGTTGCCGGTGATCGAGTTCGCGGAGTTCGACCACGACGCCGGGTGGTCGCCCGGCGGGAGCTGGAAGTGGCGGGCCGTCGCGGATTTCGCCGGCGGGCGGCCGTTGGCGTGGCTGGACGACGAGCACGACGTGGGGTACGACGAGGCTCGGGCGTGGTTCGACCGGCAACGGGCGGGCGTGCCGACCAACCTGTGCCACGTCGACCCCCGCCGCGGGCTGCGGCCGGAGCACCTGGACGACGTCCGGGCCTGGGCCGCGACCATCCGGTAAGTCCACAGTGGACAGCAGGTGGACCGCTCCGCCGGACGGTAGCCTGGGTGGCCGGGACACGACGGGCAGGAAGGGGTTGACGTGCCGGGACTTCGGCGAGTCGCGCTGGTCGGGGCACTGCTGACGGCGCTCGGAGCGTGCGCCGGAGCGCCCACGACTCCACCGACGACGGAGCCGACCACCACCAGCAGCACGCCGCCCGGCGACCGCGTGTACGTGTCCTTGGGCGACTCCTACGCCACGGGCTACCGCCCGCCGAACGCGCCCGCCGGCGGTGCCGGCTTCGCCTACCTCGTCGCCGGGCGGTCGGACCTGCGGTTGATCAACCTCGCGTGCAGCGGCGCCACGTCCGCGCAGCTGCGCGCCGAGCCCGGCTGCGCGCCCGGCAACCGGGGCCCCGGCGCGCCGGACCCCGCCGGCCGCACCCAGCTCGACGCGGCCGTGCAGGCGCTGCGCGAGCACCAGGGACGCATCGGCCTGGTGACCGTGGTGATCGGCGGCAACGACCTGGCGCCGTGCGCACGGGCGCAGGACGCGTTGGCGTGCGCGTCCCACGCGGTGGCCGCCGTCCGGACCAACCTGGCCGCCACGCTGCCCGCCCTGCGCGAAGCCGCCGGCGACACCCCGATCGTGGGCCTGACCTACCCGGACGTGTTCCTCGGCGCGTGGGTCTCCCCCGCGTTCCCGAACGGCCAGGACCTCGCCCGCCTGTCGGTGTCGCTGTTCCGCGACTTCTTCAACGCCGCCCTCAAGTCCGAGTACGAGAAGGTGGGCGCGGAGTTCGTCGACGTCACCGCCACGACCGGCGGCTACGGCCCGTTGACGGAGACCACCCAGGACCCCGTCTACGGCCCGATACCGACCCCGGTGGCGAAGGTGTGCGAGCTGACGTACTTCTGCGAGCAGACCGACGTGCACCCCACGCCCGCCGGCCACGAGGCGATCGCCACCGCCGTGCTCGCCGCCCGTTAGGGCTGACGTCCGCCGAACGCGGCGCGCACCCGCCGACCGGCCAACCGGACCGGCTCGACCACCGACCCGCGCACCCACCGCGCCGGAGCGACCACGACGGCGCGCCGGACGTGCCTGATCGCCCGGCCGACGGGCGCCAACACCACCCGGTGGACCCACCGGGCCGGCGGCACGACCACCGCGCGGAACACCCGTCCCAGCAGCCGCCAAGCCCACACCAGGGCGTCCCCGACGACCCGCCCCACCAGGCGGAACGCCCAGATCAGCGCTCGCGCGAGAAGCCGCACCAGCCACCAGAGAGCCCGTGCGCCCCGCACGACCACGTCCCGCCACAGCCACCGCGCAGGCCCCACGACGAGCGTCCGCCAACACCACGCCAGCGGCCTGCGCACCACCACCCGCAGCACCCACCCGACCGCGGCGGCGGCCCAGCGCACGAAGTCCTCGACGGCCACGTCCGCCGTCCGCAACCACCGACCGACGGGCGCGAACACCCGGGCCAGGCCACGACCGACGGGCCGCAGCACGAACCGCGCCAGCGCCCGGAACACCCACCGCACCCCGGCGCCCACGACCGCGAGCACCCGGTCCACCACCTCGAAGACGGCCCAAAGCACCACCCCGAGCGGCCTGGCCACGTACCGCACGAGCAGCCCGCCGACCCACCGCAGCGCGGCGCCGACCGCACCCGCCACCCACCGCAGCCCGGCGCCGAGCGGCACGAGGACCCACCGCCACACCCACCGGCCCACCGCGCGGACGACCGCCCAGACCCACCTCGCCACCGCCGCCAACGGACGCAGCACGAACCGCCGCACGACCCGGCCGACGACCTTGAGCCACTCCCAAGCCAACCGCACCGGCACCACGATCACCACGGCGACGGCACGCGCCACCCACAGCGCCCAACGCGGCGGCTGAGGCTGCTCGTCGATCTCGTTCCCCCCGTTCACGCCCACTTGAACGCGCCACTGCGGCGCGCGGTGCCGTCTCACCCCTCAGAACACGAACGGTCGTCACCGGTGCGCCGTCCGTCACGGACCTCGACGTGCCATTGCCCGGCGTTCGATCGGCTGAAGAGATCGCGACACGAACCCGACGACCGGCCCGGGCTCCTCACGGCTGCCCGACACAGCACTGCCATGCCGGCGCGCACCCACCCGTTCCCCAGGCCGGCCCCGTCTGGCAACGCGGAGGCGGCGCGGTGAGGGTGTGCCGCGCCGCCTCGACCACCGGTTCAGCCCCAGGCGCCCGCCACCTGCTTCGTGGCCGCGTTGAGGCGGTTCCACACGTTCACCGCGGCGATGGCGACCAGCAGGGCCGAGAGCTCCTGCTCGTCGTAGTGCTTCGCGGCCTCCTGCCAGACCTCGTCCGACACCGGCTCGGGCCGGTCGGACAGCCTGGTCACGGCCTCGGCCAGCGCCAGCGCCGCCCGCTCCGCCTCCGAGTAGTACGGCGTGTCCCGCCACGCGCCGACCGCGAAGATCCGCTCGTCGGACTCACCCTGCTTCCGCAGGGCCTTCCCGTGCATGTCGACGCACACGCCGCACCCGTTGATCTGCGACGCCCGCAGGTTGACCAGCTCCAGCAGCGACTCCGGCAGCCCGGCCCGCCTGGCGGTCTCCCCCAACGCGAGCAGCGCCTTCATCGTGCCGGGCAACGTCGCGGCGGGGTGGTTCATCCGTGCTTCCATGGTCGTTCGCTCTCCTGTCGCATCGTGCTCGTTCGCTCCGTCACCTCCCTGACGGGTGGAACGCCGAGGATGTGACCGCGATCGACGACGACCTCGCCGCTCGCCGCCCCAGCGAGCACCTCAGGCGCCCTGGCATCCACTGTGGACGGGGTCGCCACAGGACATCGCCGGCACGGCCCGGTGCGGTTGCGGGTGACAGCGGGCTGTGGTCCTCTGGGCGGCGAGTTCGGCGCGGAGAGAGTGGACGAAGCCGGTGGATGATGTGCCCCTGGTCGTCTGGTGGCTGACGATCGCCGCGATCGCCGGCCTGCTGCTGTTCGACTTCGTGGTGCACGTGCGCAAGGCGCACGCGCCGAGCCTGCGCGAGGCGGGACTGTGGTCGGCCCTCTACGTGGGGATCGCGATCCTCTTCGGGATCGGGGTGTTCGTCCTCGGCGGCTCCACGATGGGCACGGAGTACTTCGCCGGGTACGTGACGGAGAAGGCCCTGTCGGTCGACAACCTCTTCGTCTTCCTGATCATCATGTCCAGCTTCAAGGTGCCCCGTGCCGACCAGCAGAAGGTCCTGCTGTTCGGGATCGTCTTCTCGCTGATCGCGCGCGGCGGCTTCATCCTGCTCGGCGCCGCGCTCATCAACCTGTTCGCCTGGGTCTTCTACCTCTTCGGTGTGATCCTGCTGGTCACCGCGGGCAACCTGCTCAAGCCGGAAGGCGAGGACAGCCACTCGGCGGACAACGTCGTGATCCGGATCGCCAGGAAGCTGTTCCACACCACCGACACCTACGACGGCGACCGGCTGTTCACCGTCGTGGACGGCCGGCGGGCCATGACGCCGATGCTGCTGGTGATGGTCGCCATCGGCGGCACGGACATCCTGTTCGCGCTGGACTCCATCCCGGCCATCTTCGGGCTGACGCAGAACGTCTACCTGGTGTTCACCGCCACCGCGTTCTCTCTGCTGGGGCTGCGCCAGCTGTACTTCCTCATCGACGGGCTGCTGAACCGGCTGGTCTACCTGGCGTACGGGCTGGCGGTGATCCTCGGGTTCATCGGCGTGAAGCTCATCCTGCACGCCCTGCACGAGAACAACGTGCCGTTCATCAACAACGGGCAGCCGGTGCAGGTGGTGGAGATCAGCACCGGGCTGTCCCTGAGCGTGATCATCGGCGTCCTGCTCGTCACCGTCGTCGCGTCCATGACCAGCCAGTGGGGCAGGGCGCAGAACGTGATCGCCTCCGCCCGCCGTCACGCCGTCGAGTACCTCGACATCGAGACTGACCCCGCCCGCCGCGCGGAGGTCTTCAACGCGCTGCTCGCCGAGGAGGCGACGCTCAAGCAGCTCCCGGAGAAGTACCGGGCCCGGATCCGGGAAGAGGAGAAGCTGATGGCCTTGCTCAAGCGTGCTCACGAGGCGCACGCCAGGACCTAGTGCCGTGACCGGCGCTAGCCCGGTGGACGTTCCCCGTCACGGTCGCCTCCGTCGTCGGGTCGGTGGTCGGTCCCGCGCGCCTTGCGGCTGCCGAGGCGGTGGGCGGCACGGGCGAGCGCGTGGCCGGCCACCGGCGAGGTGAGCGCGACGAACGCGATCGCGAGCACGGCGAAGGTGATGGTGGTCGCGTCCTCGGTCGCGATCGAGGACGCCAGGATCGCGATCACCCCGGGTCCGGTGGCCAGCCCCTGGGCGTGCAGCTGGACGAAGGTGTCGGGTAGCCGGAGGACGCCGGCGAGGCTGACCGTGAGCAGCGCCAGGCCCAGCAGGAGCAGTGCGCCGCCGAGCACGTCGAGCAGGACCGGGATCATCCGAACGGGCCCCCGGAGTCGAGGTAGCGGGCCGCCGCCACGGTGGCGATGAAGGACAGCAGGGCCAGGGCCACCGCGGCGTCCAGGTAGTACGCCTGCCCGCGCAGGTAGGACAGCAGGGCCAGGAGCGCGATGACGATCGTCGCGAGGAGGTCGAGCGCCACGACGCGTTGCAGCACGTCACGGGCGCGGACCAACGACAGGCCGCCGGCGACCAGCAGCAGCGTCACCCAGAAGAGGGCGGGGACGACGATGACGGCGGGCACGGCGGTCAGGGGAAGACGCGGCGCTGGCGCCGCTGGTAGGAGTCGAGCTGGGCGGCGACCACGGCCTCGGGGTCACGGGTGTCGAGCACGTGCAGCAGCATCCGGCCCCGCTCCTCGTCGACCTCGACGACCACGCTGTCCGGCACGAAGCCGACCCGCACCGCCCAGGCCGCGGCCGGGACGGGTCCGGTGCGGGGTATGGGCACCTCGACGAGCCCGGGCACGGTCGAACTCGGGCCGACGAGGGTGACGGCGGTCTGCCAGGTGCCGACCGCCAGGTCGACCAACGTCCCGCCGACCAGCGCCGGCACGCCCGCGAGCCGGCGGCCCAGCCCCGCGAGCGGAGCCGGCGGCGGGGCGTTCGGGCGGACCCGCCCTGCCACGACGACGAGCGGGTTGGACAGGAGGAGTCCGATGAGGACGTCACCGGGACGCAGGCTCGTCAACGCCAGCAGGTAGACCGAGGTGAGCGCGACGACGCGGAGCAGCAGGGGCAACACGGCGACCTCCGTTGTCATTCGGTGTCCGCGGCCAGCAGGGCGTCGACCGCCTGGCCGCTGAGCGCGAGCAGCGGCTCGGGCCACAACCCGGCGGCGAGCACCAGCAGCGCCAACGCCGCCGTGAACAGCCGCTGCGGCAGTGGGCTCGCCACGCCGGTCGCCTGCGGGTCCGGACGCCAGAACCGGCGCTGGTACACCTGGAACACGTAGACCAGCGAAAGAGCGCTGCCCACCACGAGCAGCACGACGAGGGCGACGCTGCCGGCCACGATCCCGGTGCGGAACAGCTCCAGCTTGCCGACGAACCCCGCCGCCGGCGGCACGCCCGCCACGCTGAGCGCCCCGACCGCGAACGCCGCCGCGACCGCCGCGCCCTGCACCCCCGAGGCCAGGAACAACAGCGCCTTGTTCAGCGAGTTGATCACGCTGTAGAGCACCGCGGCCATCAGCCCGACGGGCCCGCCGACGCCCAGTGCGACCAGCACGTACCCGACCTGCCCGATCGCGGAGTAGGCCAGCGTCTCGGCGGCGTCGCCGCGGGCGACCGCCAGCACCCCGCCGTAGACGATCGAGGCGGCGCCCAGGACGACGAGCGCGACTCCGGCGAACCGCAACTGCTCGGGGAACAGGTCGGCGCCGAAGCGCAGCAGGCCGTAGGCGCCGATGTTCGCCACGGCGCCGCTCAGGATCGCCGCGACCGAGGGCCGTGCCCCGGCGTAGACGGTGGGCAGCCAGAAGTGGAAGGGGAACAGGCCGAGCTTCACGCTGAACGCGATGAAGAACCCGGCCGCGATCAGGACCGCCGCGTTGGGGTTGACCGCGACCACGCGGGCGGCCACCTGCTCCATCGCCAGCGCGCCGGTCACCCGGTAGGTGCCCGCCACGGACAGCAGGAAGATGAACGAGCCCAGCAGGTTGACCGCGGTGAACACCAGCGCCGCCCGCAGCTGGCGCCGCTTGCCACCGTAGGCGCTGAGCGCGTACGAGGCGGTCATCGCGAGCTCGAAGAAGACGTAGAAGGAGAACACGTCGGCGGTGACGAACAGCCCGGTCAAGCCGGCGCCGAGCAGCACGACCAGGCCGGGGAAGGTCCGCGACCGCACACCGCCCGCCGCCTCGTGAGCGGCGGCGGCCAGCAGCACGAGGACCGAGAGCAACGCGAAGGCCACGCCCAGGGCGTCCGCCCGCAGCACGATGCCCACGCCGGCGGGCCAGCCGCCGGTCACGACCTGCCGGTCGCCGCCGGCGAACACGTCGGCGGCGAGCACGCCCAGCACGGTGAGGGTGACCGCGAGGGACGCGACGGCGAGCCAGGCGACCACCCGCCGCCGTCCGTCCAGCGCGACGAGCACAGCGCCCGACAGCCAGGGCACGAGGAGGACGGTCGACAGCAGCATCAGCGGGCCCGCTCGCGCTCGGCCCGCCGCTCGTCCTCCAGGCGGGCCTCGGTCTCCTCGCGGTCGGCCTGCCGCTCCCGCTCCAGGCCCGCCGCGTGCCGGGCCTCGGTCGCGGCCAGCTCGTCCTGCTCGGCGGTCCGGAAGACCACGATCGCCCGGTGCACCAGGGCGAGCAGCAGCGCCACCGTGGCCAGCCCGATGACCAGCGCGGTCAACGCCAGCGCCTGCGGCAAAGGGTCGCTGACCTCATCGCCCGGGGCCACCGCGATCGCCGCCCGACCGCGGCTCAACCCCGCGGCGATGATCGTGACGACGGCGCTCTGCGAGATCAGCATGATGCCCGCGACCATGCGGATCAGGTCGCGCTTGAGCAGCAGGTAGGCGCCGGAGCCGAACAGGACTGCCGCCGCGACGGCGAAGGCGAGGATCACCGCTTCCCCTCCCCCAGCGGCCGTCCGAGCTGGTGCACCAACGTCGTCAGCACGCCGACGACCAGCAGGAACACCCCGATGTCGAGCAGCAGGGGGGTGAACAGCTCCAGCGCGCCGATCTTGGTGACGTGCTCGCCCGGACCGGGGCGGTGGGTCACCGGCGGCTCGCCGCGCACGAGGGGGAAGAACCCGCTCCCGAGCGCCAGGAGCAGGCCGCCGACCGCGAGCTTCGGCGCGTGGCGCAGCGCGGGCAGTGCCGACTCGGCGCCCTCGACCCCGAAGGCGACGTAGATCAGCGCGATCGCCAGCGCGACGATCACCCCGGCCGCGAACCCGTCGCCGACCTCGGCGTACCCCTTGGCGATCAGGGCGGCGGCGACCATCAGGCTGGGACCGGGCAGCAGCCGGGCGACGACCCGGACCACCGAGTCCGGCGGCGCGTCCGCGCTCACCACAGCCTCCCGCGCCGCATCAGCGTGGCCACGCCGACCACCGCGACCAGCAGCACCGTGATCTCGACCAGCGTGTCCAGGCCGCGGAAGTCGGCGACGATCACCGTGACGACGTCACCACCGTGGGCGGCGGGCGTGAGCCGGATGTGCTCGGCGGAGACGCTGTCGGGCGCGGGTTGGGACAGGAACCCCCACACCGAGGCGAAAACGGCGAGCCCGGCGACAGCACCGGCCGGCACGTCCCACCGGCGGGGACGGACGCGCACGACCGCGTCCCGCACCGGGCCCTCGTCGGGCATCCGGGCCAGCGCCGCGACGAAGACCAGGGTGAGCATGGTCTCGACCACGACGGCCACCAGCGCCACGTCCGGGGCTCCGACCAGCGCGTACACCGCCGCGAGCGCGAAGCCGACCACCGAGAGGGCGAGCGCCGCGGTCAGCCGCGAGCGGACCTTGGCGATCACCACGGTCGCGATGACGACCAGCGCCAACAGCGGGAGGATCAGCCAGTCGGCGCCCACCACCGCGCCGACCGCGTACGCGCCGGCCGTCGGGGTGGCGGCGAACGCGAGGCCGACCACCAGCCCGGCCGGGACCAGCACCGCCCCGATGCTGGTGCGCAGGTCCTTCACCTCCCGGTCGTGCAGTGCGGCCGACAGGCGGTCCAGCCCGTGCAACGTCGCCTCGTACGCCCGCCGAGGCCCCCACCGCTCCCCCGCCGCCGCCACGACCGGCACCACCCGGTCCACCACCCGAGGCACGGCCAGCAGCAGCCCGCCCAGCACCCAGGCGGCGACCGCCATCACGTTCTCCGACCGGACGTCGAGGTGGTAGCCGGGGGCGACGGTGACCGGTCCGCCCGTCGAGACGCCGGCCGCGTCGGAGGCCAACCGCGCGAACGGTTCCACGACCAAGCCCCCGAACACCGCGACCGCGGCCAGGATCACGACCGGTGCGACGAGCAGACCGGAGGTCGCGCCGACCTGCCCACGGGCCGGCCCCAGGAACAGCCCCGCCCAGAACCGCCCGATGTAGGCGAACGTGAGCGTCGCCGCGACGACGGCCGGCGCCGCGGTCAGCGGACCGTGCCGCAACGCGGCGGTGAACAGCAGCTCGTCCTTGAAGAACCCGATCGTCAGCGGCAGCGCGGCCAGCGTCGCCGCCGCCACCCCGGCCGCCACCGCGAGCACCGGCGCTCGGCGCCCGAGCCCACCCAGCCGGGACAGCCGGTCCTCGCCGGTCGTCATCGTCACCGTTCCGGCGGTCATGAACAGGGCGCTCTTGGCCACCGCGTGCGCCAGTACGTAGAACGCCGCGCCGCCGTTGCCCTCGGCTCCTCCCATTCCGTACAACATGACCAGGTAGCCGTACTGCGAAATAGTCGAATAGGCGAGGAGCTGCTTGAGCACGTCCTGCCGCAGCGCCAACACCCCGCCGACCACCGCCGACACCGCACCCACGACCACCAGCCCGGTCAGCACCAGCTCGCTGCGGGCCAGCAGCGGGTGCACGCGTCCGATCACCAGCACGCCCGCCGCGACCATCGCCGCCGAGTGCAGGTAGGCCGACACTGGGGTCGGCGCCGCCATCGCCCGCGGCAACCAGAAGTGCAGCGGCACCTGCGCGCTCTTGGCCAACGCGGCCACCGCCAGCAACACGGCCGCCCACGTGGTGGTCGCCGACCGGTCGGCCCGCGCCAGCAGCTCGGGGATCGAGAACGTCCCGTGCACCGCGTAGAGCAGCACCGCGGCGACCAGCATCGCCACCGCGGCGACCACCGTGACCAGCAACGCCATCAACGCCGCGGTCCGCGCCGCCCGCTCGCACCGGTCGAAGCCGATGAGGAAGTACGAGCACACCGCGGTCAGGTCGAAGAAGACGAACACCAGCACGAGATCCTGCGCCGTGGCCAGCCCCACCATCGCGACCGCGAACAGCGCCATCCACGGCCAGAACCGCCACCGCTCCACCGCCGAGCGGCGCTGGTGCTCCAGGTGCAGGGTCAGGTAACGGGTGCCGTAGGCGAAGACGAGGGCGCCGACACCGGTGGCCAACAAGCCGTAGAGCACGGCGAGGCCGTCGAGCGCGAAACTCAGCCGCAGGTCCAGGCTGGACGCCCACGGCAACGACACCGCGCGACCACCGGCCAGCAGGCACAGCAGGAACCCCGCGACCGCGGCGGTGCACGCCAGCCAACCCTGCCAGTCCGCGGTCGGTCCCGGGTGCGGCCCGTCCTCACCGCGGGTTTCCGCACCACCGCGAACGACCACCACGGGCAACTCCTCCGACCGGAAGGCGAGTCGTCCGCAACGTACGGGATCCCGACCTGGTCCGCAGACGTCGCAAGCCCGCTGGGGCGGGGTGACCAGTCGGCACACCGCTCCCTGTCCGTCGAACCGGTGACACGACGCACGCCGCACCGGGTGTCCAACGTGGAGGGTCGAGCCTCACGCCCCGGTCACCGACGGCGCGCGATCAGCCGACGATCTCCACCTCACGACCACCCGAACGTGTGGGTGCCACTCGCCATCGTGCGGCCGGACCCGTCTGCCCGGCGATCACGGCCGCGGGATTCACGTCGGTTGATCGGCTCGGACAGCGCAGCGATCACGAGAGGGGAGTGCGGCTTCGCTACCAAAGCTCCCGCATCCGGGATCTGAGCACGTCGAACTCGCACCCCGGCGCGTCCGGGTCGAAGCCGTGCTCGATCAGCCAGCGCGACGCCACCAGGCTGCGCAGTGACCACCAGGCCCGGATCACGTCGCGGTCCGCGTCCGGGCCGTAGCCGGCGAGGAGGTCGTCCAGGCGTTCCTCGTGCCCGAGCGTCAAGGTGGCGAGGTCGAACATGGCGTCGCCGGGGGCCGCCTCTGACCAGTCGATGACACCGGTGACCTCGTCGCCGTCGACGAACACGTGGGTGATCTGCAGGTCGCCGTGGATGAACACCGGTGTCCACGGTCGGAGCGCGGCCTCGGCGATCTCGCGGTTGCGCCGGATCACCTCGGCGGGCAGCACGGCGTTGGCGAGCAGCCACGCGCACTCGCGGTCGAGCTCCGCCGCCACGTCGTCGAGCCCGGGCCCCTGCCACGGCGGCAACGGCGCATCGTGCAGCTCCCGGATGGCGGCGCCCGCCGCGGCCCACGCCGCCGGCGACGCGGCCGACGGTTCGCCGAGGACGCCGAGCGCCTTGCCGGGCACTGCGGCGATCGCGAGCACGGGCGGCTCACTCCAGAGGATCGCCGGCGTCGGTATCGGCGCCATGGCCATCGCCCGCACCTCGACGTCGGCGTGGGCCGGGTCGCCGTCGACCTTCAGGAACACGTCACCGACGCGCAGCGTCGCGCGCTGGCTGTGGGCGACGACGACTTCAACCTCTTCCACACCGGCCATCCTGGCGGGGACGGCCGCCGATGTCGCCGGATTTCGCGGGTGGCGCGACGCTCCGGTTCTGTTCAGCGGTGTTCTGGACCGGGGACACGGTCAGTTCGCCCGGCAGCGCACTCCCGCGGCGGCGGCGCCGATCCCGGCGCATTCCGTGCTGCACGCCTCGCGCGGTGGGTTCGGGTGTGGTCAAAGCGCACAAGCCGCCGTCGGCGGGTTCCATGCGTTGATCTTGACGGGTGGGCGGTGGTATACAGGGTCTTGGTGCGATTCCAAGGTGTGGTGGTGACAGCCCACCAGTTCCGCCCGTCGCGGCGGGACGACTCGGTGTGACTCCGAGGCCACGCGGTGAGACCCCGCTCCCTCTCGGGCCTGTGTCCAGGCCCCTGGTTCCGCACGCGGAGGATCCACCTCCCGCTGTCGAGAGGCGAGTCGCATGTTCACCGGACACATCCACGAGGTCGGCACGGTGACGGCCGTCGAGCCGGGCCGCATCGAGGTCAGCGCGCCCAGGACCGCCACCACCGCGCCCGGTTCGCTCTGCCTGAACGGTGTCGGGCTCGCCGTCGCCCAAGCCGAACAGGCGCCGGACGTCCTGGCCGCGGTGCTGTCGCCGGAGACCCGGCGCAGGTCGACGCTGGACGAGATCCGGCCCGGCACGCGGGTCAACGTGGAGACGCCGCTGGTGCTGGGCGACCGGGTGGGTGGTCACCTGGTGCAGGGCAACGTGGACGCCGTGGGCAAGGTCGTCAGGGTCGACGACGAGACGACCTCCAGGCGGTTGTGGATCAAGCCGCCGGAGCGGTTCATCCCGATGGTCGTCCCGAAAGGACAGATCGCGGTCGACGGGGTCAGCCTGACCGTCGCCGAGGTGGCGCGTGACCGGTTCTCCGTGGCACTGCTCCCGGTGACGTTGGGGAACACCTCGCTCGCCGACCTGTCGGCCGGTGATCGCGTGAACCTGGAGCCCGACCTGGTCACCCGCCTGGCACAGCGCTGGCCGTCCGACCCGGGACGTGCGGTGGCCGAGGCGGTCGCGGCGCTGCCGTGGTCGGGTCGGCGCTCGGGCGCACGCGGCGTGCAGGAGGCCCTCGCGCAGCTCGCCGCCGGCGGAGCGGTGGTGGTGTGGGACCCCGACCTGGAGGGTGAGGGGGACGTGGTGTTCGCCGGTGCGCACCTGCGCCCGGAGGCGTTCGTCTTCCTGCTCACCCAGGCCTGCGGTCACTCGACGGTGCCGTGCGCGCCCGAGGTCCTGGAGCGGCTGGAGATCGGTCCCATCCCCGGTCCGGGCGACCGGCACGGCACCCGCCAGCACGTCCCGGTGGACCTGGCCGCCGGGACCGGCACCGGTGTGTCCGCGGCCGAACGCGCGGCGACCGTCCGCCGCCTCGCCAACCCGCGCGCCGTGCCCGGCGACTTCATCCGGCCGGGTCACGTCTTCCCGCTCGCCGCACGTCCGGGAGGGCTCGCCGAACGCGGCGGTCACACCGAGGCCACCGTCGCCCTGTGCGTGGCGGCCGGACTGCCCCCGGTAGGGGTGTGCTGCGAGGTCATGAACCCCGACGGGACCATGGCGAAGGCCGCCGACCTGGAGATCGCCGCGCTGCGCTGGGGCCTGCCGCTGGTCGACGTGGACGACCTCAGGAAGTACCTGTGAGCACCGCCGGACGCGACCTCTACGACGACGACCGGTTCTTCGCGGGGTACCGCCTGCTGCGGGATTCGGCTGCCGCGATCAACGACGTCATCGAGATCCCCGCCCTGGACCGCATGCTCCCTCCCGTGGCGGGTGCCTCGATCGTCGACCTGGGCTGCGGAACCGGCGCCCTGGCCCGCCGGCTGGCCGACGCCGGAGCGGCCGACGTCGTGGCGGTGGACTCGTCCCGGCGCATGCTGGCGCTGGCCACCCCGCACCCGCGGGTCCGCCTCCTGCGCGCCGATCTGGACGAGCTCGCGCTGCCCGCGTGCTCGGCCGATCTGGTCGTCAGCAGCCTCGCGCTGCACTACGTCGCCGACTACCCCGGCTTGGTCGAGCGCGTCGCCCGCTGGCTGCGGCCGGGCGGGCGGTTCGTCTTCTCGGTCGAACACCCCGTCTGCACGGCCGCCGATCCCATGACCGGGTGGTTGCGGACCGAGGACGGCACGGTGTGGCCGGTCGACGACTACGCGCGGGAGGGGTCGCGGACCCAGCGCTGGATCATCGAGGGCGTGGAGAAGCACCACCGGCGGCTGACGACGCTGATCGGCGCGCTCCTCGCCGCGGGCTTGGAGCTGACGGGCATCGACGAACCGGTGCCGAGCCGCGCCGCCCTCGCGGACCGCCCCCAGTTGGCCGAACACCTCCGGCGACCGCCGCTGCTCGTGCTGGCCGCCCGCCGCGACGACGCCGCTCGCGCCGGTCCGGGGTCGGCTCCTCCGGGAAGGGGAATGCGATGATCGAGCTCGACCTGGTGGACCGCATCGGGGTGGTGCGGCTGGCGCACGGCAAGGTCAACGCCCTGGACCTGGAGCTGTGCCGGGCGATCACGCGGACAATGCGGGACCTCGACGGCCAGGACGCCGTCCGGGCCGTGGTGGTGACCGGGACCGGGCGGGTGTTCTCGGCCGGTGTCGATCTCAAGCGCGTGGTCGACGGCGGAGCCGCGTACGTGGCCGAGTTCCTGCCCGCGCTCAGCGCCGCCTTCCGCGCCGTCTTCGACCTCGGCAAGCCGGTGGTGGCCGCGGTCAACGGGCACGCGATCGCCGGTGGCTGCGTGCTCGCCGCCGCCGACCACCGGATCATGGCCGGCGGGACCATCGGGCTGCCGGAACTGCGCGTCGGAGTGCCGTTCCCCCGGTCCGCCCTGGAGATCATGCGGTTCGCGATCGGGCCGGTGGCCGCGCACCGGGCGGTCTTCGACGGCGCCAACCACGGCCCGGAAGCGGCACTGGCGCTGGGACTGGTCACCGAGTCGTGCGACCCGGACGTGCTGCTGGAACGCGCCTTGACCGCTGCCGGGGCGCTGGCGGGCGGCGTCCCGGCGGACACCTTCCGGCACACGAAGGCGCAGGTTCGGGACGAGGTGAACGCGCGACTGGACCGAGCCACCGATGCGGCCACCCTGGAGCTGTGGACGACGGCCGCTACCGACGGCCGGATCGTGGCCTTCCTGAACCGGACGGTCGGCAGCCGCCCGTGAGCGGCCACCGCGGTGGCGCGCAGTTCAGCGGCAGAGCTCCTGGTAGGGCACTTCCGGCACGTAGCGCTGCCACTCGTCCCGGGTGAGCGGGCGCCGGGTGGTGTCGCACAGGGTCTTGGCGATGTCGCCGGTGTAGCCGAGGTCCCACTCCCGCACCGAGTGGTCCTCGCCCGCGCCGGCCAGGGTCCTGCCGTCGGGGCTGAAGGCGACCGCGCGCACCGGACGCGTGTGGCCGAGGTGCGGTTGACTGACTTGACGCCGGCTGCCGACGTCCCACAACCGCACCGAGTCGTCCCCGCTGCCGGTGGCCAGCAGCCGCCCGTCCGGGCTGAACGCCACCGAGTACACCGGCCCGGTGTGACCGGTCATGGCCTCGCCGACCGGCCGGCGGGTCTTGGTGTCCCACAGCCGGATGACGCCATCGTCGGATCCGGTGGCCAGCAGGCCGCCGGTCGCGTCGAACGCCACGCCACCGACAGGGCCGGCGCCCGCCGCGGTCAGCGTGGCGTCCCGTGCCGGGTCGGTGAGGTCCCAGAGCTGGACCTTGCCGTCGTCCCGGCCCGCGGCGACGCTCCGCCCGTCCGGGCTGAACGCGACCTTCACCGCGGGCGGCCGTCGAGCAGGGTCCTCGTCCGGGTCTTCGTCGCGATGTCCCACAGGAACACCGACGGCTTGACCTCCTCGGTGTCCCCCAGGGCCACCGCGAGGGTCCGCCCGTCCGGGCTGAACGCCACCGACCACGCCACCGCACCCTCGACCAGGCGATCGAGCTGCTTGCCGGTGCGCACGTCCCACAACGTCACGCTGCCGCCCGACTCGATCGGTTCGTCACCGTCCCGCCAGACGTCGACGCCGGCCAACGCCACCGTGGCGCCGTCCGGGCTGAACGCAATCGACCGCACGGTCCGGGTCGTCCCGGTCGTCAGGCTGCCCGCCGGCTCGCCCGCGCCGTCCCACAGCCGCACGCTGGGCCCTTCGGTTCCCCAGTCGGTCCCGGGATCCGTGCCGGGTGTGAGCGTCACGCCGCCGAAGACCTCGCCGTAGAACGGGCCGCTCAGCACACCGCCGATGGTCTCGCCGCGCACTCCGCCGAAGGTGGTCAGCCAGTTCGCCCCGGCCAGGCACACGCGCCAGCCGTCCTGCCCGCAGGAGAACTGGTTCCTGGCCTGCTCGGGGTTCCACCCGTAGTCGCCGCCCGTGGCCAGGGTCCGGCCGTCCGGGCTGAACGCGGCGGCGTACACCGGGCCGACGTGCCCGGTCAGCGGCTGGTTCGCCCGCAGTTGGCCGCTGACGTCCCACAGCCGGACCGTGCCGTCCATCGCCCCGCTCGCCAGCGCGTGGCCGTCCGGTCCGAACGCCAGCGAGGCGACCTGCCGGCTGTGCCCGGCCAGCGGGTCGCCGACGGGTTGCCGGGTGCTCACGTCCCACAGCCGGACGGTGCCGTCCTGCCCACCGGTGGCCAGGGTTCCGCCGTCAGAAGGCGACCGGCGGTGCGTTGTCGAACCGGTCGACCCGGGTGCGCGCCGGCATCGCCGGTCCGCTCTCCTGCCGCGTGCCCACGTCCCAGAACCGGATCGCACCGTCCGCACCCGCGCTGACCACCGTCTTCCCGGTCGGGGACATGGCCAGGGCAGGCACGACCCGGGAGGCCCCGTCGGGGCGGTACGCCTTCACCGGTGCACCGATCTGCTGCTGGGTGGTGGTGTCCCAGAAGCGCAGGGTGCCGTCCGCCGCCGAGGTGACCAGCGTGCGGCTGTCCGGGCTGAGCACCACCGAGGGGCTCACCTCGGCGGCGGTGCCGTAGTCGGCGATCGTCATGTCGCTGCCGATCTGCGCCCGCGTCACCGGGTCCAGCAGCCGTACCTGCCGCTTCCCGTTGCTCACCACCAGGAATCGCCCGTCCGGGGCGTACGTCTCGGCGGGCGCGGGGTGGTCGTTGACGGCGCTGGTGGCGGGGCGGCCGTCCAGCCCGGTGGCGATCACCTGACGGGTGGCCACGTCCCACAACGTGCCGCCGCTCTCGTGCGCGGAGACGGCCACGGTCCGGCCGTCCGGGCTGAACTCGACCGACCGGACCGCGCCGGAGAACGCGGGCAGGTCGCCGATCGGGGCGCGGGTCCGGGTGTCCCACAGCCGGACCAGGGTGTCCGCCGCCGTGGCGAAGGAGGCGCCGTCCGGGCTGAACGCCACCGCACCGACGCCGTGGCCGCCCGCGTCCAGCCGGGCGATCCCGGACCGGCCGGCGGCGATCAGCATGCTGGTGGCCGCCTCGGCGGTCGGGCTGATCCCGTCGGCGGCCAGGCTGAGCAGCCGGGACAGGTCCGGATCGGTGTCGCCGATCGCCTCGCTGCGCGCCGCGAGCGCCCGGGACAGCGCCTGATCCCGTGGGTGATCGCCGCCTGGCCCTGCACGACCGCGACCAGCCCGAGCAGCGCCACCAGCCCCACCGCCGTCCACCGCAGCCAGGTGGCGATCCGGTGCTGCCGGTCGTCCTCGCTGTCCAACCGGTCCTTGGACTTGCCGTGGACCGGAGCGGCCAGTGTGGCGAGCTCGGAGCGGAAGCTGCTGTTGCGGGTCGACAGGCGTGGCCGGTCGCGGGCCCAGGTGCGGTCGACCCAGAGCGGTTCGGCCGCGAACCAGCCGGTCAGGGCGCGGGGCAGCGCGGTGGTGCGGTCGCAGTCGAAGTCCCCGGCCGCCTCGTCCCACTGGATCACGCCCTCGCTGAGGACGATGAGGAACGTCTCCCGCTCCCGGTTGGCCCGCCAGTACTCGACCTCCCGCCCCACCCAGACCGATCCGGCGGCCCGCGGGGAGGCCATCAGGATGAAGTACCGGGAGGAGTCCAGCGCGTTCTCGATGGTCCGCCACAGGTCCGGGTTGGCGCCCAGGCTGGTCTGGTCCCGGAACACCCGCAGCGCCCGGGGCCGGTACCAGCGCTTGGCGAACCGGTGCAGCCCGCGTTGCACGTCGGCGGCCAGCCGCATGTCCGCCGCGTGGCGGTAGGACAGGAACGCGTCGTAACCCGGGCGGTCACTCGCCATGAGGGGCCTCCACTGCGGTGCGCTCGCGGCTGATCAGCTCTCCGCCGCCCCAGCTCGCAGGCACGCCCGTCGGCCGATACCGGTTCGGGTGTCGGCTGCCCGCCCGTTCAGTCCACGATCAGGGGACACCGGCGCACTCCCGAGCGATGAGCTCGGCAACGACGCTATCAGCGCCGGTGCCGGTGGCCGAGTCGAATCGTTGAGCCGACCAGGTCGTCCCGGCGGCTGCCACCGGATGTACGGCCGTGCACGGTGCCCCGGTGCGGCCCGGCTATCCCGGCACGGCGGTCTGGTAGGCGTTCACGGCGGCGTCGGCCATCGCCGCGTCGACGGACAGGTGGGTCCGGGCGTCGGCGAGGTGGCGGAGCGGGTTGTCGTCGTCCGGCACGTCCCGCAACGCCGCGACGGTCGCCGCGGACTGCTCGCAGAACGACCGCAGCAGCGCCGCGGCGTAGCGCAAATAGGCCGACGACTGCTCCTGCAACTGCCAGAGGTCCTCGGACTGCGGCGGCAGCGACGGGGCGGCCTTGACGTGCCCGGTCAGGGCCTCGGACGTCAGCGGCAACCGCGACACCTCGGCCAGCCACCGCAGCGACCTGCCGCTGATCTCGTCCGTGCGACCGGCGATCTGCTGCACCTGGCCGTGCACCGTGGTGTCGAGGTCCTGCCGGATCAGCTCCAGCGCGAGCCGGTCGAACCGGTCCGGGCCCAGCTCGGTGCGGGCGTCGTAGAGCTGCCGCACGATCCTGTTCAGGTCGCGGGGCAACCCGCCGGACAACGCGTAGCAGAGCCAGACGAACGGTTCCGGCAGCCGCAGCACCCGCTGCACGAGCAGCCGCCGCGTCTGGGTGAGCGTCAGCCGGCTGACCTGGATCACGTCGTCGAAGGCCGAGTCGAACGTCGTGCGCACCGACAGCACCCGGCGCGAGAACGACGTCAGCGCGTCCTGCGACACCGCCACCAGGAAGAACACGCCCTGCACGCCGAAGACCGACTTGAGGTCGTTGACGAACTGCTCGGCGGCCTCCGCGGTGGCGATCTTGTCCACCTCGTCGACGCAGACGACCACCCGCGCGTCGGCCCGGTCGGCCCGGCTGCGCAACCGCAACCCGACGAACCCCAGGAACTCGCGGAACTCGGCGACCAGCTCCGGATAGGTCTTCACCTGCTCGGCCCGCTGCCGGGCGACGGCGTTCCCCGCCTCCAGCCCGCCGGGCGGTTTCAGCGTCGCCGTTCGGGTCCGCGTGGTCGTCTCCAGGTACCGCAACCCCCGCAGGTGCCTGCGGGCCTCGTCCTCCAACGCGGTGTCCGGCCC
Source organism: Actinosynnema sp. NPDC023794 (assembly GCF_040639675.1). Lineage (NCBI taxonomy): Bacteria > Bacillati > Actinomycetota > Actinomycetes > Pseudonocardiales > Pseudonocardiaceae > Actinosynnema > Actinosynnema sp. NPDC023794. The sequence continues at coordinate 92,677 of NZ_JBFAFR010000012.1, read as the reverse complement.
CCGCAACCGCGCCCGCCGCCTGGTGAACGCCACCACCCCCGCACCCAGCGGCACGGCCAGCACCATCCCGCCGGCCGCCGCCACGACGGTCCGGACGTTCCCCCCGACCCACTTCGCGGCCTCCACGAGCTGCGGCCACCACACCGCCCCGGCGACGACACCCGCGCCCGCCGACGCCGTCAGCACCCACCGCAGCCGAGGTAATCGGGACACCGCCGCCCGGCTCGCCGGTTCGGGTGGCAGGACCAGCAGGCACAACCGGGTGAACAGGTGCACGAGGAAGTCGCGGCTGTCGTAGTCGGTGGGCGCGGTGACCACGAGCGAGAGGTCCCCGGGCTTCCCGCTGAAGCGCTGGTCGCCGAACATCTGCAGGACGGTGCTCTTCCCGATGCCGCGCGCCCCGCTCAACCCGATGGCGCCGCTGGACATCGCGTCGAGCATCCGGTTGAGCTGGGCGGAGGTGTCGGTGGGCACGAACTGGGCGCGTTCGGTGAGACCTCCCAACCGTCCGACGGACGCTTCGGGGAGGGCGGTGGCGTAGGACCGCTCGGCCAGCACCTCGACGCGTGCGGCGACGAGCGGGAGGACGCCCTTCTCCACCAACGCGTCGACAAGTTCGCGGTGGGCGCGCGCCGCTTCCTGCCGGGCCGCGGCGGCTCTGGGGAGTTGCTGCTCGGTGGGCCAGTCGCGGGGATCGTCGGACGCCAGCGCATCGGCCTGCGCCTTCAGCGGCCGGGCCCACCCCCACAGCGCCGCGCACACCATCGCCGCGGCCCAGAACGCGATCGTCACGGTCGTGGACGAGGGGGTCAGCAGGCGTGGAAGACCCACGACGGCGAACAGCGTCACCGTCGCCACCGCCACCACGTCGAGCAGGGAGCGCAACCGGTCGTAGTGCCGGTGCCTGCTCAGGAACACCCGGACCGACATGCCCGTCACCACCACGGCGAAGCCCATGGTGACCCGCACGGGGTTGCTGATCGCGAGTGGGAAGACGTTCACCACGGCCAGGGTTGCGAAAACCCACGTGAGGACGAAGTACCACCGCTTCCCCAGCGCGGCGAACGGCACCCGCACCTGCTCGGCGAACCGCCCCTTCGACGCGACGAACCGCTCGCGTTCCCCGGCGGTCGCCGTGACCAGGTCCTTCTGGGAACCCTCGATCTCGCCGACGACCTCGCGACGCATGGTCTCGACGCGCGGCGCCTCCACGACCGCGTGGACCTCCGCCTTGGCCAGGGCGAGGTCCACCAGTTCCTCGCGCATCCCCGCCACCATGTCGTGCGCCGCGAGGTCGGCCATCCGCCGGAGGCGCGAGGCAGGGCCGTACTCGTCCGCGAAGTGCTCCTGGAGCGGGCGGTTGTAGAACCGGAAGACCGCGCCTGAGCGGCGCAGCAGCCCCACCCTCCGCTGGGCTTTCAGGAACGACATCAGGTTGAGCGGCAGCAGCCCCCGGCTCGCCAGCCAGATCCGGCTGAGCGAGTACCGGAAGTAGGTCGAGAACCCCGCCGCGACCACGGCCGCCACCGCGCCGACGCCCACGAGCCCCGCGGCGCCGGATTCCGACCCGCCGGCCTGGGAGGCGACCACGGCGACGGCGAGACCACCGGAGGCCAGTGCCCACACCCACATGCGCCGCCGCCCGCCGCGCAGCGAGTCGATCGGGGTGGCCGCGCGGGCCAGTTCGTGGTCGGGTGGGACGTCGGTCGACCGCGCCGACCGACCGCCCAGCGCGAACATCGCGGTGACCACGGCGACGACAGCGGCGTGGATCTCGACGGCGACATCCCCGTACGCGGCAGTCGTGGCCACCGCGGCGAGCAGACCGACCACGAGGCCGACCGAGGCGAAGACCGGCAGGGGCACCGACCGCTTCAGCTCCCACCAGGCGAAGTCACCCGTCTCCAGGCGCTGCAGGTGGTCTGCCAGGAACCCGAGGTGCCTGATGGCGCGCCGGTCGCGCTCGGCCATGAACGCCCCTGGCTCGACGTGGACGACGCGGACCAGGGCCGACTCCTGGAGGAAGCGCCGGATCGCGGCGGGCTCGCCGAACCGGACCGGGTCGAGCAGCTCCACGGGAGCGGACCGGGGGTCCGCGTAGGCGACGACCGCGAGACCGAGGTACACCGGTGTGGCCAACGCCTTGGCCAGAGCGCCGTCCGGCTCGGTGGACAGGTGCTCCAGGACGGGCGACCACCGCTCGTCCGCCCCGGCTTCCACCAGGTGGTACACGATCTCCAGAGCCGGCAGCGGTCCGAGGAAGACGACCTTCACCGCCGGCAGTGCCGCGAACCCCTCGGGTCGGGAGGTGAGCACGAACCTCCGCCGAGGGGCCTCCAGCACCCGCAGCGCGTGCTGCTGCCGGTCTGGCCCCATCTCGTCGAGGCCGTCCAGGAGCGGAAGCACGCGGTCCGCGTCGATCAGGGCTCGCGCGACGCCCACCGTGAGCGGAGGGTGGTGTTCCGCCAGGTACTCGGCCATCCACTCGTCCAGGTCGACCGCGCGGGAGTCCCAGGAGGCGAGCGGCAGGACCACCGGTACCCGGACGTGCTCCCCGCTGAGCAGGTCCAGCGCCAACTGCTGGACGAGCACCGTCTTGCCGGCGCCCGGACCGCCCAGCAACATCACCCGGCCGGTGGGAGTCGTGCGGTACGTCTCGGCGAGGTCCACCCTCTCGGTCCGCCAGTAGGCGGACATCTCGCGCTCGACCTGGGCGCGCACCGACCAGGCCAGTCGTCTCGCGGACTCGTCCAGTCCTTCGGCCGTTCTCGACTTCCTGTCCTCCAGGAGGCCTTTGCCGAGGAGGAACAGGCTGACGGCGCTACCACCGATCGCCAACAGGACCCATGCCCAGAGACCGGGGGTCCGCGCGACCAGGTTCACGGCCCCGACCAGCCCGAGCACTCCGCTGATCACCACGTCTCGCCGCATGTGCTCCGCCCGTGCCTCGGTTTCGCCGGTACGGAGCGGCTATCGTCCCCGCCCGGGATGGCGTTTCACGGGGTGCGAGCGCTCGGTGCGGCAGTGGTCGTGACGGGTCAGCCGCTGTCGGGGCGCGTGCGGATCGATTCGGCCCGCCCGCGTGCCTCGCCCGCCTCCTCCGACCGGCCGTCGGCGGCCAACGCGGTGGCCAGGCCGTCCAGGACGAGCGCGGCCGGGCCCGGGTTCCGGTCGCCCACGAGGCGCAACGCCTCCCGGCACGTGTCGGCCGCCGCCCCGAGGTCTCCGGCCATCAGCAGGACACCCGCCTGGTTGTACACCGCGAACGCGACGAGGTCGTCGTGCCCGAGGCGGTGGGCCTTCCGGAGCGCCTCCAGCGGTTCCCGTCCCAGGGCGATCAACGCGGCGGCCCCGCCCGCCTCCCCCGGCGTGACCAACACTGGTCAGCTCGACGGTCGGCGACCACTACAGCGCTGAGCCCTTCGACCGGGGGTCACAGGTCGAGGACGAGTCGTCGGCTTCGGGACCGCGACACGCAGATCATCATCACGTCGCAGGCCGCCCGCTCCTCGTCGTCGAGCACGGAGTCCCGGTGGTCCGGAACGCCCTCCAGCACGCCCGTCTCGCACGTGCCGCACGTCCCCTCCCTGCACGACGACAGCACCGTGACCCCGGCTTCCTCCACCGCGTCGAGGATCGACTCGTCCTCCGGCACGGCCAGTGTCCGGCCCGACCGCGCCAGCTCGACCTCGAACGACGTGCGCTCGCCCTCGACAGCCTTCGGCCTGAAACGCTCGACGTGCAGACGAGCGGGTGAGCGCTGCTCCACGGCGGCGAGCAGCGGCTCCGGCCCGCAGCAGTAGACCTCGGCGTCCGCCGCCAAGAACGAGTCCAGTTCCAGCAACCCGGTCTCGTCCTGCGGTCGCACGACCACCCGGTCGCCGTACCGGTCGCGCAGGTCTCCGACGAAGGCCATGGACGAACGCGTCCGACCTCCGTACAGCAACCGCCACGACGCGCCACGACCGGCGACCGCCCTGATCATGGGCACGATCGGCGTGATGCCGATGCCGCCCGCGACGAACAGGTAGCGCTCCGCCGCCACCAGCGGGAACTGGTTGCGCGGCCCGCGAACGTGCACCGCGGAACCCTCGCTGAGCGTCGAGTGCACATACCGCGATCCCCCACGGCCGGACGGCTCGTGCAGCACCGCCACCTGGAGCGTCGAGCGGTCCGCCGGGTCGCCGCACAGCGAGTACTGGCGGACGAGGTCCGGCCCCAGCACGAGGTCCACGTGCGCGCCCGGTTCCCACGCGGGCAGCGGTTCGCCGCGAGGGTGGCGCAGGGACAGCCGCGCGACGCCGTCGGCGATCAGCTCCTTGCGCTCGACCAGGACGTCGAACTCCCCGTGCGCGGTGGACGCGGTCATCGGGCTCCTGTTCACCGGTGGGCTTCGACCGGCTGCCGTTCGGCCGGCGGCGGGACGGCCGGCGACGATTCGTGGCCCTCCGGGTGGGCCAGCAGCCAGTCCCACAGCTCCACCGGATCGTCCGAGTCGTGCTCGGCCCCGCAGTGGCACACGCCCACCAGCAGGTCGGCGCCCAGCTCCCAGTGGATGCGGTAGACCGTGCCGCCGCGCGGCGGCCCCACCCGGTCGCTCATGTCGCGACCGCCTTCGCGGGTTCGTCGGCTTCCGCGACCATGCGCTTGAGGATGCGCCGTGCCGCCAGCCCGCCGGTGTCGATGTTGATCGACAGTTCCCGGTAGCCCTCCGGCTCGGACCGGATCACGCGCTCCAGGAGGTCCAGCGCGGTGACGTCCTGGAGGACCACCGTGCGGTTGCTGTCACGCAGGAAGTCGGACACTTCCTGGTCGTCCAGCGCGAAATCCCGTGCCACGGCCCAGAAGTCGTGCGTGCTGTGCTCGGTCTCCGGCGTGATGGCGTAGACGACCTCGACGTGGAAGCCGTGCGGGTCCGAGCCGTCGGCCTCGGGCAGCACGCCGACCGGCGCGACCCGGCTGTGCAGCAGGTACAGGCACGGCGGGTGGTACTCGATGTCCTGCCAGCGCGTGATCCTGCCCTGGATCCCGGTGGACTTGGCGTAGAACGGCGGGCACGCGGCGTCGGCCATGTGCCGGTTGACGTAGATGATCCGGGCGTCCTCGTCGACCTCGGTGGTGATCGGCGTGTTCGCCACCTCGGGTGTGCCGATGTACCCGCCGTGCAAGTAGGTCTCGTGCGACAGGTCCATCAGGTTGTCCACCAGCAGTTCGTACCGCGCCGCCAACGGCTCCATCCCGCACACCGTCGTGTAAGCGGGGTCGGCGAGCCAGGGCGCGCGGGGGATCAGCGCCTCGTCGGCCCGGTCCCGGTCGCCGATCCACACCCAGACGAACGAGTCCTGCTCCACCACCGGGTAGGACGGCACGCGCGCGGCGCGCGGGATCCGCGCCTGCCCCGGCACGAACACGCAACTGCCGGCCTTGTCGTAGGTGAAGCCGTGGTAGCCGCAGACGATCGTGTCGCCTTCCAGCCTGCTCTCCGAGAGCGGGTAGCGCCGGTGCACGCACCGGTCGGCCAGCGCCACCACCTCGCCCGCCTCGCTGCGGTAGAACACCAGCGGCTCGCCCAGGATCGTCCTGGCGAACAGCTCTCGCCCGATCTCGCGGCCGTAGGCCGCCACGTACCAGTGGTTACGCGCGAACGTCATGATCTGGCAACCTCCCGCGCGGTGATCTCCACGCGCTGCGTCTCCGGTGGACCGTCCGATGGGTCAGCTCGCGCCGTAACGGGCGCGCACGAGTTTCTTCAGCAGCTTCCCGGTGGCGCTCTGCGGCAGTTCGTCCACGAACACCACGGACTTCGGGATCTTGTAGCCGGCCAGCCGGGCACGCAGGAACGCCAGGACGTCCAGCTCGCTGGTCGTCTCCGCGCCGGGGTTGACGGTGACGACCGCGCGGCCCACCTCACCCCACCGGGAGTCGGGCACGCCGATCACGGTGCACTCGGCGATCGAGGGGTGCTCGTGGAGGACGCTCTCGACCTCGGCGGGGTAGATGTTCTCCCCGCCCGAGATGATCACGTCCTTGAGCCGGTCGACCACGGCGATGTAGCCGTCCTCGTCCGGCGTGGCGATGTCGCCGGAGTGGAACCACTCGTCGGGGCCGAACGCCCGCGCGGTGTCCGCGGGGCGCTGCCAGTAGCCGCGCATGACGGTGGGACCGCTGATCACGATCTCGCCCTTCTCACCGGGCGCGACGTCGGCCAGGTTCGGCCCGACCACGCGCACGTCGGTGAAGAAGTGCGGCACACCGGCGGTTCCCGCCTTGGCCTCGCTCATCTCCTTGGTCAGGTACAAGGCGCCGGGAGAGGTCTCGGTCATGCCGTAGCCCTGGCTGAAGGACAGGCCGCGCCGCTGGTAGGTGCGGATGGTCGACTCCGGCACGGGCGCGCCGCCGCAGTTGACCTGCCGCAGGCTGGACAGGTCCGCCTCCTCCCAGCGCGGGCAGGCGGCGATCGCGTTGTACATGGTGGGAACGCCGAACATGTACGTGACGCGGTGGGCTTCGATCCGGTCGAGCACCCCGGCGGCGTCGAAAGCGGACATGAGGACGACCGTGCCGCCCTTGATGAGCGTGGGCAGGCAGGTCATGTTCAGCCCGGCGGTGTGGAACAGCGGCGCGACGACCAGCGTCACCTCGTCACTGGCCAGGTCGACGTCGACCAGCACGTTGACGGTGTTCCAGGTGAGGTTGCCGTGGGTCAGCATGGCGCCCTTGGGTCGCCCGGTCGTGCCCGAGGTGTACATGATCAGGCAGAGGTCGTCGAGCGTGACCGGTTCGTCGATCGGATCGGCCTCGGACGCCGCGATCAACTCCTCGTACGAGGACTCGCCCGCGGCGGGGTGGTCGAGCGCGATGATCCGCGTCGGCCCCGCGGCGGCCCGGACCGCGTGGACGACGGAGGCCTGCTCCGGGGCGTACACCAGCACGTCGCTGCCCGAGTCGGTCAGGACGTGCGCCACCTCCGCCGGCGCCAGCCGCGTGTTCAGCGGGACGAACACCGCGCCGAGCGCGCCGACGGCGAACAACGTCTCCAGGAAGGCGGGGTGGTTCGGTCCCAGGTAGGCGACCCGGTCGCCCCGGCTCACACCGACCCGCCGCAGGCCGTGCGCGAGCCGGAGCACCCGCTCGTGCAGTTGCCGGTAGGTCGACCCACGACCTTCGTGGATCACCGCCACCTTCTCCGGCGTCTTGCGGACCCGCCGTGCGGTCCACGAGCCGATGCCCTGGTTTCGCATGACGACCCCTCCTGTCCTTGACCGGGTCCAGCAGGCGGGCCGATCCGCCCGGAACCAACCCCACCTTGAAGTTAGGCACATCCATGTCGGTCGTCAAGATTCTGCCCAACGTTAGGTGGAGGAGAGCCCGCGACCGGCACCGTCACGTTCGCACGGGTCGGGGCGTCGGCAGGTGCGCGTGCTTCGGGCTGACCGCGCGTTCGGCGGCGGCCGTGCCGGAGGGACGGTGAGCACCCGCGTCCGGCGGCGTGCGACGGCTCGGTTCAGGGGCCGACGTGGATGTACGGGACCCAGGCGGAGGGCAGCGTGTCCCAGCCTCGGGCACGGAGGTCGTGCACGGCGCGGTGCAGCGCGTACCCGGCCTGGTCGCCGGCCATCGTCGTGCCGAGGCGTTGGTAGAAGCCGCGGGCGACTTCGGCGGCGGTGGTGTCGCGGATCGGCCACAGGGTGGCCACGACGTTGCGGTAGCCGGCCAGTTGGAGCGCCGCGCCCAGGTGCAACGATTCGTCGGGCAGGTCGCCTCCGCTCGCGGTGTCGCACGCGGACAGGTAGGCCAGTTCGCCGCTGAGGTGCAGGCGGGAGACGTCGGCGACCGTCAGCAGCTCGTCGTGCAGCACCAGTCCCGATGTCGACGGCTGTCGGGCGTCGGCCACGCCGTGGCAGGCGAAGTGCACGTGGGTGTGCCGCTGCAGGTCGGCGAGCACCCGGTGGCGCTCCGCGTCGGCCGATCGGCGGACGGTGCACGTGCCTCGTGACAGCTCGGTGAGCACGGCGACTTCCGGCTCGACGTCCAGCGGGGCGGCGTCCGCCGCGTCGGGGACCGCGACGACGAGCGTGCCGTCGCGCTCGGCCGGCTTGTCCCTCCGCGCCAGGGAAAGCGCTCTGATCGTGGGTGTGTAGGAGGACACCGTGCGGTGGGGCACGGACGCGGACGTGCCGGGGATGCCTGCCGCGTGCAGCGGCAGCCGGGTCATCGCGCCGGTCGGGCACCACCACAGCCGGGGCGTCGGGCCGAGGTGGTCGAGCACGGGCTGCGCCACGGCCCGCCACAGCCACGCCAGCACGTCGTTCAGGACGGTGTTGTGCGCGATGATCCCGGCGACGTCGTGGGCGGCGCGCGCGGCGGCGGCGAGTTCCTCGGCCCGTTCGGTCGCGGTGACCGCCGTCAGGTCGGACAGCGGCACCACGTCGACGCCGCGGGTGGTCAGGACCAGGGCGTCGCAGCGCAGTGGGCTCACGTTGACGATGACGACCGGTCCGCCGGTCGCGGCGGTGAGCAGCTCGGCGAACGGCGGCGGGCGCAGGAAGTCGGCCAGCCCCGGCAGCCCGCGGACTTCGGCCACGGTCTCGTCCCACTGCCGGGCGAGCGTCATGCGGCGGTCGCGCGTCGCGGGTGTGGGGTCGATCGCGGGAGCCTCGTCGAGGCCGTCGCGCAGTTCGGCCAACCGCCGCGCGAGGTCCGGTCGCACGTCGCGCAGCGCCAGGAGGTCCGTGCGCAGGTCCAGGACCTGCGACCAGAGCACGGACCGGCCCTGCTCCAGCAGTTCGACGGCCCGTTCGGGACGACCTGCCGTGAGCGCGGTGGCGGCGGCGTGCGAAGCGACCCCGACCAGCGCGAGCAGTTGCCGTTGCTGGTCCTCGCGGTGCAGGCCGTGCCAGGCGAGCACCGGCAGCAACGCCACGACCTGCTCGTACCCGGCGAGCGACGACGCCACGTCGTGCCCGGCCGCCGCAACGGCCCACCACGACGCCGCTTGGATCCGGTCGAGCGCCGGCGACGCGACCGAGGCGGCCCCGACCGACAGCGCCGCGACGGCCTCGGCGAGATCGGCCGGGTCGTGTCCGGCCCGGTGGCGATTGAGCAGCGCGGCGGCGAGGTTGTACGAGTGCACCGCGTGCTGGGTTTCGCCCGACGTGGTGCGCGAAACGCATTCCCGCAGCAGGGCGACGGCCTCGTCCAGGTCCCCCGCCTGGCCGGTGAACCCGAAGCGGTCGGCGAGCGCGCCACCGAGGTTGGACAGGTAGCGGACCCGGCCGGGCTCGTTCGGGCGCGTGGCCGCCAGGACGCCGCGATGAGCTTCGACGGCGCGGTCGAGGTCGGCCAGGTCGTGCCGGACGCGGAAGCGCGTCGTGTACGCGTTCGCGAGGCTCGTCGAGTGCCGGGCGTGGCGGGTCGTGCCCTCGAGCCCGGCGATCGACTCGATGCCCACCTCCACGGCCGCGTCCAGGTGCGCGGGGTCGCCGGTGAGGTGGTAGAGGTGCCCCAACCCCTCGCACAGGCCGGAGAGGATCTCGGGCCGCAGCACCTCGGTCGGCCCGACTGCGGCCAGCGCTTCGCGGAAAGCGTCCACCGCTTCCACCGCATCCGCCGCGGCGCCGGTCCGCTCGAAGCGGCGGAGCAACGCGCCGCCGAGCTGGTTCACCAACGAGGGATCCGGACGGACACCACCCGCGATCCCGCGCCGGATCACCGCGATCCCGTCGTCCAGGTCGCGCGCGGAGCCGAAGAGCTCGTACGCGGTGAGCAGGGCGTGTCCGACCGCCCCCAGCTGGACGACCGCCATGCCCGGCGGCAACTCGGGCGCGGTGATCTCGCGGGCGATGGCCAGCGCGCGCGTGGCCGAGTCCGGGTCGCCGTGCCGTTGGTAGCGGGCGAGGTGCGCCCGCACCAGGTTGGCCTTGTCCAGCAGGTGCTCGGGATGCCCGTCCGGCCTGACTGCCGCCGCGGCGGCGTACAGCTCGATCGCTTCGTCCAGGTCCTCGTCGCTGCCGTACCTCCGGGAGCGGTCGGACAGCGCGATGGCCAGGAGGTTGAGGTGGTCGACGTAGTGCGGCCGGTCCGGCGGGACGTGGTCACCGGCCGACCTGTGCCGGCGCACCGCCTCGTCGATGGCCGCGCGGTCGCCGGTCTCTTCGAACAGCAGTCGGTATGCGGTGCCGAGCTGCACCCTCGCCCGGCCCCTGAGGTCGGTGCTGCCGCTGTCCACCGCGGTCAGCAGCAGCTCGATGGACTCGGCCAGCGCGCCGGGCACGCCGCAGAGGTGCGCCGACAGCAGCGCGTTCGCCAGGTTGACCACGCAGTAGTCGGTCAACGGCTGCTCGCCCCGCGCCGGGCCGAGGGCGGCACGCCCGGCCGCGACGCCGTGCTCCACGTCGAGCGGGTCCTGGAACCGTTCGAAGCGGGCGAGGTGGACGAGGCACAACCGGGTCTGAGCCAGCGCCCGCGGCACCGTCAGCGGCAACTGCTCCGCGAGCGGCGCGGCGCGGCGCAACACCTCGATCGCCTCGTCGAGGTCTACGGTCGTGGTGCCGGTCTCAGCGCGGGAGGCGAGCGCGACGCCCAGTTCCAGCAGAGCGTGGACGTGAGCCGGGTGGCCGGGCTCGGTCGCCGCCACCCCGAGGCGGTAGAGAGCGATCATGCGGTCCGGCTCGCCGAGCCGCACGTGCTCGCCCAAGCCGGCGAGCAGGCCGGTGGTGAGTTCGGCGACGTGCGCCCGGACGTCGTCGCCCGCGTCGGGGTCGTGCCACGTCCGCGACATCACCTCGATCAGCAGGTCCGCCCGTTCGGGCCCGGGTCGCTGCAAGTACTGCGTGGCCCGCAGGTCGACCAGGTTCGCCATCGCGACGGGCCGGTGCCCCTGGCCGGGCCGTGACGCGGCGAGGCAGGCGGTGAGGACGCGGGCGGCTTCGACGTCGTCCGGGCCGTCCGGACCGTCCAACCGGAGCCGGAGCGTCAGGAACCCGCCGAGCCGGCACGACGCCGCCCCGTGCAGCTCCTCGCCCTCCGGGAGCCGGGCGGCGCACGCCGTCATCGCCGCGACCGCGCGGTCGAGGTCCAGCCGGTCCCCGGTCACCTCGAAGCGGGAGGCGAAGCCGCCGCCCAGGCTGTAGAGGAAGAACGGGTCGAACTCGCCCTCCCCCGCGCCGCCTCCGTCGACCAGGTCGAGCGCGGCCGACAACAGGACCGGCAGGACCTCCGGATGTGCCGGCCGCAGCGCGAGGAACCGGTTCAGGTAGGCCGACACGGTGTCGAGGTCCTGGTCACCGGCGAAGAACCGGCACCAGCAGAGGTACGCCACGGCCACGACCGCGTCCGCATCGGTCGCGTCCGCGAGCGCATGGGCTTCCGCGAGCGCCTCCGACGCCAGGACCGCGTCGACGTCCTGGTCCCGGAAGAAGGCGTCGACCCGCCGGAAGAGCGAGGCGGCCAGCTGCTCGGTCTCCACACTTGTGGTTCGCGCAGCGTCGCCGCCACGTTACCGTCGGTGTCCTCCGACTCCCAGGCCTGACTCCACCACGCCCTCGTCGGAATACGTTGCGGGAAAGGAACCCGCAGAAGTGTCGCGGTCAGTTCCCGCCTCGGCGCCTCGCGGAGCCACGGTGACCGCTGTGCGAGACCCGAGGATCGGGATGGTCAGGCCGTCGTGCGGGCGACGCTCGCGGCGGACTAATTCGACAGCCCGAAATCACCGATACCCATCCCGACCCGCCGACGACTCCGCACCTCCACCCCCGACGGGTGTGACTTGGATGTTAAAGATAGGTGTGAACCTGCCGGGCGACTCCCGTCACGCACGGTGCCACCTAGACGCAGGAGGGCACATAACCACAGGTCGACCGGGGTTGGTCGATCAAGGTGCGGACGTGCGACGCAGGGCGGTCGTAAACGTGACGTTACGTCGTGCTCACCGCCTGCGGGGCGATAGCGTGCGGATTCCAATCCTTTCTTGTAGGCATCCCGGCCGCCCCCTAAGGTGACCCAGCAGAGCCATTGACGACGACTGTCGATTTAGCGATTCACTATTACTTCGGAGGTGATCGCCGTGTCGAATTTCTCCGCCGGTAGCGTTCGTCCGAACGCCGCGGAGCCCGATTCCGAGATCGGTGACTCGCTGCTGCGCCTGGCCAGGCACTTCCAGCGGGGCGAGACCTCCGCGGACGGGCGCACGTTGCACCAGATCGGTGGACGCGGCGCCGACGTGTTCTACCGGGACCGGTGGGCCTACGACAAGGTGGTGCGCTCCACCCACGGGGTGAACTGCACCGGCTCCTGCTCGTGGAAGGTCTACGTCAAGGACGGCGTGATCACCTGGGAGTCCCAGCAGACCGACTACCCGTCGATCGGGCCGGACAAGCCGGAGTACGAGCCGCGCGGCTGTCCCCGCGGCGCGTCCTTCTCCTGGTACACCTACTCCCCCGCCCGGGTGCGCTACCCGTACGTGCGCGGCGTGCTGCTGGAGTACTACCGCGAGGCGAAGGAACGGCTGAAGGACCCGGTGCTCGCCTGGGCCGACATCGTCGAGGACCCGGAGAAGTCCCGCCGGTACAAGGCCGCCCGCGGCATGGGCGGCTTCGTGCGCGCCGAGTGGTGGGAGGCCGCCGAGATGGTCGCCGCCGCGCACGTGCACACGATCAAGCGCTACGGCCCGGACCGGGTCGCGGGCTTCTCGCCGATCCCGGCGATGTCCATGGTCAGCCACGCGGCCGGCGCCCGGTTCGTCTCGCTGATCGGCGGCTCGATGCTGAGCTTCTACGACTGGTACGCCGACCTGCCGGTGGCGAGCCCGCAGGTGTTCGGCGACCAGACCGACGTGCCGGAGTCGGCGGACTGGTTCGACGCCGGTTACCTGATCATGTGGGGCTCGAACGTCCCGGTCACCCGCACCCCCGACGCGCACTACATGACCGAGGCGCGCTACCGGGGCCAGAAGGTCGTCGTGGTGTCCCCGGACTACGCCGACAACACCAAGTTCGCCGACGAGTGGCTGCCCGCCCGCCCGGGCACCGACGCGGCGCTCGCCATGGCGATGGGGCACGTGATCCTGCGGGAGTTCTTCGTCGAGAAGACCACCCCGTACTTCACCGACTACGTCAAGCGCTACACCGACCTGCCGTTCCTGGTCACGTTGACCGAATCCGACGACGGCTACGTGCCGGGGAAGTTCCTCACCGCCGCGGACCTCGGCGACACCGGTGAGGGAGCGGAGTCCAAGACCGTGCTGCTGGACGCGCACGGCGAGCCGGTGGTCCCGCCCGGGTCGCTCGGGCACCGGTTCACCGACTCCGGGCAGGGCAAGTGGAACCTCGACCTCGGCGACGTCGACCCGCTGCTGTCCGCGCGCGGCGGCGACCCGGTCACCGTGGCGCTGCCGCGGTTCGACACCAGCGAGCCGGGCGTGCTGCACCGGGGCGTGCCGACGCGGATCGTCGCGGGTCGGCGGGTGACCACGGTGTTCGACCTGCTGCTCGCCCAGTACGGCGTGCGCCGCGACGACCTGCCCGGCGAGTGGCCCACCGGCTACGACGACGCCACCCAGCCCTACACCCCCGCGTGGCAGGAAGCGATCACCGGGGTGCCCGCCGCCGCGGCCGAGCGGATCGGCCGGGAGTTCGCCGACAACGCCGAGCGCTCCAAGGGCCGGTCCATGATCCTCATGGGCGCGGGCACCAACCACTGGTTCCACTCCGACCAGATCTACCGCTCGTTCCTGGCGCTGACCATGCTCACCGGCTGCCAGGGCGTCAACGGCGGCGGGTGGGCGCACTACGTCGGCCAGGAGAAGTGCCGCCCGATCACCGGGTGGTCCACCCTGGCGTTCGGGCTGGACTGGCAGCGCCCGCCCCGGCAGATGCAGGGCACGATCTTCTGGTACCTGGCCACCGACCAGTGGCGCTACGACCCGTTCACCTCGGACGTGATGTCGTCACCGCTGGGCACCGGGCGCTTCGCCGGTCGCACCGCGGCCGACAACATCGCGCTCGCGTCCCGCCTGGGGTGGATGCCGAGCTACCCGACGTTCAACCGCAACCCGCTGGACCTGGCCGACGAGGCGGAGCGGCTGGGCAAACCCGCCGCGGACCACGTGGTGGACGGGCTCAAGTCCGGGCACCTGCGGTTCGCCTGCGAGGACCCGGACGCGCCGGAGAACTTCCCGCGCGTGCTCACCGTGTGGCGGGCGAACCTGCTCGGCTCGTCGGCCAAGGGCAACGAGTACTTCCTCAAGCACCTGCTCGGCACCGACACCAACCTGCGCGCCAAGGACTCCGACGGGGTGCGCCCGCAGGAGGTGACCTGGCGCGACGAGGCGCCGGTCGGCAAGCTGGACCTGCTGCTGTCGCTGGACTTCCGGATGACGTCGACGACGCTGTTCTCGGACGTCGTGCTGCCCGCGGCGACCTGGTACGAGAAGCACGACCTGTCCTCCACCGACATGCACCCCTACGTGCACGCCTTCTCGCCCGCGATCTCCCCGCCGTGGGAGACCAAGACCGACTTCGAGGCGTTCCACCGCATCGCCCGCGGGTTCTCCTGGCTGGCCGAGAAGCACCTGGGCAAGCGCAAGGACATCGTGGCCGTCCCGCTCACCCACGACACCGCCGACGCCACCGCGCAGCCGGGCGGTCGGGTGCTGGACTGGAAGAACGGCGAGTGCGAGCCGATCCCCGGCAAGACCATGCCGAGGCTGGTCGTCGTGGAGCGCGACTACCCGGCGGTCGGCGAGAAGATGGCCGCCCTCGGACCGCTGGTCGAGCAGGTCGGGCTGACCACCAAGGGCGTCACCACCCACCCGGACGAGGAGGTCGAGTACCTCAAGGGCGCCAACGGGACGGTCCCGTCCGGTGTCGCGGCGGGACGGCCGTCGCTGGCCAAGGACACCCACGCCGCGGAGGCGATCCTGGCCTTGTCCGGCACGACCAACGGCCGCCTGGCCACGGAGGGTTTCCGCGCCCTGGAACGCCGGACCGGCACCCGGCTGGCCGACCTGGCCGCGGAGAGCGAGGGCAAGCGGATCACCTTCCCCGACACCCAGGCCCGGCCGGTGCCGGTGATCACCTCGCCGGAGTGGTCGGGCAGCGAGACCGGCGGCCGGCGGTACTCCCCGTTCACGATCAACACCGAGCGGCTCAAGCCCTGGCACACGCTCACCGGGCGCCAGCACTTCTTCCTCGACCACGACTGGATGTTCGAGCTCGGCGAGCAGCTGCCGGTCTTCCGGCCGCCGCTGGACATGACGGCGCTGTTCGACGAACCGGCCGTCGGCGCGCTGAACGGCGGCGTGACCGTGCGCTACCTGACCCCGCACTCGAAGTGGTCGATCCACTCGGCGTACCAGGACAACCTGCACATGCTCACGCTGTCCCGGGGTGGGCAGGCGATCTGGATGTCGGACCGGGACGCCGCGAAGATCGGGGTCGAGGACAACGACTGGATCGAAGCGGTCAACCGGAACGGGATCGTGGTCGCCCGCGCGATCGTGTCCCACCGGATGCCCGAGGGCACGGTGTTCATGTACCACGCGCAGGACAAGGCCGTCGGCGTGCCGCGGACCGAGGCGACCGGCAAGCGCGGCGGCATCCACAACGCGCTGACCCGGTTGATGGTCAAGCCGTCGCACCTCATCGGCGGCTACGCACAGCAGTCCTTCGCGCTCAACTACCACGGTCCCACGGGCAACCAGCGGGACGAGGTCACGACCATTCGCCGCCGGAGCCAGGAGGTGCAGTACTGATGCGCGTGATGGCACAGCTCGCCATGGTGATGAACCTGGACAAGTGCATCGGCTGCCACACGTGCAGCGTCACCTGCAAGCAGGCGTGGACCAATCGCGGCGGTGTGGAGTACGCGTGGTTCAACAACGTCGAGACGCGGCCCGGGCAGGGCTACCCGCGCCAGTACCAGGACCAGGACAAGTGGAAGGGCGGCTGGGCGCTGAACAAGCGCGGCAAGCTGACCCTGCGCACCGGCTCGCGGCTCAAGCGACTGCTGAACATCTTCGCCAACCCGGACATGCCCACGGTGGCGGACTACTACGAGCCGTGGACCTACGACTACCAGAACCTGCTGTCCGCGCCGCCGTCGGACACCACACCCACCGCCAAGCCGAAGTCGTCGATCACCGGCGAGGACACGAAGGTGACGTGGGGCGCCAACTGGGACGACGACCTGGGCGGCGGGCCGGCGCAGATCGGCAAGGACCCGTTGCTGGGCAAGCTCTCCGAGCAGGTCAAGCTCGAGTTCGAGCAGACGTTCATGTTCTACCTCCCCCGCATCTGCGAGCACTGCCTCAACCCGTCCTGCGCGGCGTCCTGCCCGTCCGGCGCGATCTACAAGCGCGCCGAGGACGGCATCGTGCTGGTGGACCAGGACAAGTGCCGCGGCTGGCGGCAGTGCGTCACGGGCTGCCCGTACAAGAAGATCTACTTCAACCACAAGACGGGCAAGGCGGAGAAGTGCACGTTCTGCTACCCGCGGGTCGAGGTGGGCATCCCGACGGTGTGCTCCGAGACGTGCGTCGGCAGGCTGCGCTACATCGGCGTGCTGCTCTACGACGCGGACAAGGTCGGCGAGGCGGCGTCGGTCAAGGACGACAAGGACCTCTACCCCGCGCAGCTCGACGTCTTCCTCAACCCGCACGACCCGCGCGTGGTCGCCGAGGCCGAGCGGGCGGGCATCTCCGGCGAGTGGATCGAGGCCGCGCAGAACTCGCCGGTGTACCGGTTGATCGTCGACTACCAGCTCGCGCTGCCGCTGCACCCGGAGTACCGCACCATGCCCATGGTCTGGTACGTGCCGCCGCTGTCGCCCGTGGTCGACGTGCTGTCGGAGACCGGCCACGACGGCGAGGCGGTGGGCAACCTGTTCGGCGCCATCGACGCGCTGCGCATCCCGGTGGAGTACCTGGCCGAGCTGTTCACCGCCGGTGACGTGGGACCGGTCCGGGCCTCGTTGCAGCGGCTGGCCGCGATGCGCGCGCACATGCGCAAGGTCAACCTCGGCGAGGACGTGGACGACTCGATCGCCGCGTCGGTGCGGCTGGCGCCCGGCGAGATCGAGTCCATGTACCGCCTGCTCGCCATCGCCAAGTACGAGGACCGCTACGTGATCCCCGGCGGCGCGGGGTCGGACGCGCACCGGCTGGAGGCCCTGACCACCGGGTGCAGCCTGGACGGCGACGGCGGTCCCGGCATGACCGCGTTCGAGGTGATGGCGGAGAAGTTCCAGCTGACCGACACCAACGGCGCGGCACCGGCCGACAAGGCCAAGCGCATCAACCTGCTCGACTGGGACGGCGTCGACACCAAGGGACTGTTCCCCGCCGGGGGCAACGGCAACGGCGCCACCACCGCGCACGAACCAGAGGCCATCGCATGAGCGTGCTGCGCAAGCGGGACAAGAAGGTCGCGGAGGCGCCGGACCGGGAGAGCCGGCTGGTGTGGCGGATCGCCGCGCTCCTGATCGACTACCCGGCCGAGGCGATGGCGCGCCTGCTGCCCGAGCTGCGCGCGGCGGCCGGGTCGCTGCCGGCGCCCGCCGGACCCGCGCTGGTGTCCTTCATCGACCACGCGGCGTCCTCGACGGGCAGCGCGTTGGCGCAGCACTACGTCGAGACCTTCGACCTGCGCAAGCGCAACTGCCTGCACCTGTCGTACTACGCGTACGGCGACACCCGGAAGCGCGGCATGGCGCTGCTGCGGTTCAAGCACGCCTACCGCGCGGCCGGTGTCGAGCTGGGCGAGCACGAGCTGCCCGATCACCTGGCGGTCGTGCTCGAGTTCGCCGCGACCGCCGATCCCACCGCCGGGCGGCGGCTGCTGGTGGAGCACCGCCCGGTGCTGGAGATGATCCGGCTCTCGCTCGCCGACGGCGGGTCGCCGTACCTGGCCGTGCTGGACGCGGTGTGCGCCACGCTGCCGGAGATCAGCGCCGCGGACCTCCGCAAGATCGCGACGCTGGCCGCGGAAGGGCCGCCCGAGGAAGACGTGGGGTTGGAGCCGTTCGCGATGGACCCCGCGCTGCACGCCGAAGCGGGAGGACGACGATGAGCACGTTGCTGTGGCTGGCCCTGCCGTACATCGCGCTGACCTCGTTCCTGGTCGGGCACGTCTGGCGGTACCGGCACGACCAGTTCGGCTGGACGACCCGGTCCTCGCAGATGCACGAGAGCAGGCTCCTGCGCCTGGGCAGTCCGCTGTTCCACTTCGGGCTGCTCGCCGTGATCGGCGGCCACGTGCTGGGCCTGCTGGTCCCGAAGAGCTGGACCGAGTTCGTCGGGATCACCGAGGGCATGTACCACCTCGTCTCCGTGACGGCCGGGACGCTGGCGGGCGTGGCCACCGTGGCGGGCGTGGCGATCCTGCTGTACCGCCGCTTCACGGTGTCCGCGGTGCGCCAGGCCACCACGCTGGGCGACAAGGTCATGTACGCGTTCCTCGCGGCGGCGATCGTCACCGGGATGTTCAACACCGTGGGCGAGAACCTGATCGGCGGCGGCTACGACTACCGGTCCTCCGTGTCCGTGTGGTTCCGAGGCCTGTTCACGTTCTCCGCGCGGCCGGAGCTGATGGCGGGCACGCCGCTCAGCTTCCAGGTGCACAACGTGACCGTGCTCGTGCTGCTGGGCATCTGGCCGTACACCCGCCTGGTGCACGTGTTCAGCGCGCCGGTCGGCTACCTCGTGCGGCCGTACGTCGTGTACCGCAGCCGTGATCCACAACGACCCGACGCCAACCGCTACGCCCGCGCCTGGGGTGACCAGCACGAGTAGGAGCGGTCAGCCGGAACCGGCCGAGTCGGCCCCACCTGCCGTGACGCGGGTGGGGCCGACTTCGCCGTGCCCGACCGGCGCGCCGGACGAGATCGCCGACGTGCCGGCCCAGGCCGTGCACGGGCCTCCCGCCCCCGCTTGAGACTTCGTCTTCCTGTCGGCAAGGCCACAGGCCCGCACGGCGAAATCCCGGTGCGGCGGGTCCGGGCCTTGTCCTACCCTGGTGGACGTGATGCAGCAACTGTTCTTCCTCTGAGGGACGACGCCTCCACCGGTACCGCGGTCCGCGCTACCGGACTTCGTCCTTCCTGCTCATCACCCTCATCGGAGGCAGTCCCTTCATGTCGTCCCAGCTCACGCCCGCGCTCGTGCGCGCGGCGCACGTCCGCGCGTCCGACGTGCACCTCTCCATCGGCGGACGGCCCGTGCTCGCCGGGGTCGACCTCGTCGCCGCCGCCGGTGACCGGGTCGCCGTGGTCGGCGAGAACGGCCGCGGCAAGACTTCCCTGCTCCGGGTGCTCGCCGGAGACCTGCCCGCCGACCGCGGCGAAGTGCGCCGCGCGGGCTCGATCGGCGTCGCCGACCAGCAGCTCCCGCTCGGCCCCGCCGACACCGTCGGCGACCTGATCGACCTCGAACTGGCCGCCGTGCGCGACGTCCTGGCCCGCCTGGAGCGCGCCACCGACGCGCTCGCCGACAGCCGTCCGGGCGCGGACGACGCCTACGCCGCCGCGCTCGCCGAGGCCGAGGCGCTCGACGCGTGGGACGCCGACCGGCGGGTCGAGGTCTCGCTGGCCGCGTTGAACGCCGCGAGCGACCGCACCCGACCGCTCGGCACGCTGTCGGTCGGCCAGCGCCACCGCGTGCGGCTCGCGTGCCTGCTCGGCGCCGGGCACGCCGTGCTGCTGCTGGACGAGCCGACCAACCACCTCGACGCCGGCGGGCTCGACCACCTCACCGAACGGCTGCGCGCACACCCGGGTGTGGTCGTGCTGGTCAGCCACGACCGGGCGCTGCTCGCCGACGTGGCCACGACGGTGATCGACCTCGACCCGTCCAGCGACGGCCGGCCGCGGGTGTACGGCGGCGGCTACACCGCCTACGTCGACGCCCGCCGGGCCGAGCGGGCCCGGTGGGAGGCGCTGCACGACGAGCAGGTCGCCGAGCGGCAGCGCCTGGCCGACGACTTGTCCGCGGCGCAGAACCGGCTGCGCGACAACTGGCGTCCCGCCAAGGGGCACGGCAAGCACAGCCGCGCGACCCGCGCGCCCGGCCTCGTGCGCGCCG
The DNA here is from genome assembly GCF_040639675.1 of Actinosynnema sp. NPDC023794. Classification (NCBI taxonomy): domain Bacteria; kingdom Bacillati; phylum Actinomycetota; class Actinomycetes; order Pseudonocardiales; family Pseudonocardiaceae; genus Actinosynnema; species Actinosynnema sp. NPDC023794. The sequence goes on along the minus strand of NZ_JBFAFR010000012.1, from coordinate 72,603 downwards.
TGCACCGACGACAGGAGGAGCTGAGCGCGCACGTGGTGGAGGTCCCGCCGCCGCCGACCCGGTTCGCCATGCCGGAGCTGCCCGAGCACCGCGGCGCGACCCCGCTGCGGGCGGACGGCGTCACCGTGGCCGGGAGGCTCGCCCGCCCGGTCGACCTGGCGTTGGACTCGGGCGACCGGCTCGTGGTCACCGGGCCCAACGGCGCGGGCAAGTCGACGTTGCTGTCCGTGCTGGCAGGAGACCTGGAGCCGACCACGGGAACGGTCACCCGCGCCCGGGCGGCGCGGATCGGGCGGTTGGGCCAGGAGTCCGACCCGCACGGTCGGCGCACGGCGGCGGAGCTGTACGACGAGCAGCTGGCGCGGTCGGGCGTGACGGGGCCGGGTCTGGGCGAGTTGGGCCTGCTCGAAGGCTACGACCGGCGTCGGCCGGTGGACGAGCTGTCGGTCGGCGCACGGCGGCGGCTCGACCTGGCGCTGGTGCTGGCGGCCCGTCCGCACGTGGTGCTGCTGGACGAGCCGACCAACCACCTGTCGGCCGCGCTGGTCGACGAGCTGACCGCCGCGCTCGGCTCCACCCCGGCCGCGGTGGTGATCGCCACGCACGACCGGCAACTGCTGCGCGACACGGAACCGTGGCCACGGCTGGCTCTGTGATCTGCCCCGGGGGACGGCTCCGGCTGCGGGCAACCGCGGCCGGAGCCGTGGTCGTGACTCACCTGTCACGACGTCACCGCGGAACGAAACGGTCAGACGACCCTCCACAGTGGAATTCTCGCGTTGATCGACGACTTCTCCGGCGGGTACCCGTTCCGGGATCCGGAAGGCGAACCGGATCCTCGACATCAGCTTCGCGGCTACAAGGTCGCCGAGGACGAAGCAGCACCCGCCGCGAGTCCGAACGATTCCGAATCGCGGCGTCACCGGGCAGCGGCTACTACAACAGGGTGGTGGCCACCCACACCGGGATGCGCGCCGCGATCGGCAACAACTCGACGAGCGCGGGCGCGGGCCTGATCCAGTACAGGTGCGACGACAGTTGCACACCTAACGACGGCGGAGCACGGCGTCCAGCGACCAGCGGCCCGGTCCCACGACGAGCAGGAACCCCAGGCCGAGCAGCATCGCCCAGTCGGTGCGCGACTCGTGCGCCATGTCCCACAGGCCGTCCGCCTTGGGCTTGTCGGCCGAGCCGCCCCACAGGATGGGCACCTTCGTCAGCGCCAGCGCCAACACCATGGTGACCAGCATCGGCAGCGCGGCCAGACGGGTGAGCAGACCGACCAGCAACAGCGCCCCGCACGTCGTTTCCGCGACGGCGGACAACGGGCCGAAGAACTCCGAAGCCGGGATCCCGATCTTCGCGAACCGCCCCGCGGCCTGCTCATCCGGGTACAGGAACTTGCCGATGCCCTCGGACAAGAACACCGCACCGACCGCCAGCCGGATCAGGATCACCGCGGCAGGCCCGTCCGCCTTCAACCACACGGCCTTCCGGTTCACGGGCGTTCACCCCCACGCGATCCATCGGTCGCTCCGCTCGACTGACGTCCGCGAGGTCGGCCGGCGATGTCGGATCACGGTACCAGCACGATGCCGTGCCGCCGGGGTGTTCCTCGGCGGCTCCGGGCTGCGATCGCGGGCTGCCGGCGCGATCGTGGTGCGGTGAGTGCGGAGGACCCCGATGTCGCGGTCGAGGTCCGGGAGGGCCACGCGCGCGAGGCGCTCGAACACCTGCGCGCCCGGGTCCGCGGAGCGCCGGCCGACCACCCGGGGAACTGGACCTATCACGCGTCGGACGGTGATCCGGTGCGGCTGCTGGTCACCGTGGCCGAGGAGCAGGACGCCCTGGTGGTCGTGGTCGGGACGCACCGGCACCGGTCGCTGACGGCGACCCTGCTCGACCGGGTGAAGCCGGTTGACCAATCACGAGTTGTTCTATAAGAATTAGAACATGCTCTTCCGGGTCGACCCCACCAGCAGCACCCCGCTGGGAGACCAGATCGCCGCCTGCGTCCGGAACGCCCTGATCAGCGCCACCCTGAGCCCGGGCGAGCGGCTGCCGCCCGCCCGGGAGCTCGCGTCCTCGCTCGGGGTGAACATGCACACCGTGCTGCGGGCCTACGCGACCCTGCGGGACGAAGGGCTGATCGAGCTGCGGCGCGGACGTGGCGCGGTCGTCACCTCGGCGGCGACGGGTGAACGGGCACGACTGGCCGACGCGGTGCGCGAGGTCGCGGCGGCGGCCCGGCGAATCGGCATGGGCGCCGACGAGGTCGTCGTCCTGATCAGGAAGGCGTTCGCGTGAACCAGGTGCTGCGGTGGCTGACCGGCCTCGTCCTCCTGCCCGGCACGGTGCTGGGCGCCACCGCCGTGGTGGTGTCGGGCTGGGTCGGCAGACTGCCCGAGCGGATCCCCAACAAGGGCGGGGCCGGCAGGCCGGTGCTCACCACGCTGGCCACCGAGCCCTTGATCACCGTCGGGCTGGGTGTGATCACCGGGCTGTGGCTGCTGGGGGTGGTGGTGTTCTTCCTGGCCCGGCTGCTGCCCGCCCCGGCCGTGCACTGGGCGCGCACCGTGGCGCAGCTCGTGGTGGCGGTGCTGGTCACCGCGTTGAGCGGCGCCCTGCTCCTCGTCCTGGCCCCGGCCCTGGACGCGCGGAGCCCCGAGGAAGTGCGGGCGCCGTCTACGCCTCTCGTCATCGGGCTGCCGGTGGCGGTGCTGGCGGTCGGCGCGCTCGCCTTCTGGTTGGCCGGGCGGCGTTCCTCCGGACTGCCCGCGGCCGGTTCGCCGCCCGCGGACGTCGTCCGGTTGCCGCTGGCCGACGGGGAGCGGGTGTTGTGGAGCGAACAGCGCGTGCTGCGCTTGGCGGTGTGGGCCGCCGCCGCGCAAGCGCTGATCGGGGTCGTCATGGCGGTGGTGTTCGGGCTGTGGCTGGGCGGCGGGTTCGCGGCGGTCGGTCTGGTCGCGGTGCTCACCGCCGTGGTGACGCTGGCGGGCAGCCGGTACCGGCTGGCGGTGGACGAACACGCGGTGCGCGTGGCCATCGGGCTGTTCCGGCGCGAGTTCCCCCTGACCGCCGTCGAGCACGCCACGAGTTCCTCGCTGTCCACCGAGGACTGGCTGGCGGCCGGGGTGCTCCACGGCTACGGCACCATGATGGCGCCCGCCCCGGGCCCGGCCGTGCGACTGGTGTTCGCCGACGGCAGCAGGTTCACCGTGGGCTGCGAGGACGCCGACACCCTGGCCGCGCTGATCAACGGCCTGCGTCACCGCCGGCACCCGGCCTAGCCTCGCCTCGCGACCGTGTGACACCTGCCAACGCACCGTTCGCGGAAGACCACGGCCGCGGGTCTCCGGGCCCGCCGATAGGTTCCTCCGATGAACGAGCGACTGCCCGGTGGCGGCATCGAGCTGTCGCCCGCCGAGATCGACGCCCTCGACGCGAGGTGGTCGTCCAGCTGGACCCCGGACGCCGTCGCGCGGCGCCTGGCCGGGATCGCCACGCCCTGGTGCGTGGCCGCGGGCTGGGCGCTGGACCTGTTCCTCGGCGTCCGGACGCGGGCGCACGGGGACATCGAGATCGCGATCCCGGCCGCCGCCTTCCCCGAGGTGCGCGCCCGCTTCCCCGGCTACGCCTTCGACGCGGTGCGCAGCGGCCGGATCTGGGAGGACGCCACACCGGACGTGCTGGCCGCCACGCACCAGACCTGGCTGCGCGATCCGGCCACCGGCGACTACCTGCTCGACGTGTTCCGGGAACCGCACGACGGCGACACCTGGATCTGCCGCCGCGACGAGGCGATCCGGCTCCCCTACCGCGACGTCATCCTCCACACCCGCGACGGCATCCCGTACCTGGCGCCCGAACTCGTCCTGTTGTTCAAGGCCGAGCACGCTCGAGTGAAGGACCAGGCGGACTTCGACAACACCGTCCCGCACCTGTCCCCGGCTCAGCGCCGGACGCTCGCCGGTCTCCTCGCCCGCGTGCACCCCGGACATCCTTGGCTCGCCCACCTCCAGCCCCTCACGGGGTAGGGCCGACCTGGACGAGGTGGCCGGCCCGCAGGTGGTCGGGAGTCCACCGGACCGCTCCCCCGGTCGCCGGCCGGGTGGTCGACGCGGTCGTGCCGCGACTGCTCCGTCTCCGAGCCCTCGATGGTGATCAAGTCGCCCAGTTGGCGCTTCTGCTCGAACGAGCACCGGCGGCACCGGTCCCGGTGACCGCGACTCGGCCCGGTCACGCGGCGGCGCGGGTGGCCGGTCGGCTCGCTCCCCAGGGCGACTCGACGCTGCCGGGGCCGGCGGTGGACGCCCTGTCCTCGTTCTCCAGTCAGGGACCCACGCGCATCGGCGTGCAGAAGCCGGACGTCGTCGCGCCCGGCCAGGTCGTGACAGCGGCCTTGTCGGCGGGTTCGGACATGGCGACGTCGCCCCGGTTGGCGGCGCGGCGACACCCGTCGGGGAAGTACGTCACCATCCAGGACACCAGCATGGCGACGCCCTTCGTCGCGGGGGTCGTGGCCCTGATGCTGCAACGGGAACCGAGGTTGACCCCGGAGGAAGTCCAGCAACGCCTGCGCATCACCGCTCGTCGGGACGCCACGACGGGTCCGGTGTGGAACCCCCGCTACGGCTGGGGGAAGCTGGACGCCGAGGCCCTCTTCCGCTCCTGACCCACACCTCCCGGCGACGTGCGAGCACCGCGGTCGGCCCATCACCCCGGCGATCGACTAAACTCATCGCACGTTGAATTGAAGGGGTGCCATGAACTTCGCCAGGCTGCTCGTCGCCCACGGCATCGTCACGCTGGCCGCCGGGATCGTCCTGATCGCCGCGCCCGCCGCCATTCCGGCCGCGGTCGACGTCCAGGTGCCAGGCGGCGCGTTCCTGGTCCCGCACATGCTGGGTTCGGCGGAGATCGCGATCGCGGTCCTCTCGTTCGGCGCCAGTCGGCTCGCCGACCCCCGGGCGCTGCGACTGGTCGCCGTCACCTTGATCGTGTTCCACCTGACGACGGCGGCCGTCGAGGCGTACGCGTTCTTCCAGGACCGGGCCGCCGCCGGGGTGTGGATCAACGTCGGCGTGCGCCTGGCCGTCTCGGCGCTCCTCGGGTACTACGCCACGCGCGCGGTCCCCGCCCATCACCGCGGGACCGCTTCCGCGTGGTGAGCCCACCCGGTCACGGTGGGGCGCCGGGGACTGCGCATCCCGCCATCCGGTCGTCGCCGAGGTTGTGGCGGAAACCTGCCAAGTGGCCGGGTAGTGCCTGGTCAGGGCGCAGACCGGCCGGCCGGCGACGTCGTGCCGGACCGCCCTCGGCGTAGCGGGATGTCGACATCCGGGTGGGGAACACGGATACGATCAAGTCAGGTGGGCCGAGTCCGGTGCCGACCCGTCGCCGCCGCGGGCTCAGGGGGCGTCGAAGAGCGGTTTCGTGGGGGTGGCGTGAGACAGCCGAAGGCGCTCGTGGTCCGTGGCGGGTGGGAAGGTCACCGGCCGGTCGAGGCGACCGGGTTGTTCATCCCGTTCCTCGAGCGCGGCGGTTACGCCGTGCGGGTCGAGGAGTCGACCGAGGTGTACGCCGACGCCGCCGAGATGGCCGACACCGACCTGGTCGTGCAGTGCGTGACGATGTCGGAGATCACCGGCGACGAGCTGGCCGGGCTGCGTGCGGCGGTCGAGGCGGGCACCGGCTTCACCGGCTGGCACGGTGGCATCGCGGACTCGTTCCGCGCCTCGTCGGACTACCTGCACCTGGTGGGTGGCCAGTTCGCGACGCACCCCGGCAAGCAGCGGTCCGAGCGCACGGGCGGGCCGGAGGACAACTTCCTGCCGCACACCGTGAACATCACCGCGCTCGGCCGCGAGCACCCGATCACCGCGGGCATCGAGGACTTCGAGCTGGTCACCGAGCAGTACTGGGTGCTGCACGACGACCTGATCGACGTGCTGGCCACCACGACCCACCCGGCCCCGGCGTGGCAACCGTGGCACCGCCCGGTCACCTGCCCGGCGATCTGGACCCGCCGGTGGGGCGCCGGCCGGATCGTGGTCACGACCCCGGGACACAGCCTGGACGTCCTGGAGCACCCCGGCGTCCGCACCGTCATCGAGAGGGGGATGCTGTGGGCGACCCGCACCGCGTCGGCATCGTAGGTCTCGGGGTCATCTCCCGCGCCTACCTGAACACGCTCGGCGCCCACCCCGCGGTGCGCATCACCGCGGTCGCCGACCTCGACGCCGGCCGGTCGGCCGCGGTCGCCGCCGAGCTCCCGGGCGCCGAAGCGGTCAGCGTCGAGGACCTGCTCGACGGATCGGACGTCGACACGGTGCTCAACCTCACCACTCCCGCGGCCCACGCCGGGATCGCGCTGCGCGCCATCGACGCGGGCAAGAACGTGTTCGGCGAGAAGCCCCTCGCCGTGACGTTCGCGGACGGCCGGACGATCGTCGACCGGGCCGCGGCGGCCGGCGTCCGGGTGGGTTGCGCCCCCGACACCGTGCTCGGCACGGGCACGCAGACCGCGCGCGCGGCGATCGACCGCGGGCTCATCGGACGCCCGCTGTCCGCGTCGGCCGTGATGGTCACGCCGGGGCACGAGCGCTGGCACCCCAACCCCGACTTCTACTACACCGCGGGCGGCGGTCCCCTGCTGGACATGGGGCCGTACTACATCTCCGCGCTGGTCCACCTGCTCGGCCCGGTGCGCGCGGTGATCGGCGCGGCGGGTCGCCTGCGCGACGAGCGCGTCATCGGGTCCGGCCCCCGGACGGGTCAGCGGATACCGGTCGAGGTCGCCAGCCACGTCTCCGGCGTGCTCGAACACGTCGGCGGCGCGCTCTCCACCATCACGACGAGCTTCGACGGCGTGACCACCACCGCCGTGCCGATCGAGGTGCACGGCGAGACCGGCACCCTCGCGGTCCCGGACCCCAACCACTTCGACGGCGTGACACGGCTGTTCCCGCTGGGCGGCACCGACTGGGAGGCGCTGCCCCCGAGCGCGGGCTACGCCGGAGCGGGCCGCGGCATCGGCCTGCTCGACCTCGTGACGGCCGGTGGACACCGACTCCCGCGCGCGGGCGGGGACCTCGCGTTGCACGTGCTCGAAACGATGACCGCCGTGCTGCGCGCCGCGGAAGAAGGACGGAGGATCGACCTGACGACCACGGTCGAGCGACCGGCACCGGTTCCGCTCACGCCCGCGGAGGAGTGGTCCCTCAACCGCTGACGGGCGGGTCACCGGGTCCGTTGTGGTCGGTCGACCCTTGCTACCGTGGCGCATGCCTTCATTGCGCGCCAACGGTGTCGAGCTCGGCGTGGAGTTCTTCGGCCGGGAAGGCGATCCGCTGGTGCTGCTGGCCGGCGGCACGACGATGCTGTCCTGGCCGGACGCGCTGTGCGAGCGGTTGGCGGCGGGTGGACGTCGGGTGGTGCGCTACGACCTGCGCGACTGCGGCGGCTCCACGACCGTCGACCCGGAGGCGCCCGGCTACACGCTCCGCGACCTCGCCGCGGACGCCGCGGCGCTCGTCGAGGCGCTCGGCGCCACCGCCGCGCACCTCGGCGGTCACGGCGTCGGCGGCATGGTCGCGCAGGTCGCGGCACTCGACCACCCGGGGGTGTTCTCGGCGCTGACCCTGGTCGGGACGCGCCCGGTCGCGCCGGGCCCGGTCGACGAGGACCTGCCCGATCACCACCCGGCGACGATGGGCGCGCTGTTCTCCCTCCCGGGGCCCGACTGGGGCGACCGGGCCGCGGTCGCCGCGTTCGCCGCCGAACGGGCGGCGTTGCTGGGCGACGACCCCGAGCAGGCGCGCACGACCGCGGCGCGGATCTGGGACCGCACACCGTCGAACACCACTGCCGCGCACGAGGCGAACCAGCTCGGGATGGTGTTCGCCCGACTCGACTGCGCGCCTCGGTGGCGCGAGCGGCTGGGCGACCTGACCGTGCCGACGCTGGTCGTGCACGGCCGCGAGAACCTGTTCTTCCCGGTCGGCAACGGCGAAGCGCTCGCCGCCCAGATCCCCGGCGCGCGGCTGCTCGTCCTGGACGACGCGGCCACCACCCTCCCCGACACCGCCGCCGACCAGGTCGCCGCCGCGATGCTCGACCTGCCGACCACGCCACCGGACGCGTGACCGCCGAACACGACCAGGCAGTGCCACAACGCCGGACGAGCCGGCACGCCACCCAAGGCAGCGCGCACGCCCGAGCCGGCCGCGTGCACCTCGACGTCACCGGACCGCTCCGACCTGGCCGGATCGTGACCGGCTCGACGGCCGCGCGGGTCAGTGCCCGCCGGGGGCGCTCAGCGTCCGGTAGTGGTCGATCTTCGCGTCCAACGACGTCAGGCAGTCGGAGAGCTCGGCGATCCGCCGCCGGACCGCGTCACGGTGCCGCTCCAGCAGCTCCAAGCGTTCCGGCGCGGTCACGTCGCCCCGCCTGCGCAGCTCGGCGAAGCGTTGCATGTCCCGGATGGACATGCCGGTGGTGCGCAGGCGGGTGAGGAAGCCGAGCCAGGCCAGGTCGGCGCTGCGGAAGCGACGCCTGCGGTCCGGGCCGCGGCCGACCGGGTCGAGCAGGCCGATCCGCTCGTAGTAGCGCAACGTGTGGGCGGTCAGGCCGGTGACCTCGACCGTTTCCGCGATGGACAGCACGCTCGTGTCGTTCACGCGGTCGACGGTAGGAGTTGGAGCGCGCTCGAAGTCAACCCGGCAGTTGCTCGAACACGCCCCTGGCCACGGTCACGGCGTTGAGCACGCGGGGGAAGCCGGCGTAGGGCACGACGTGGATCAGCGCCTCGACCACTTGTGCCCGGCTCAGTCCCACGCGCAGCGCGGCGCCGAGGTGGACCCGGAGCTGGGGTGCGGTGTCACCGAACGCGGTCAGCGCGCCGATGGTCACCAGCTGCCGCTGCGGCATCGTGAGCCACGGCCGGTGGTACACGTCGCCGAACGCGAACTCGACCACGTAGCGACCGAGGTCGGGTGCGATGTCCCGCAACGACTCGACCACGTCCAGCCCGTGCTGCCCGTCGACCTCCACCAGCTTCTCCACGCCACGCGCGTAGCGGTCCCGCTCGTCGGTCCGCACCGGCGGCTGGAACGCGATCCCCCGGTCGGCGAACACCTCGCGGGCGGCCTGCACCGCGTTGAGCGCCCTGGGGAAGCCCGTGAACGGGACGATGTGGATCAGCGCCTCCACGACCTCGACGGGGCTCAGCCCGACCCGGAGCGCCGCGTCGAGGTGGAACCGGAGCTGCGACGCCGTGTCGCCCTGCGCGGCCAGGGCTCCGATGGTCACCAGCTGCCGCTGCCGCAGGTCCAGTCCCGGCCGTGCGTAGACGTCGCCGTAGGCGAACTCGACGATGTAGCGGCCGAGATCCGGTGCGATGTCCGACAGCGACTTGATCACCTCGGCGCCTCGGTCACCGGAGACCTGCCGCAGGACGGCCATACCCCTCGCGTACCGGCCCGACGCCGCCGACGCCTCGGGCGCCGCTGATGCTCGCGGCGCGGTCGCCACCCCGGTGGCCCCGATCAGCGCACCGGCTGCCAGCAGCGAACGTCGATTGACGGCGGTGCCGTGTTCTGACTTGGTCATGCCGGCGACGCTAGGTGTTCGCGCGCGCTCGAAGTCAACACCACCTCGCCGCTCCGCCAGGCGTTCACCGCTCCCCGAGTTGCGCGAGCACGGTCCCCGGGGTGACCGACGCGCCCGGCTCCGCGGTCAGCCCGGTGATGACGCCGGCCTTGTGCGCGGTGACCGGGTTCTCCATCTTCATCGCCTCCAGCACCAGGACGAGGTCACCGGCCTCGACCTGCTGCCCCTCGGACACCGCGACCTTCACCACCGTGCCCTGCATCGGCGCGACGATCGCGTCGCCGGACACGAGGGTCATGCCGTTGGCGCGCTTGCGCGCGGCCGGGCGGGGTTGGTTGGCGGGCGTCACGGCCGGTGCCGCGCCGTCCACGAGCGTGGTGAAGTCGGCGGGCAGGGACACCTCGACGCGCCGGCCGTTCACCTCCACGGCCAGCCGCCGGCGCGGGAGCTCCTCGACGGTGGCCGGTTGCGGGTGCGGCTCGACCGGGTTGTGCCACTCGGTCTCGATCCACTTGGTGTGCACGTCGAACGAACCCCGCCCGGTGAACGCCGGGTCGTCCGCGACGTGGCGGTGGAAGGGCAGCACGGTGGCGATCCCCTCTACCTCGTACTCGCGCAGCGCGCGGCGCGCCCGTCGCAAAGCCTGCTCGCGGGTGGGACCCCACACGACGAGCTTGGCCAGCATCGAGTCGAACTGTCCGCCGACCACGCTGCCCGCGACCACGCCCGAGTCGACCCGGACACCCGGACCGCCCGGTTCGCGGTAGCGGGTGATCCGACCGGGCGTGGGCAGGAAGCCCCGGCCGGCGTCCTCCCCGTTGATCCGGAACTCGAACGCGTGCCCGCGCGGCGCCGGGTCCTCGGTCAGCTCGAGCGGGTGCCCTTCGGCGATGCGGAACTGCTCCAGCACCAGGTCGACGCCGGTGGTCTCCTCCGTGACCGGGTGCTCGACCTGCAACCGGGTGTTGACCTCCAGGAACGACACGGTCTCGCCCTGGACCAGGTACTCCACCGTGCCCGCCCCGGAGTACCCGGCCGCCAGGCAGATCGCCTTGGCCGAGTCGTGGACCAGTCGCCGCTGATCGTCGGTCAGGAACGGCGCCGGCGCCTCCTCGACCAGCTTCTGGTGCCGTCGTTGCAGCGAGCAGTCACGCGTGCCGAGCACGACGACGTTGCCGTGCCGGTCGGCCAGCACCTGCGCCTCCACGTGCCGCGCCCGGTCCAGGTACCGCTCCACGAAGCACTCGCCGCGGCCGAACGCGGCGACCGCTTCCCGGGTCGCGGACTCGAACAGCTCCGGGATCTCGTCGAGGGAACGGGCGACCTTCAGACCACGCCCGCCACCGCCGAAGGCGGCCTTGATGGCCACCGGCAGGCCGTGCCGCTCGGCGAACTCGACGATCTCCCGCGCGTCGGCCACCGGACGCCCGGTGCCCGGGACGAGCGGGGCGCCCACCCGCTCCGCGATCCGCCGCGCGGTCACCTTGTCGCCGAGGTCCCGGATGGCCTGCGGGCTCGGCCCGATCCAGGTCAGGCCGGCGTCGAGGACGGCTCGGGCGAAGTCCGCGTTCTCCGACAGGAAGCCGTAGCCCGGGTGGACCGCGTCGGCGCCGCACCGCCGCGCGACCTCCAGGATCCGGTCGGCGGACAGGTAGGACTCGGCCGCGGTCCGGCCGCCCAGCGCGAACGCCTCGTCGGCGAGCGACACGAACGGCGCGTCGGCGTCCGGATCGGCGTACACCGCGACGGAGGCGATCCCCGCGTCGCGCGCCGCCCTGATCACCCGGACCGCGATCTCGCCCCGGTTGGCGATGAGAACCTTGTGCACCTGCGACTCCCTCTCTGTGCTCGGGTCGGTCCGCTCGGACCGACCGCTACCCCGCGCTTCGCCAGCTGTTGGGCGGCACGAACACCGCCGCCCGCTCCGGGTACAGCCACCGGGGCGCGGCCAGGGGCCGCACGTCGTCCGGTGGTCGCCGGCCGGCCAGGCACAGCACCACCGACAGGGCGCCCAGCTCGAGCTCGTCGAGCGTGCCCGACTCGATCCGCAGGACCGTCTCGTCGACCATGGTCGTTCCCCCTACAAAGGTGTGTTGCCGTGCTTGCGCAGCGGCAGGTCGGCGTGCTTGGAACGCAGCATCTCCAGGCCTCGGACGAGCACCTGCCGGGTGTCGGCCGGGTCGATCACGTCGTCGACGAGTCCGCGCTCGGCGGCGTAGGAGAGGTGCATGAGCTCGGCGCGGTACAGGTCGATCTTCTGCTGCCGGACCGCCTCGCGGTCGCCGTTCGCGGCGGCGATGTCGCGCCGGAAGATGATGTCGACGGCCGCTTCCGGTCCCATGACGGCGATCTCGTTGCCCGGCCACGCCAGGACGAGGTCCGCGCCGATCGAGCGGGAGTCCATGACGATGTACGCGCCGCCGTAGGCCTTGCGCACGATCACCGACATGCGCGGCACCGTGGCGTTGCAGTAGGCGGCCAGCAGCTTCGCGCCGTGCCGGATGATGCCGTCGTGCTCCTGGCCGACGCCGGGCAGGAAGCCGGGCACGTCCACGAACGTGACGATCGGGATGTTGAAGCAGTCGCAGGTCTGCACGAACCTCGCCGCCTTCTCCGACGCCGCGATGTCCAGGGCGCCGGCCAGCACCGACGGCTGGTTGGCCACCACGCCCACGACGTGGCCGCCCAGCCGGGCGAACGCGCAGATGACGTTGGTCGCCCAGCCCTCCTGCACCTCCAGGACGAACCCGTCGTCGACGACCTCCTCGACGACCGCCCGCATGTCGTAGGGCCGGTTGCCGTCAGCGGGCACCAGCTCGTAGAGCCCCTCGGCGCGGCGGTCGACCGGATCGGCCGATGGCAGGGCGGGCGGTTGCTCCCGGTTGTTGGCGGGCAGCATCGACAGCAGCAGCCGGACGTCCTCCAGGCACGACCGCTCGTCGTCGTAGGCGAAGTGCGCGACGCCGGAGAGCCGGTTGTGCACGTCCGCGCCGCCGAGCTCGTCCATGGTGACCCGCTCGCCGGTCACCGTCGCCACCACGTCCGGCCCGGTGAGGAACATCTGGGAGATGCCGCGGACCATGAACGTGAAGTCGGTCAGCGCCGGGCTGTACGCGGCGCCGCCGGCGCACGGGCCGAGCATGACGCTGATCTGCGGGATGACGCCGGACGCCTTGGCGTTGCGCCGGAAGATCCCGCCGAACCCGGCGAGCGCCGCGACGCCTTCGTGGATGCGGGCCCCCGCGCTGTCGTTGAGCGACACCAGCGGTGCGCCGGACTCCACGGCGAGGTCCATGACCTTGTGGATCTTCTCCGCGTGTGCCTCGCCGACCGCGCCGCCCAGGATGCGGAAGTCCTGGGCGTAGACGAAGACCGTCCGACCGAGCACGGTGCCCCAGCCGGTCACCACGCCGTCGGTGAGCGGGCGGTGGTCCGCCCGGCCCAGACCCGCGTGCCGGGCGCGGCGCAGGCCTTCGATCTCCTGGAACGACCCTTCGTCGAGCAGCAGCGCGATCCGCTCGCGGGCGGTCAGCTTGCCCTTGCCCCGCTGCCGCCGTGCGGCTTCGTCATCGTCGTCGAGCAGTTCCCGCTTCAGCTCGACGACCTTCCCCAGCGCGTCGTGCGCCATGCTTCCCCCCTCTTGGTGCGCGCCGTCAGGCGGGCAGCCGTTTCTGCTGTGCGAGCGCGACGAGCGCCGCCTTGTCGACCTTGCCGTTGGCCAGGCGGGGCAGGGACTCGACCACCGTCAGGACGTCCAGGTCCGCGGTGGGCAGGTCCGGTGCGGTGTCGGTGGTCGTCCGGACGAACCCGGCGAGCCGGGCCGGGGCGCCGTCGGTCGCGGGCACGCCCACCACCGCGCACTCCGCCACGTCCGGGTGGGCTTCGAGCGCCCGGCGGACCGACGACGGCGAGATGACCTCACCGTCCCTGCGGACCAGGTCGCCGATGCGGTCGATCACGGTCAGCAGGCCGTCCGGGGACACCGTGCCGTAGTCGCCGGTCGGGAACCAGCCGGGTCTCACCGGGGTCACGCCCGAACCGCCCAGGTAGCCCTGCATGACGATCGGGCCCGAGACCCAGATCTGCCCGGCCACCCCGGTCGGCGCCGGCTGCGCGGTCGGGTCGTCCAGCGCGGCGATCCGGACCGCGACGTCCCGCACGGGCGCGCCCACCGAGCCGACCCGGTCGTGGCCGGCGCGTTCCGTGCTGACCAGCGACGTGGTCTCGGACAGCCCGTAGCCCTGCCAACAGGGGATGCCGAGCGTGGAGCCGATCCGGGTGGCCGCCTTCTCCGACAGCGCGGTGCTCCCGGAGCCGACCATGCGCAGGTGCCGGACCCGCGCCGAGCCGAACGCCGGGTCGGCCGCCAACTGCTCCAGCCGCACCGGCAGGGAGTACAGGTGGGTCGCCCGCGCCTCGTCGGCGGCGAGCACCGAGTCGAGCACCCGCCGATGACCCACCAGGACCTGGCGGACGCCCGCCAGCACCGACGCGTTCATGTGCATCGGGTAGAAGATCGGCCTGCTGTGCGCGAGCCCGCCCGAAGCGGCGAGCCCGTGGGCGTCGGCGAGTTGGGCCGCGTTGGTCAGGACGTTGTGGTGGCTGTAGGCGACCGCCTTCGCCCTGCCGGTCGACCCGCTGGTGAACATCAGCGCGGCGGTGTCGTCCGGCAGCGCGGGCGGCGCGCCGGTCCGCAGCCGGAGCAGCCGGCCGAAGTCGACCCGGACCTCCTCCTGGACCAGGTCGAGCAGCCCCTGCTCGGCCAGCTTGGCGCGCAGGGCGTCCAGCCCGGCCTCGGAGACCAGCACCGCCGAGGGCATCGCCAGCCGCAGCACGTGGGCCACGGCCGGCGCGGGCAGCAGCGGGTTGATCGGCGCGACGACGTTGCCGCTGCGGATCACCCCGTAGTAGTAGGCCGGGAACACCGGGTCGAGGTCGGCCACCAGACCGACCACACCGCGACCGGGTGCGGCCGAGCCCAGCGCCCTGGCCACTGACGACGCCACGTCGTCCCAGTCCCGGAAGGTCAGCGTGTCGGCGCCGACCTGCACCGCCGGCCGGTCGGCGCCGGCGTGGACGGCCTGGGTCAGCAAGGTGTCCACCGCGGCCGGCCGCGGGTCGGGCAGCGGCTCGGCCGCCACCCAGGACCGCCCGGCGGCCGGCCAACGCATCGTGTCGTCCATGACGTCCCCCATCACCAGTTCGTCCTCATGCGAAGCACTCCGGCAACCCGCCGTTGAGCGCGACCATCTCCGCGAACACCGCGACGACGTCCAGCGGCGCGCCCGGCCCGGCGCCGTCGAGCTCGGCGTACGCGCGGTGCAGGTTCGCGACCAGCCGTTCCGGCTCGCCCCACCGGGCGAACTCGTCCGGATCCGCGCGCTCGGCGACCGCGGCGGGGGCCAGGCCCTCGCGCCGCCCCGCCCTCGCGACCCCGTCCAACCAGTCCAGGTACCGCTCGGTGTCGTCCAGCAGCCCGGGACCGCCGACCGGTCCGTGGCCCGGCACGACCACCCTGGGCCGCAGGTCCCGCAGCGTCCCGACCGCGGCGCGCATCCCGGTCACGGACCCCATCAGCAGGAACGGGGTGCGGCCCGACATGATCACGTCACCGGCGAACAGCACGCGTTGCTCGGGCAGCCACACGACCGTGTCGCCGCGGGTGTGCGCCGGCCCGACGTGGATCAGCTCGACGGTGCGGCGGCCGTCGTGCAGGACCAGCCGGTCCTCGTAGGTGAGGTCGGGCAGCCGCACCGCGGGCTCACCCCACCGGACGTCCGGCCACAGGCCGGTCAGCCCCAGGCCGCTCGCCGCCATCTCCCGGGCCGCCTCCACGTGCGCGACCACCTTCGTGCCCGTCGGGAAGCGGCACCCCCCGAAGACGTGGTCACCGTGGAAGTGCGTGATGACCAGGTGGTCGATCGGCTGCGGGGCCAGGGCCCGGACCGCGGCGAGCTGCGCCTCGGTCCGGTCCCGGGTGGCGCACGTGTCGATCACCGTGGTGCCCTCCGCCCCCACGAGGACACCGCAGTTGTTGACGCACCAGCCGCCGTGCTCCTGCAGGTAGGCGAACACCCCCGGCGCGAGCTCCACCGGCGTCGGCGCGGGTGGCAGGTCGATCCGCACGAGTGACACGGTCAGACCCCCTCCAGCAGCGACTTCGCGATCAGCATCGTGGCCATGCTGTTGGCGCTGAGCGCGTCGCGCGCCTTGGCCAGGTTCGCCGCGGTGCTCGCCTGGTCCCCGGCGACCTCCGGGCGCAGCCGGATCGTGTGCTCGGAGGTGAGCACGGTCTCGCCCTGCCCGGCCCGGATGGTCCAGCTGCCCAGGTGCAGGTCGAGCAGCGGCGGCAGGTCGAGCTGCTTGTAGCCGATGCGGCTGGTGCCCTCGGTGATCCGGATGGACATCGTCTCGTGCTCGCCCACCTTGGACAGGGTCGTCATCCGCAGCGACTGGACGTCGTGCGTGCCGTAGTCGTCCAGCCGCACGGCCGCGACGTGCGGCAACCGGTCGGTCCAGTGCTCGGCCTCCCACAGGAACGCGTGCACCGCGTCGGCCCCGGCGGCGATCCGGACCGAGTCGGCGAACGTCCGGACCTCGCCCCTCCCCCGCTCGGCGACGGCCTTGACGTTGGCCAGTTCGGTCCGGCTGTTCTCGTCGGTGACCTTCTCGATCCAGGCGAGCGCCTCCGGGTCGTCGTCGACCGCCGAGAACGTGTGCCGCAGCCGGAGGTGGGTCCGCCCGGGGCCGTCCTCCTCGACGACCCAGGTGCCGCTCATCGACGCGATCGGCGGCGCGGGCACCGCCTGGCGGAAGGTGATCCGGCTCGACCCGGGGTCGAGCTCGCGCACCGAGGTCCACGATCTCACCTCCTCGCCGGCGCTCGCCCAGATCCGGAAGGTCTCCGTCGTGCCGCGGTGCTCGACGTGCGAGACCTGGATGGTCGGCTCGAACAGCTCGGGCCAGCGCTCGGCGTGGGCGAGCAGGGCGTAGACCTCGCGGGGATCGGCGTCGATCGTGATGTCGTGCGTGGTGTCCATTGCGTGACCTCGCGTCAGTAGTTGCCCAGCCCGCCGCAGACGTTGAGCGCCTGGGCGGTGATGGAGGCGGCCAGTGGTGTGGTGAGGTACTCGACGAGGCCCGCGACCTCGTCGGGCGTGCTGTAGCGGCCGAGCGGGATCTTGGCCTCGAACTTGGCCAGGACGTCGGCCGAGGACACGTCCCAGATCCGGGCGTAGTTGTCTCGGACGTGTTGCGCCATCGGGGTTTCGACGTAGCCCGGGCACACGGCGTTGACGGTGATGCCGGTGCCGGCCAGCTCCAGGCCGAGGGCCTTGGTGAAGCCCACCACGCCGTGCTTGGAGGCGCTGTAGGGCGCGCCCAGGACGACGCCCTGCTTGCCGCCCGTCGAGGCGATGTTGATGATCTGGGCGGCGTCGCGCGTGGTCATCCCGCCGGTCGTCAGCACGTGCCGCGACATCAGGAAGACGCTGCGCAGGTTGGTGTTGACGACGTTGTCCCACAGCTCGGTCGACAGGCCGCTGGTGACGCCGCCGCCGGGGATGCCCGCGTTGTTCACCAGGGTCGTGACCGGCCCGAACGCCGCGACGCCCGCGGCCACGAAGGACTCGACCTGCGACTCGTGCCGCACGTCGCACGACTGGCCGTCGGCGGTGATGCCGAGCTCGGCGAGCTCCGCGACGGTCTCCTTGACCCGCCGCGCGTCCCGGGCGCCGAGGAACACCCGGTGGCCGGCGGCGCCCAGCCGCTTGGCGATCGCCAGGCCGATCCCGCTCGTGCCGCCGGAGATCAGCGCGACCCGGTCGTCGGTGGTGTGCTCAGGCAGCATCGCGCTCCTCCTCGATCACGTCGAGCAGGGCGGCCGGGGTCTTGGCGTGTTCCAGGACGTCGTCGTCGAGCTGGACCCCGTGCTCGCGCTTGAGCAGGTTCAGCACCTCCAGCAACGCGATGGAGTCGAAGCCGATGTCGTCGAACGAGGTGTCCGGGTGGACGTCGGTCGCGAGGTCGAGGGTCTCGTCCTCGCCCGCCACCTTGCGGAGCACCGCGGTCAGGGTGTGGATGTTCATTGCGTTCTCCCTCAGTCGGAGTCGAGTTCGGTGTGCGGCTTCGTCAGCACCATCGCCGAGTTGAAGCCGCCGCGGCCCCTGGCGAGCACCAGGACCGTGTGGACCCGGCCCGGGGCCGGGTGGTCGACGACGCGCAGCGCGCTCGCCGCGTCGGAGAGCTGGTAGCGCGGTGTGGGCGGGACGACCTGCTTGGCGATCGCCAGGCACGCCGTCGCGACGTCGAGCGCGCTGCCCGCGCAGCCGAGCCGGCCGATGCCGGTCTTCGGCACGGTCACCGGGACGCCTCCCGGGCCGAACACGGCGTTGATCGCCCGCGCTTCGCGGTCGTCCATGTCGCGGGTGCCGAACCCGTCGGCGAACACCGCGTCGACGTCGCCCGGGTCCACCTCGGCGTCGCGCAGCGCGACGCGGATCGCGCGCTCCAGGCCGCGGCCGTCCCGCGCCACGCCGTCGAAAGTGGACGCGAAGCCCGCGATCTCGGCGTAGGCCGCGCGCGAACCGGTGCGATCGGGACGTTCCACCGTCATGATCGCCCCGCCCTCGCCGGACACGAAGCCGTCGGCGTGCGGCGAGAACGGCCGGTACGCCGTGCGCGGATCGGGATCGGTCGCCATGAGCCCGGAGCTCGTGTAGGCCGACCAGCCCCACGGGCAGAGGTTGGTGTCCACGGCGCCGGCGAGCACGAGCTCGCAGTCGTGCCGCAACTGCCGTCGTGCCTGGCCGATCGCCTCCATGCCACCGGTGTCGTCGGTGACCAGCGCGCGGGCGGCTCCCCGCAGGTTGTGCCGGATGGAGATCTGGCCGGTGTTGACCGCGTAGAACCAGGCGAACGACTGGTACGCGCTGACGTGGGCCGGGCCCCGCGACCACAGCGCCTGCATCTCCTTCTGCGCGAACTCGAACCCTCCGCCGTTGTTCGCGGTCACCACCGCCGAGGCGTGCTCGGGGTAGGCGCCGTCCGGGATCGCGGCGTCGTCGAGCGCGTCGCGGGTGGCGACCAGCGCGAACTGGGTGACGCGGTCGGTCTGCGGCAGCAGCCGCACGGGCAGGTGGTCCCTCGGGTCGAACCCGGAGTGCTCGCCGGCGATCCCGGTGGCGTACTTGCCGCCGTCGAACCGGGTGATCGGGCCGATCGCGTTGGCCGACTCCAGCAGCGCGGTCCAGTACGGGTCGACGCCGATGCCGAACGGCGTGATGACGCCGAGGCCGGTGATGTGCGGTCTCATCGCGTCGCACCCGCCTTCGAGATGATCATGGCGCTCTGGAACCCGCCGAACCCGCTGCCCACGCTGAGCACGTGCTCCGGAGACGCTTCCCTGGCGTGGACCGGGATGTAGTCGAGGTCGCACTCGGGGTCGCGCTCGCTCCAGTTGGCGGTGGGCGGCAGCAACCGGTGCCGCAGGGCCAGCAGGCAGGCCGCGATCTCGATGGAGCCGATCGCGCCCAGCGAGTGGCCGACCATCGACTTGATCGAGCTGACGGGGGTGCGGTAGGCGTGCTCGCCGAGCGCGAGCTTGAACGCGGCGGTCTCGTGGCGGTCGTTCTGCTTGGTGCCCGACCCGTGCGCGTTGACGTACCCGATGTCGGTGGGCGCGAGGCCCGCCTGGTCCAGGGCCGCGGTGATCGCCGCCGCCATCTCCACGCCGTCCGGGCGCAACCCGGTCATGTGGTAGGCGTTGCACCGGCTCGCGAAGCCGGAGAGCTCGCCGTAGACCGGCGCTCCCCGCCGGCGGGCCGACTCCAGCTCCTCGATGACGAACATCGCCGCGCCCTCGCCGAGCACGAACCCGTTGCGGCTCTTGTCGAAGGGCCGCAACGCCCGTTCCGGCTCGTCGAGCCGCGGGGTCGTGGCCTTGATCGCGTCGAAGCAGGCGATCGTGATGGGCGAGATCGGCGCGTCGGACGCACCGCACACGGCCCGGTCGATCGTTCCCTCCCGCACGAGCTCGACCGCGTGCGCCACGGCGTCGAGCCCGGAGGTGCACCCGCTGGACACCACCGAGACCGGCCCTTCCGCGCCGACCTCGACGGCCAGCTCGGCGGCGATGGAACTGGGGATGTAGTAGTCGTAGTAGTGCGGGCTCGCCTTGGACTCGTCCACTTCCCAGGCGCCGCCGTGCCCGCTCATCCGCACGTACTCGGACTCCAGGGCCGGGGTCGACCCGACCGCGGTCCCGACCACGACGCCGGTCCGTCCCGGATCGCCCTGGCCCAGGTCGATCCCGCTGTCCTCGACCGCCTCCCGCAGCGCGACCAGCGCGAACTGCCCGACCCGGTCCAGCCGCGCCACCTCGGCGGGGCTCAGGCCGCACGACGCCGGGTCGAAGTCGACCTCGGCCGCGACCCGCGACCGGAACGGCGTCGGATCGACCAACGTCATGATCCGGGTGGCGGTGCGCCCCTCGGAGATCAGGTCCCAGAAGTTCTTCCGCCCCGGTGCGCCGGGCGCCACGACACCGATGCCGGACACCACGACCCTTCGATTGCTCCTCATGCTCAACCCCACGTCCCCCTCGAGATCAACGATCGGTCAGCTCGGCTTCGCGGTCCGCGACACGACCCGGTGTCCCGCGATCCCCTGGCCCCGCAGCAGGTCCGCGAACTCGATCACGCCGGTGATGCGCGAGCCCTGGCCCACGACGGACTCCACCGCCAGCACCGTGCCCCGCACCCGGATGTCGTCACCGCTCGACGTGATGGCGCAGTTCGCCATGAAGTGCCGCTGGACCGCGCCGCGCGCGGACCTGGCGTCCCGGAGGACCCGGCTGTGCTCGACGATCCGGGCACGTCCCCGCAGCGTCCGGAGACCGTCGATCACGAACTCCGCGTCCGCGTCGAACGTGTCGCCGTAGGCGTCGAAGTCACCCCGGTCGAGCGCGTGGACCTGTTCGGCGTAGAACTGCTCGACCGCGGTCCGGTCGTCCCCGCCCATCACGACTGCCACGGCTTGTCGTCGCGGGTCACCTTGCGGGCCCGGACCTGCCAGCGGTCGTCACGCCGCACCAGGACGTCCTCGCAGAGCGTGCTGGCGTAGATGACGGGCGGCGTGCCCGTGCCGCTCTCGACGACGAGGACGTAGCTGCTCGCCCGCGCAAGCGTGGCGGTGCGCGGCACGACCCGCAGCATCGACACCAGGTGCCGGTGGGTGATGCCGTCCCGGGCCCGCTGCTCGACGCCGGCCGCGGCCGCCGCCTCGATCGCGCCGCGCCCGTGCACGAGTCGGTCGAATCCGCTCGCCGCGAAGGTCGCTTCAGGCACGAAATCCGCGGCGAACGCGGCCGTGTCGCCCCGGTCGAGCGCGCCCATGTGGTTCACGTAGAACCGGGAGAGTTCCTCGTGCAGCGACACCTCCGCCCGAGCGGGCGGTCGGATCATTTTCAAGGTCGTCATGTGCCACCGGATTCGGTCGTCGGTCGTTCATGGCGGTAAGCCGGAGGTTCGGCTCGTCAATGTTGTCGGCGACGTTATGGCGCGGTGTCCGGCGACGGCAATCGCCTTGCACTGGAGTTCGCCAATCCTGCACTCCTGTTCACCTCGCGTGTCGAACCCCAGGCACTGAGGGGAGTCGGCGCAGGTGGGAGGCCTGTTCCGGCAGGCGCACGCGTGCCGGACCGAGCAGGTGGCGATCTTTGCCAGGCCACCACGCGAAGTGCGATCACCGACTGTTCCGAATAATTCTCATTATTTGTCGCGTGCGTCCGCACCGCGACGGCGCCGCGCGCCCAGAACCGATCTTGGCGCAGTTTTTCGATTCACCCGCTCTCGACGCCCGCCCGTGGCTACCATGACCTGGTCCGACGACCACTGCGACACTGGTGCGGGGAGGTACCAATGCGCGAGGGAGCTTCTGGGGGGCAGGTCCCGGCGGAGCGTTCAAGATTCATCAGGATTCACAACCGGAACGTGGACCCGGTCGAGCGGCTCGACTATTGGAATGAGCTGACCGAGAGCACTCGGTACGGCAAGAGCGGGATGCCGTTGATTGTGGCCGAGCCGAGTTTCCAGGCCGATTACACCGGGCACTGGGTCGGCGAGGCGGGTGTGGTGGCCGGCCGGATGGACGCGGGGGCGTTCCTGGTCGACCGCCGCCGGGCGGACGGCATCGACGGCGGCCGGGTGCAGCTCATCCTCTCGGGCAGCAACGGGGCGCGGATCGACGCGCGGGACTCCGCGCACGAGATCGGTCCCGGCTCGCTCTACCTCCAGTTCCACGACGAGCCGCGGCGCGTGCTGTGGGACAAGCCGGACCGGCAGCTGATCGTGGACATCGACTCGTCGCGGCTGACCGTGGACGTCGAGGTGCTCCGGCGAGCGATGTTCTCACCGCTACCCGTCGACCGGGACCTGGTGGACCTGTTCGTCCAGTCCGCGACCAGGATCCTGCACACACCGCGGTGCGCGACCCCGGCGGCCGGGCCGTTCCTGGTCAGCCTGGTCGAGCTGCTGGTGCGCAGCGCGCTGGGCGACGACGTCGAGCTGACGGAGACCGGGCCCGCGCTCCGGGGACGGGCACTGGCCGTCATGCGGGAGAACCTCTCGCGCGCCGACCTCAGCGCGGAGGACGTGGCGGCGGCCCTCAACATCTCGCGCCGCAGCCTGTTCCAGCTCTTCGACGACGGGACACCGCCCATGACGGCGCTCCGCCGGATGCGCATCGCGCGCGCCCAGGAGATCCTCGGCGACGGCAGGCGGGACGACCTGACCATCGCGCAGGTCTCCCGGTTGTGCGGGTTCGGCACCTCGCGCGGGTTCAACAACGCGTTCCTGCGGGAAGCCGGCCAGCGCCCCTCCGACTACCGCCGCAACCGCAGCGCGCCGTCGACCACCGAACCCTGAGGGCTACTTCAGCTGTGCCACCGGCACGACGGCGGCGGCGGCGAACCCCGCGGTGGCCACGACCGTCCTGATGAGGTGGAAGCGGCGCCAGCTGTCGCGGTGCGCGGACCACGAGTCCGGGATCGAACCGACCCAGCTGTCCGCCAGCACGTTCAACGGCACCAGGGTCGTGATCGTGAGGATGATGCCCGCCAGCATCGCCACCGCGGCGAGGATGCCGGCGATCAGCACGATCGGGTCCTTCCTGAAGCTGAGCACCGCGACCGCGCTCGACGCCAGCATCCCCACCACGAACAACGGTGGCACGAACCGCCCGTAGTCCCGGTTCACCGCCTGCCAGTACGACACGTAGGCGCTCGGGCCCATGGTGGCGACGCCCGGGTTGAACGCGATGCCGAAGCACAACCCGGCGTACAGCCCGGTGGCGAGCAACGACAGCACGATGGAGATCGCGTAGATCGACTTCACCCCGGGCACCTTCCTCTCGGACCCGTCCAGTGCACTACAGGATGGCGATCCCGGCGACCGCATGGATCACCGCCAGCACCGCGCCGCCGCCCATCAGCCCCTTCTCCTTGCGCCAGACGCCGATGCCGACGTCGATCAGCTGGATCGCGGCGGCGACGAAGAGCAACCAGGCGACCCCGCTCCCCCGCTCGAACCAGGGCAGGACCGCGGCGACGAGGCCGAGCGGCACGGCACGCGCGGCGTACATGTAGGCGTAGAACCGCTCGGCGGCCGAAGTGGTCGTGGAGCCGCTCATGGACGCCGGCCGAGCTCCTGCCGCCGCGGCGAACCCCACGCTGAGCAGCGCGGCCAGTGTGTTCAACACGAGTAGGACGGTCATTGTGTCACCCCTGAACTGTGTACTCACTCAACTGTTGAGTGATGCTACAGTACCCACATGGAAGCGACAACGCACCCGGAAGGGCGACTCTCCGACTCATTGGCCTTCCGGCTGACCGTGCTCGGAGCGGTCGTGCAGAAGGAGTTCGCGCTGCACCTCAAGGAGGCGGGCCTGACGCCGAAGCACCTCGGCGTGCTCGACGTCGTCGACCGCGGGTTGGCCCGCACGCAGGACGACGTCGCCACGCTCATGCAGGTCACGCCCGGCATGGTCGTGCGCCTGGTCGATCACCTGGAGCAGCGCGAACTGCTCCGGCGCAGGCGGGACCCGATCAACCGGCGACGGCACATCCTCACCGTCACCGAGGGCGGCACCCGGGTCCTCGCCGAAGCCACCGCCTTCGCCGCCACCGTGGACGCCCGCCTGGTCGCCACCACCGGCCCGGCCCTGGCCGGCCGGCTCGACGAGGCCCTGACCGCGCTGATGCGCCCCCTCACCGGCGACGGCTGACGTCGGTGAGGGGGCGGCGGTCGCCCACCGGGGGACCTCCCCCGGGACAGGTCGCGTATTTCCGCATGGCGATCGGCGGTCGTCATTGTTCTCGAGCGGTTATCAGGAACCGGCGGTTCCCACCGAATTCCCGTCGCGTCCTCCGCGTGGGAGAAGACGGCGTCAGGCCAATTGGGTGATGACGATGTCGGCGGGGCCGCCGGAACTGGTGACGCCTTCCGGCGTCAAGCACTGCTGCGGCGTGGTGTTGAGCACCACCGCGTTCATGACGACCAGGGCTCCCGTGAACCGGCCCGCGGTCACCCTGCCCTGGTACACGACCACGGTCTCGTTGGCCGGACGCAGCACCACCACCCCGGCCGCGGCCACGGTGGTGGTCTCGCCGGTGTTCCAGGTGATGGTCACCATGATCGAGACGCTCCCGGCCAGGCAGGAGATCAGCCCGGTCACGACGACGTCATACCCGCCGGACGTGATCGCCGGCGACCCGCTGGACACGCACGGGCCGTAGTCCGCGCGCGAGGTGATCGTGACGGGCCTGATCTGCGCGGTCACACCGGGCTGGTAGGTGTTGGCGCCGCTGCCCACGCACGACAGCAGCTCGGCGCCCGCCGCCTGGGCCGTAGGTGCGACGGCCACCAGCGCGGTCGCGGCCGTCACCGCGACGACGACGCCCGCGACGGCCCGCCGCAGGCCCGACCACGAATCCCTGATCCCACCGGTACCCATCGAAGCGCCTCCGCGAATCCGGAACGGCAGATGAATCGCCACTCTAACTCCGCGCCACCGCGCCGAAGAGGTGAAATACCAGGACACTTTCCGTGGGTGTCGCGAGCGGTGGAGCCGCAATTCTCGTTGTCCGCGGTGTCGCCGCCGTGACCGGACCGCCGAATTCCGATGGCCCGGCCGGGCACTCACCCGGCCGGGCATCACGGGATCAGGACCGACGGGTGACCGAGTTCGCCACGACGAGCGGGGCGAGTTGGACCCAGTCCACGTTCGGACCCGCGCCGGTGGCGTTGCCGAGGGTCAGCGCGCCGCCCGCGGTGGTCAGGTCGAGCGGTGAGGTTTCCGGCCAGAAGCCGTCCCAGGTGTAGTTGTGGCGGTACGGCGCACGGGTCGTGCCGCCACCGGCCTCGGTGGTGCCGAGGAACCTGGTGACCGCGTCGGTGTTGTAGGGGTGGCCGGTGTTCTTCTCGGCTTGGGCGTAGGCCACGGTCAGGTTGTGCTGGCCCGCCTTGCGGACCGCGGCCGGTCGGGGCGCGGTCAGGGTGCCGCCGTTGCCGAGTCCGCCGACGTAGGAACCGCCGGAGGCCCACGAGCCGGAGGCGATCGCCGCTCCCCCGCCGAGCTGCCCGGTCTCGGCCTCGACGCGGACCGCGTGCCGGTCGGCGGCGGTGTCGCGGACCTGGGTGAGCGTGCCCAGGACCAGCGGGGTGCGGCCCTCGTTGGAGAGCACGACCTCGGTGACGCCGGCCTTGAGGTGCGCGGTCACCCGGCCCGTCCACGCGCCCGCCCGGTCGGCGGTCAGGTCGCCGCCCGCGACGCGCCGGTCGGACAGGGTCAGGCCCAGGGCGCTGCGACCGGCGCCGAACCACGTGGTGGACAGCCCGTAGTAGCCGTCCTCCGCGGCCGAGACGTAGGTGGTCACGGTGTCGCCCGGCCCCAGGACCACGGCGTTGGGCACGAGCGCCCGCAGTGCCCGGACCCCGCGGTCGACCGAGCCGCCGGTGCGGCGCGAGTCGGTCAGCTGGTAGGTGCTCGTCTCCGGGCCGGTGATCTCGGTGAGGTCGATGCGGTCCAGCGCGATGTCGCCCGGCCGGCCGAGGAAGCCCGTCGGGTCGGTGGTGCGCAGCGAGAGGCGGTGGCGGCCGGCGGTGAGCTGGACCGGCGTGTCGAGCCTGCCGCGGTACTGCCAGTTCAGCGTGGCGGGGAAGGTGAGGGTGGAGTGGTGGGCGTCGTCGACGTAGAGGGCCTGCCTGCCGACGAACCCGCCGGTGCCGTACAGCACGCCGAGCCGGTAGGCGCCGGTGCGCGGCACGTCGACGTCGACGGTGACCCGGGAGCCGGCGTTGTTCATGTAGCCGATGTCCTTGCCGCCGGACGTGGTGTACCGCCAGCCCGACGGGTCGGACTGGTCGACGACCCTGGCGTTCTCCACCAGGCCGGACTCTGCTTCGTGGCGGGCGGTCCACGGCGCGTTCGCGACCGGCGCGCCGGCGAGGCCGGCGGGGGTCACGATCACCTGGTAGGCGGCCAGCGGGTCGCCGCCGGGCACGTTGACGGTGATCTTGCCGTCGGAGACGCGGACGCGTGAGGCGGCCACCACCGGGGGCTGCCCGGCGTCGCCTTCATAGCCGG
Organism: Actinosynnema sp. NPDC023794; assembly: GCF_040639675.1. NCBI lineage: Bacteria > Bacillati > Actinomycetota > Actinomycetes > Pseudonocardiales > Pseudonocardiaceae > Actinosynnema > Actinosynnema sp. NPDC023794. The sequence continues at coordinate 46,350 of NZ_JBFAFR010000012.1, read as the reverse complement.
ACCAAGTGGTCTTGGACACGCGCACGTCCACGTGCCCGCCGAAGGTCTTGCGGTCCAGGCCGGTGACCGCGACGTCGACCGCGTTGGCGGTGCCGCCGAGCAGGACGGTGGCCTTGGCGTCGGCGCGGTCGAGCGTGGCCAGGCCCTGGAGGGTGTCACGGGAGCTGGGCTTGGGCGGGGTGACGCGGACCGTGTCGCCGGACAGGTCGGCGTACCACTTGGTCAGCCACCAGCCGCCGTTGGCGCGGGACGTGCGCACGGCGTGGTCGCTCAGGTTGCCGGCGAGCGTCCAGTACGCCATCTGCCCTTCGACCTTGGTGTCCTCCAGCATGGTGATCCACTGGATCATCTGACCGGGCACGGAGGTGTCGCGGCGGTTGGCGTACTCGGTGATGTTGATCGGGAGGGGACCGATGCCCAGCGACTTCTCGATGGCGCGGTAGTCCTCGTGGTGGGCGCGGTAGTGGTTCAGCGAGTCCGGGCTCAGCTCGTGCCAGGTGATGATGTCCGGCAGGACGTCGTTCGCCTTGGCGTAGGTGAGGAAGTCGCGCAACCGGCCCGGGTTGTAGCCGGCCTCGCCCGGCCCGTCGATGCGCGCGTCGGGCAGCACGGACTTGACGGTCCGGTAGACCTTGGTCCAGTCGGCGAGGAACTTGTCCTTCTTGGTGGCCCAGTCGCCGTACCAGATCCAGTCCGGCTCGTTGAAGATCGTCCAGACGAACCGGTCGCGGTCCGGTCGCGCGGCGACCTTCTCCAACTGGGGCCGCAACCGGGCAATGTAGTCGTCGATGCCCAGGTCCTGGTAGGGCCAGGCGCTGTAGATGTCCTGCGAGTTGATGTAGACGTCGGCGCCGCCGGAGGTGAAGAGGTCGTCGGCGACCACGAGCGCGTCGCCGTTGGGGTGCTGCTCGCCGTCCGGGGGCTTCTGGGCGACGCTGCAGGGCTTCATGCCGGCGATGAGGTCGTGGGCGGGCACGCCGGGGTCGCCCAGGCCGTAGAGGATGCCGGTGGCGCAGCCGCGGAACGCCCCGGTGGAGGCGCCGAGGTCCACGCTCAGGGTCTCGGCGGCGGCGGGTTCGGGTTGGGCGGAGGCGCCCGGGGCTGCCGGTGACAGGGTCGCCACCAGCAGCGCGGCGGCTACCGCGCCAACGGGGATTCGGGATCTTGCCGGTCGGTGTCGCATCGTTGCTCCACAGGGTTTACCGGGGGTGGGGGTTGGTTACCGGAACAGCGCGTTGACCTGCTCGTTGGCCTGGGTCAACGAGCCGGGGTCGGCTTGGGAGGTCAGCACGGCGTCGATGGCGGGCCCCATCACGGCGGAGATCTCCGGGGCGTGGTCGGTGATCGGGAACAGGTGGGTGGAGCCCTCGTCGAGGGGCTTGGTGAAGGCGGTGACGTCCACGCCCTTGGCGGCGAACGCCCGCTCGGCCACGGCGAGGGCCTCGGGCAGGGCGGGGAACACCACGGCCTTCTCGCCCACGGCCTTCTGGCACTCGGCGGAGGCGAGGTGCTTGACCCACTTCCAGGCGCCCTCGCGGTTGTCGGTGCCGGTGTAGACGGAGTCGGCCAGGCCGTTGAAGATGGTGGCGCGCTTGCCGGACGGGCCGGTCGGGGTGGGCGCCACGCCGACCTCGACGCCGTCGTAGCCGAAGTAGCTGTTGATCATCCAGGAGCCGTTGGTGCTCAGCGCGTACTTGCCCGCGCCGAAGCCGTCGTTGACGCTGGTGCCGGAGCGGGCGATGGCCAGGCTCGGCATGTACCCCTTGTCGATCAGCCCTCGGAACCAGCCCATGGTCTGCTGGAAGCGGGGGTCGTCGTAGTTGAAGTGGCTGCCCCACGGGTTCTTGTCGGTGTAGGTCCAGCCGGTGCTCAGCGCGTACATGCTCCACATCTGCTGGCCGACCCCGGCGCCGTTGTTCTCGTCCAGGCCCAGGCCGTGGACGGCCACCTTGGACTTGTCGAAACCGGGCTGGTCGCCGCGCACGCCGTTGGCGTCGACGGTGAGCCGGGCGATGAGCTTCTCGTAGCTGCCGCCGTCCTGGGGGTTCCAGGTGAGGTTCGCCAGGTCTGACTCGGCGACGCCCGCCTCGGCGAGCATCTTCTTGTTGTAGAACAGCGCGACGGTGTCGAAGTCCTTGGGCAGGCCGTAGCGCTTGCCGTCCTGGGCGGTCCACAGGTCGGCCAAGCCCTCGGGGTAGACGTCGGTGGGCACGCCGTCGCGGGAGACGAACTCGTCGAGCGGCAGCAGCTGGTTCTTGGCCGCGTAGGTCGGGAAGTAGTTGAGGTGGTTGGTGAACACGTCCGGGGCGGTGCCCGCCACGAGATCGGTGGTCAGCTTGTTCCAGTAGTCGGCCCACCCGAACTGCTCGATCTTCACGGTGGTGCCCGGGTTGGCCTGCTGGAAGGACGTGGCGCACGCCTGGTAGGCGGGCAGCTGGTTCGCGTCCCACAGCCAGTAGGTGAGCTCGTCGGAGCCGCCGCCGCCGCTCGGCGCCCCGGCGCAGCCGGCGAGCGCCAACGAGACGGCGGCGGCCAGGGCGGCCGGCTTGGACAACTTGTTGTGCACGGTGAAAACTCCTTTGTCCCACCCGTGTCCGGACGGCTACTTGATGCCGGAGAACTGGATGGAGTCGACGATCCGCCGCCCGAAGGCGGCGAACAGCGCGATGACCGGCAGCGCCGCGAGCAGGGTGGCGGCCATGAGGCCCGCCCAGTCGGGACTGCCTTGCGGGGTCTGGGAGCGGAACACGCCCAGCGCCACCGTGAGGACGCGCACGCCCTCACCCTGGCCGACCAGCAGCGGCCAGAAGTACTCGTTCCACGCGGTGACGTAGGCCAGCAGCGCCAGCGTCGCCAACGGGGCCCGGCTCATCGGCAGGATGATCCGGAAGAAGATCCTCGGGTGCCCGGCGCCGTCGATGCGCGCCGCCTCCTCGACCTCGCGGCTGATGCCCAGCATGAACTGGCGCATGAAGAACACCGCGAACGGCGTCATGAAGAAGAACGGCAGCACGATCGCCGCGTAGGTGTTGAGCAGCTTCAGATCGCGCATCAGCACGAAGTTGGGCAGCGCGGTGAAGATCGGCGGGATCATCAGCGCGGTGAGGAAGACGAAGAACACCGCGTCGCGCCCGGGCCAGCGCAGCCGCGCGAACGCGTAGGCGGCCATCGAGCTGAACAGCACCTGACCGGCGGTGATGATCGTCGAGGTGAGCACCGAGTTCAGCAGGAAGCGCCCGAAGTCGATCGACGCGCCGGAGCCGCCCTGGGCGCGGGCCTGTTCCAGCGACGCCAGACCGAGCACGCGCTCGAACGCGCCCAGCGTGAACCCCGCGGGCAGCAGCGAGTCGGCGTTGGCCGCCAGCGCCCGGTTGTCGGACAAGGAGACGCGCAGCATCCAGTAGAACGGGAACAGCGTGATCAGCACCAGCAGGGCCAGCACCGCCCAGCCGAGCGCACGCCGCCACTTCGGGCCGATCGTGGTCGAGGTCATCACCGGCTCCTTCAGTCCAGGTCCGAGCTGCCCGCGCGCAGGAGGCGCAGCTGCGCCACCGCCAAACCCGCGAGGATCGCGAACAACACGACCGACAGCGCCGCCGCGTAGCCGAAGTCGAACTGCTGGAACGCCTTCTCGTAGATGTAGAAGTAGATGACGCGGGTGGCGTCGACCGGGCCGCCGCGCGTGGTGACCGCGACGGTGTCGAAGATCTGGAACGACCCGATCACGGTCAGCACCAGCACCATCGCCAGCACCGGCCGCAGCAGCGGCAGCGTGACGCTGCGGAAGACGCGCCACTCCGACGCGCCGTCGATCGCCGCGGCCTCGTACACCGACCTCGGGATGGCCTGGAGCCCGGCGAAGATCAGCAGTGCCGTGTAGCCCATGTGCCGCCACACGTTGACCAGCGCGATGGTCGGGATGGCCGTGGAGGTCTCGCCGAAGAACGCCACCGGGTCGATCCCGACCCACGACAGCAGCGCGTTCACGATGCCGAGCTGGGCGTCGAGCATGTTGTACCAGACCAGCGCCACCACGACGTTGGCGATCAGGTAGGGCAGCAACAGCAGGCCCCGGACGAAGGACGACTTGGTCAACCGGTGCATCAGGACCGCGATGAGCAGCGCCACGACGGTCTGCACGCCGATGTTGACCACGACGTACTCGACCGTGACCAGCAGGGCGTTGCCGAACCTCGCGTCGCCGAGCGCGTCGCGGTAGTTCTGCGCGCCCACCCAGTTCGGGGCGGCCAGCAGGCTGTAGTCGGTGAAGCTCAGGTAGAACGTCTGCAACGCGGGCCAGGCGTAGAACAGCACGAACCCGAACCCGGCGGGCAGCAGGAACAGCAAGGCCACCCGCAGGTCGCCGCGGCGTCGGACCGGGTGGGCGGCGGTCATGCGCGCTCCTCCCGCACCAGGTGCAGCAGCAGCGCCTGCTCGGGGTGCAACGGCGGGACCTGGACGCCCACCTCCGCCAGTTCCAGCCCGGACAGGCAGGCGCCGGTGGACAGCCACGGGACTCCGACCAGGGCCGTGGACGGCGGCAGGCCGGCGTGGTCGACGGGCCGGACGGTGAACCGCCGGTCCGGCGGCAGGCCGGGCAGCGTCACCCGTCCCGGCGAGGTGGTCGTCCCCGAGGCCACCGCGACCACGGCGAACAGGGCCTGCGCGTCGTCCTCGGACACCACACCGTGCACCAGGATCGCCGGGTCCGGCGAGTCCGATCGCACCACCCGGCCGCGGTGCAGCCAGTCGCGGACCCGCCGGTAGAACCCCACCCAGCGCGCCAGCCCCGCCAGGTCCGCCGGCTCGGCCGCGGCGAGGTCCCACTCGATGCCCAGGTGGCCGAACAGCGCGGTGGCCGCCCGGAAGTCCAGGTCGTGCTCGCGGCCCGTGGTGTGCGACCGGCCGGCGCCGATGTGCGCGCCGATGAGCTCGGGCGGCAGCAACAGGCCCGTCCAGCGCTGGATGCCCTGCCGGTCCAGCGCGTCGATGCAGTCGCTGGCCCACACCCGGTCGGCGCGCTCCAGGATGCCCAGGTCCACCCGCGACCCGCCGGAGGAGCAGGACTCGACCTCCAGTCCGGGGTGGCGGCGGCGCAGCTCGTCGAGCAGGCCGTAGACGGCCAGCGTCTGGGCGTGCACGGCGGCGCGACCGGTGCGCGAGTCGCCCGCGTCGACCAGGTCGCGGTTGTGGTCCCACTTGAGGTACGCGATCCGGTACTCGGTCACCAGGGCGTCGAGGCGTTCCAGGAGGTGGGCCCGCACCTCCTGGCGGGTCAGGTCGAGCACGTGCTGCCCGCGCACCAGCGGCGGGCGACGACCTCCCGTGGACAGGACCCAGTCCGGGTGGGCCCGCAGGAGGTCGGAGTCGGCGCTGACCATCTCCGGCTCCACCCACAGGCCGAACTCCATGCCCCGTGCGCGGACGTGGTCGACCAGCGGGTGCAGGCCGTCGGGCCAGACCCGCTCGTCGACGTGCCAGTCGCCCAGCCCGGCGGTGTCGTCGCGCCGGTTGCGGAACCAGCCGTCGTCCAGCACGAACAGCTCCGCGCCCACCTCCGCGCCCCGGTCGGCGAGGGCGCGCAGCCGCTCCAGGTCGTGGTCGAAGTACACCGCCTCCCACGTGTTGAGCACCACGCGCCGCGGCCCTTTCGGGTGGTGGGGCCTCGACCGCAGGTGGCGGTGGAAGCGGGCGGACAGCTCGTCGAGCCCGTCGCCGCAGGAGCCGAACACCTCGGGGGTCGAGTAGGCCTCCCCCGGCTCCAGCCGCACCTCGCCCTCCAGCAGCAGCTCGCCGCCTCCTAGCACGGCTTCGCCGGTGGGCACGCGTTCGGCGTAGGTGCGGTGGTTGCCGCTCCAGGCGACGTGCACCCCCCACACCCGGCCCCGTCGGAAGCCGAAGCCGCTCTCACCCGCCACCAGGACCAGCGTGGCGTCCGAACCGGTCCGACCCCGCCGGCTGTCCCGCACGTGCGCCTCCACGCCGAACGGCCTGCGCTGCGGCGTCCGTTCCCGGCCCCAGCGCCCGGTGAGGTCGAGCAGCTCGGTGGCACGCGGCGGCAGGGGCAGCGCGAGCACCACCCCGTCGAGGGTGTAGGCCGTGTCACCGGTGTTGCGCACGGTGGCGCGCAGGCGTGCCAGCCCGGAAGGGGTGAGCCCGACCTCCAGGTCCAGGGTGAGACCGGCCTCCGCGTCGACGGCGTGGACCAGGCACGAGTCGCCGTCCTCGACGACCCGTTCGACGGTGAACAACGGCGACCAGTCGCGCCCTTCCCGGTGGCCCCGCAGACCGGGCAGCCCCGGCCAGGCGGTCGCGTGCTCCGGCAGCACGGCGACGGCGCCCGGCTTGTCGGTCGCGTTCGGCACCACTGCCGGCACGCTCGTCGACGCCAACGCGTCCAGACCGGCGTCGGGGCCGAGGTCCGCGCCCCAGTGCAGGACCTGCGGCAGCCCGGAGTCCTTGCAGCGCAGCACCAAGCTCACGCCGTCGGCTCGCAAGTGGACGATCCGGCCGACGCCGTCGACGGCCGGTGCGGTGACCGGTGGTGCGGTGGACACACGACCTCCAGGCGGTGGAGCACTCATCACATTGAACGTTCCATGGAAGATGTCAGCACGATCGGCGGCGGGTCAACGGGGGCGGCGGTAACGAGTAGGCAACATTGAACGTTCAATGCAACCCCGTCGTCACCTAGGGTGAATGATGTCCCGGTACGAGGAGGTGGACCCGGTGCCCAGAGAGGGTGCGGAGCAGGGGAAGCGGCGCGTCGGCATCGTGGACGTGGCCGCCGCCGCGGGCGTGTCCAGGCAGACCGTCTCCAACGTCCTCAACGGGCGCGACGAGTACTACTCCGCCGCGACCCACGAGAAGGTCACCAGCGCCATGCGGGCACTGGGCTACCAGCCCAACCGCGCCGCGCAGACCCTGCGCTCACGGCGGACGATGCAGATCGGCTACCACATCTTCGGCGAGCAGCTGGACCGGGCGCAGGGCTTCACGCTGCACTTCCTGCTCGCCCTCGTGAAGGCCGGCGCCGACGTCGACCACCAGGTGCTCGTCTTCACCCACCACCGCGACGACCCCCTCGGCGTGTTCAAGGACCTCGTCGCCCGGCACGCCGTGGACGCGGTGGTCCTGTCCGAGTCCAGCGTGGAGGACGAGCGGGCCCGCTTCCTGGCCGACAGCGACATCCCCTTCGCCTCCTTCGGCCGCCTCTCCCCCGACCTCCCGCAGCACTGGGTGGACGTGGACAACGTGGCGGGCATGCGCGCGGTGGTGGACATGCTCGTCGCCGAGGGCCACCGGCGGTTCGCCTACCTCGGCATCGACGGCGACCAGTACTGGAAGGCCGAACGCCTCGACGGCTTCCGCCAGCGGCTGTCCCACCACGGCCTCCGCCTGCCCAAGACGTCGGTCTTCCGAGGCCCGGACCAGGGCGTCCGCCGCCGCGCGCACCAGCTGCTCACCGGCAAGAACCCGCCGAGCGCCATCGTGACGGGCAGCGACGCCGTCGCCGCGGTCGTGCTCAGCGTCGCGCACTCGCTGGGCCTGCGGGTCGGCTCCGACGTGGCGATCACCGGCTTCGACGGCGGCGCCGTGGGCCTCGTCACCGAACCCACCCTGACCAGCGCGCGCATCCCCGTCGAGCGCATCTCGCGCGAACTGATCGCCCGCTGCCTGCGCCAGGTCGAGCACGGACGCGACGACGAACCGGGCCTCCTCCTGCCCACCGAACTGGTGCGCGGCGGCAGCGCCTGACCGGGGCACCCCGCGCAACTAGCGGAGTGTCCGCATAGGAGCGACGACGTCGTCCGCGTAAGGCGTCCGGCCGCTGGTCGTCTGGCGGAGCAGCGCGAGGGCTTCCTCGGAGGAGGAACCGGCGGGGGTCGTGCACACGATCAGCACCTGTTCCGGCGAGCGGGCGATCGAGAGGGTCTGCTGCGTCACGGTCACCGTGCCGACGACGGGATGGCGCAGTTCGTAGGACGCGGCGTCGCAGGGCGCCACGCGGTGGTCGCCCCAGAGCGCGACGAACTCACGACTCTTCATCGTCAGTTCGCCGACCAGCTCCGCGAGCAGCGGGTCCTGCGGGTGCTTGCCGACGGTGATCCGCAGGTTGCCGACCACGGCGTGGGCCTTGCGCTCCCAGTCCGCGTACAGCTCCCGGCAGTGCGGGTCCAGGAACAGCAGCCGGCTCATGTTCGGCCGCCCCGTCGGGTCGTCCGGGCTGTGGAAGTCCAGGTGACCGGCCAGCAGGGCGTGCCCGAGGGTGTTCCACGCGAGCACGTCCGCACGCCGGCCGAGCACCAGCGCCGGGACGCCGTCCACGGCGCGGAAGAGGTCCCGCGTCTCGTCGGCGAGCTTCTCGGGCCGGGGGCGACGCGCGCGGGGCGTGCGGCGGGCGGCCCCGGCGAGCCGGTCGAGGTGCTCGCGCTCGTGGTCGTCGAGCAGCAGCGCGCGGGCGATCGCGTCGAGCACCTCGGCCGAGGCGCCGCGGGACAAGCCCTGCTCCAACCTCGTGTAGTACGACACGCTGACGCCCGCCAGCCGGGCCAGTTCCTCCCGCCGGAGCCCGGCGACCCGCCTGCGGGGCCCGAAGTCGCGCAGACCGACGTCCTCCGGTCGCAGCAGCGCCCGTCTGGCCCGCAGGAAATCGCCGAGTGGGCCTGGTCCGTCCATGCCCCCAGTATCCGGGGCGCGGCCCGATCCCGACCACACCCTGCGAGGGGTAGGACAACGCGGGAGTGGTTCGTGCGCGCCCACGTGCCCAGGCTCGGTCTCATTCCCCTGGACCGAGGACGGACCGCATGCAGCAGACCCCCGAGGAGATCACCCTCGGCGACGTCACCGTCACCCGCATCGAGGAGTTCTACGGCTCGGTCGAGCTGACGCCGGGCGAGTTCTTCCCGGACAGCCCGGACGGCTCGTGGGACGAGCACCGCGACTGGCTCGCGCCCGATTTCTGGGATCCCGGGACGGACGAGTGCCACTCGGCGATCCAGTCCTGGCTGCTGCGCAGCGAGGGGCGCACGATCCTCGTCGACACCGGCGTGGGCAACCACAAGGACCGGCCGTACTCGCCGGTGTGGAGTCGCCTGGACACGGGCTACCTCGACCACCTCGCCGCCGCCGGCGTGCGGCCCGAGGACGTCGACATCGTGGTCAACACGCACCTGCACGTCGACCACGTCGGCTGGAACACCCGGCTCGACGGCCGCACGTGGGTGCCGACCTTCCCGAACGCCACCTACCTGATGACGCGGCGGGACTTCGAGTTCTGGGACCCGGCCAACGAGAACAGGTCCGTGCTGGGCCGCGGCAACCAGAACGTCTTCGAGGACAGCGTCACGCCGGTCCACCAGGCCGGCCTGACGCGGCTGTGGGAGGGGTCGTACCGGATCGACGGGAACCTGCGGCTCGACCTCGCACCCGGGCACACCCCCGGCTCGTCCGTGCTCGCGCTGGAGTCCGGGGGTGATCGGGCCCTGTTCGTCGGGGACCTGGTGCACACCCCCCTGCAGATCGCGGAGCCGCGGACCAACTCCTGCTTCTGTGAGGCCCCGGCCGAGTCCCGGGCCACCCGGCACGCGCTGCTCGGCCACGCCGCCGAGAACAACGCGCTCGTCTTCCCCGCGCACTTCGGCGGCCACGGCGCCGCGCAGGTCGAGCGCAACGGGTCGAAGTTCGCCATCAAGGAGTGGGCGGCCTTCTCCCGCACCTCCTGATCCTCCCGGAAAGGAAGCGCTTCCCTTGACCCACCACGCAGACCCGGTCGTCGAGCTCCCGGCGGGCGCCGTGCGCGGCATCCGTGTCGACTCCGGCGAGTTCTACCGTGCCATCCCCTACGCGGCAGCGCCGATCGGCGCCCGCCGTTTCGCACCGCCCGCGCCGCACCCGGGCTGGTCCGGCGTCCGCGACGGCACCCGGCCTTCGCCCACGGCTCCCCAACCGGTCCGCGACTTCGGCGGGCTCGACATGACCCCCTACTTCGGGCCGGGCTGGGTGCGGGGCGAGGAGTACCTGACCGTCGACGTCCGCACACCTGCCGCCGACCGCGGCAAGCGCCCGGTCATGGTCTTCGTGCACGGCGGCGGATTCGTCACCGGCTCGACCCGTGCCGCGCTCTACGACGGCAGCGCGTTCGCCCGCGACGGCATCGTCCTCGTGACGGTGAACTACCGCCTCGGCATCCCCGGTTTCCTCGACCTGGAGGGCGCTCCGGCCAACCGCGGGCTGCTCGACGTGCTCGCCGCGCTCGGCTGGGTGCGCGCCGCCATCGGGGCGTTCGGCGGCGACCCGGACAACGTCACGGTCTTCGGCCAGTCCGCGGGCGCCACGCTCGTCGGAGCGCTGCTCGCGACCCCGGAGGCCAAGGGCCTGTTCCGGCGGGCGATCGTCCAGAGCGGCAGTGGCACCGGCGCCTTCACCCCGGAACAGGCGCAACGGGTCACCGCCGCGGCTGCCGCCGCGCTGGGCGTCGACCCGACCGCGGCAGCGTTCGCCGCGATCCCGGACGAGCGTTTCCTGGAGGTCCTGCCCGTGCTGGCCGGCCTCGACCTGCGCACCGGCACCGCCACGGACCCGCTGGTCGGCCTCAGCCCGTTCAGCCTGGTCCTCGCGGCCCAACCCGCCGACGGTCTCACCTTCGGCCCGGCCGGCGACGTCGACCTGCTGATCGGCACCAACACCGAAGAGGGACACCTCTACCTCGTGCCGCAGGGCGAACTGGAGTCCTCCACGGAGGCCGACGTGCTGGCCATCGCCTCCAGGGTGCACGCGGACCCGGAGACGACGGTCGCCGCGCACCGCGCGGCACTGCCCAACGCGACACCGGGCGAGCTGCGTTCCGCGGTGCTCGGGGAGGCCTTGTTCGGGGCCGGCACGGCCCGCTTGGCCCGAGCCCACGCACGGATCTCGGGCGGCCGAACGCACGTCTACTCGTTCGGGCATCGCTCGACGGCCCTGAACGGGCAACTCGGCGCCACCCACGCCGTCGAGCTGCCCTTCGTCTTCGACGTCGCCGACGAGCCCTGGCTGCACGGCGACACGGGCCTGCTCGGCCCCGACCCCGCCCCCGGTGGCCTCGCGGCCCGGGTGCACGCCGCCTGGGTCGCGTTCGCCCGCACCGGCGACCCGGGCTGGGCCGCGTACGACCTGCGGCACCCCGTGGCGGAGACCCTCGGGAGCTGAAGCTGCCGGCCCTGGCGGAGGCCGGGAAACGAGCCGGGGACGGCCGCCCGGAAGCGGCCGTCCCCGGAGTTCTCGCGGATGCGGGCACGTGCCCCGTCAGCGGTTCGCCACCCCGCTGCCGAGGGTCGGCTGGACCCGCTCGAACCGCACTCGGCTCAGGTATCCCGGGAGGTCGCTGAGCGTGTACAGCTCGCCGCGGACGTCGGTGGCGATCGCGCTCGGCTGGGTGGGGAGGTGGCCGATCGCGGCGGACTCGTAGCTGCCGTCGAACTTCGGGCGCACGGCGTACACGCGGGTCGAGCAGTAGTCGGCCGCGACGTAGGTCCCCCACGCCTCCGGGGTCCGGGACCCCCGGTACACCACGCCACCGGTCACCGAGCAGTTGTCGTTGTAGTGGTCGTACTCGAAGACCGGGTCGGTGTACCGCCCGCCCGGCCGGCACTGCTGCGGGTCGAACACCGGGGTGCCCTCCTTGCACGACCAGCCGAGGTTCGCCCCGCCCTGCCACGGGCGGATGTGGTTGACCTCCTCGACCAGGCCCTGGCCGACGTCACCGATCCACAGCGAGCCGTCGACCGGGTCGACGGAGAACCGCCACGGGTTGCGCAGCCCGTAGAGCCAGATCTCCGGCCGCGCGCCCGACACGCGGACGAACGGGTTGTTCGTGGGCACGCAGTAGGGCTTCGGCGCGCAGGTGCGGTTGACGTCGATCCGCACGATCTTCCCGAGCAGGGTGCCGAGGTCCTGACCGGCCTTGAACGGGTCGTACGCGCCGCCGCCGTCGCCGAGGGACCAGTAGAGGTAGCCGTCGCGGCCGAACGCCACCTGGCCGCCGTTGTGGTTGCCGTACTCCGCGTGCTCCTGGGTGAGCAGCACCTGCACGCGTTCAGGAGCGCCGATGGGCACTCGCGCCAGGGTCAGCTCGCCCGCTGGCAGGCTCGTGTACGCCACGTAGAGGATCCCGGTCCGGGCGAAGTTCGGCGCGGGCGTGATGCCGAGGAGCCCGCGCTCGTTGTCCGACGCGTCGATCCGGGAGGTCAGGTCGAGCACCGGCTCGGCCGCCAGGCCGGTGTCCGGGTGGTAGGCGCGGACGGTGCCTCCCTTCTCCCCGATCAGCATCCGGCCGTCCGGCAGGCCGGTGATCGCGATCGGACGCCGCAGGCCGAACGCCACTTGTTCGGACGCCACGGTCAGCTCGGTGAGCGGCACCGCGCGGGCGCCGGGCGTGCCGGCCGCGGCGCTGCCGCTCGCCGACACCGCGGGTAAGAGGAACGCAGACAGGGCCAGCACGAGCAGGCCGGTCGGCAAGGTGGCCAGGCGACTACGCCGTCGCAACATGGTTCGGCTCCTAGGGCAGGGTGGAAGACACGTTCTGGGAGCGCTCCCAAACGTACCGCGACTTCCCCGTGACATCCAGTCGCCGTCTTGCCCCGTCCTCCGTCCCCTCGTCGACCCCGGAACGTCCGGCGGCGGCACGAGCGGTCCGGCTGGGAAGGACGCGCGACGGACGCGTGGTCGTTTGGAACACTGCGGTGGTGCATGACCCGATGGCGTTCACCGACGCGGAGAACTGGTCCGGCGGCTTCTACGAGCTGGCGTTGGAAATCGGCGACCGCGACGACGAACGTCTTCAACGCGCGCTGACCGCGCTGTGGCGGGCAGCCGCCGTCACCGGCTGCTACCCCGACCGGGACCGGGAACCGGCCGACCAGGTCGCGGTACCCGGCACCGTGGCGTCCCTCGAGGAGTTCGGCTTCCTGCGCGGTGTCGCACGACCGCCGCTGGCGGGTCCAGTCGTGTGCGGCTGCTTCGCCACCCGCATCGACGACGCCGAGGACTGGTTGACGTGGTACCTCCCGCTCGGCGCGCTGGCCCGAGCGGACCGGCGCGTCGGCGGCTTCCCGTTCGGACCGGAGGGTGGGGCGGAGTCCCTGACCTGGCGGGCCCCGTTGGACACCTGGCTGGCCGGTGTGGCGGACGAGGTGTTCCGCGAGGTCGACTTCCGGCTCGGCCTGATCGGCTTCGAGCTCGACCACGTCACCGCGGCCGAACTCGACGGCGAAGTGCCCGACGAACGCTGGAACGGTTACCTGCTGCCGGCTGACGGACAGCTGGGCTACACGCCGGCGAGCCGCTGACCGAAGCACGTGGTGGCTCACGTTCTCGATTCGCGCAGTTGACGGCACGGCGCCGCAACGGTGTCGGTTGATCGACCGATTGACGGCGCCGGAGATCCTGTGCAGGTTGGTGACCGCACAAGATCAGCGCGGGATGGTGGGGCACATGAGCACGACACTGGCGTTCACCCAGGTCACCCCTGGGCAACTGGACCGGGCGATCAAGGATCCGGAGTGGGCGCTGGAGCACCTGCAGGACGAGGACCTGCCCTGCTACTCCCTGGAGAAGTCGTGGGCGGGCATCCAGTTCCTGTTGGACGCGGCCGAGGTGAGAATCGAGCTGCACGAGGACGGCTTCATCATCGACACGGAGGGCGTCCTCTCGGGGTGGAGCGACAGCATGGTCGCCGAGGCCGCCACGACGCTGGGCGCGACGCCGTTCGAGGTGTTGGCCGGCAACTACGACCCGCGGCGGCTGAGCGAGCAGGAGGTCTATCCCTGGCGGCAGTTCTGGGACGACGACGGCATCGACGACCTGCGGGACGACTACGCGGACCTCGTCGAGTTCTTCGCGGAGACGGCCGCCTCGGGAGGCGCGCTGATCCGGGTGATCAGCTTCTGACCGCGCTCACGTCACCGGGGTCGCCTCCTACCCCAGTGCCCGCAACCGGTCGAGGCTGTCGGCCAGGTAGCGACCGCAGAACGCGAGGTGATCCGGGCCGTAGCCGCGGGGGCCGCACTCGATGACGAGCAGCAGGCCCAGGTAGAGCTGGTACAGGGCCAGGCGGTGCCGGAAGGCGGGGGTGAAGTCGAGGACGCCGCCGGCTTCGGCGTACCCGGCGACGAGGTCGCTGTCGGGCCCAGCGTCGCCGCCGAAGGCCAGGGAGACCAGCTCGGCCGCCGGATCACCCCAGAACGCCCGCTCGTGGTCGATGAGGCCGACGATCCGGGGCGGCCGGTTCCCGTCGCCGGTGACGTCGACGAAGATGTTGCCCGGCCACAGGTCGAAGTGGACCAGCCGGGGCTCGGTGACCTCGTCGAGGGCCGCTCCGCCCTCGGCCACCAGGGCCCGGATCTCGGCGGGCGTCACGCCCAGGGAGGACTGCCAGCGTGCGGCGTCGTCGAGGAGAGCGTCCACCATGGCGGTGAAGGCCGTCCTCCAGTCCGGCGCGGAGAGCCCGGACTCCGCGGCCGGGTAGCCGAACCGGCCGTCCTCCGGGGCCAGGGTGTGCAGGCGGGCGCTGATCGCGCCCAGCTCGCGGCGCAGCTCACGCCCGGTGGGCGGGGGTATCCGGCCGCCCGCCTTGTCCCACGGTTCACCCTCCAGGAGGGAGACGGCGAGGAACTCCCGGCCCGCGTAGAGCAGTTCGGGTGTCGGCACACCGCCACCGGGCAGGGCCGCGATCCGCCGGTAGGCCATGGCCTCCGTCCCCAGGATGCCGCGCTCGTACCGCAGGACCGGGGCATCGGCCGACGGGGCGACCTTGACCACGGCGAGACGGCCGTCGTCGAGCAGGACGCGGTAGGCGGTGTTGAACCAGCCGTCGGTCAGCTCCGTCTCGAGCCTGCACCCGACGCCGACGGCGCCGGACACGAGGGCATCGAGGTCTTCGGGAGACAGGCGGCGCTTGGTCTGGCTTTGCACGGACTTCCACTCTCGACGGCGGGGATCACGGGAGCGCTCCCACAATGCGGCCCGGCCGCGGTCCAGTCAAGAGCACCCGGCGCGATCCGTTCACCGACCGCCCTGCCCGATCGCGCATCACGCGACCGTCGTGATCCGGCGACTGGCCAGGTGGTCCGCCGGGTCGGGGTGACGAGGAATCCCGCGAGCGCGTGTTCCAAAGGTGGGTGATCGGCGGCCGCCCGGCACCGACGGGGCGACAGCCCGCGGTTCGTCCCGGTGATCGAGGGCATCCGGGTGCCCCGCCCCGGCGGCGGCACTCGGCGCGAGCTGGCCGTTCGCGCCGAGTGCCGGGACCCCGCGGCCGGCGCGACACGACTTCCCGGACAGGGACGAAACCCGGGAGGTTCGCTGGCGGACGTGCTGGTGGTGCCAAGGCGGTGGCCGCTGCACCGACCCGAGCACTGGCCAGGGGCCGCAACGCGACCACCCACCACCGCGCGAAGGCCGACCTGGACGCGCAAGGCGCGACCGTCGTCGACGCCCGCGTGGTCGACGACGGGAACCTGGTCACCGGCGGCGGCGTCACCTCCGGCCTGGACGTGGCGCTGTGGCTGGTCGAAGGCTTCCTCGGCCCGCGGCACGCCCAGCAGGTGGAGACCTTCCTGGAGTGCGAACGCCGCGGCACCGTCTGGCGCGCCTGACCCGGCTGATCCACGACGAACACGCCCTGGGGAGCGGCGACGCGCTTCCCAGGGCGTTCCCGGCAGGATCAGCTGCCGCCCTGCTGGACGGCGCTCGCCGCGGGCGTTCCCGGCCGGACCTCCTGGCCCGACTCCGGATCGGTCGGGCCGCCCGCCGGATCGGTCGGGCCGCCCGCCGGCGGCGTCGGCACGCTGACGCAGTCCGGCGCGGGACCCTTGATCAGCGCGGCGGCCAGGGAGACGCTGGTGGGCGACTGCGCCGCGGCCAGCAGCAGCGTGTCACCCTCGGGGATGCCGTCGGCGTCGAACGACAGCGTGCCGGTGCCGAGCCCGCCCACCTCCTCCACCGTCGAGTTGAGCCCGGTGTCGAAGCGGTCGGTGTCGACCGGCAGGCTGCGCAGCTCGACGCAGCCGTCGCGCATCGGAACCGCGACCGCCCGCACGCCCAGCCTGCGCAGTTCCTCGTTCGCGCCGGTCACGCCGGTGAGGTCGGTGATCGACACCCTCACCACGCCGTCGGCTCCCTTGGTGACCGCGTAGGCGGCGGGCGCCCCGCCGGGGAGCACGGTGCCGGTCAGCGCGATCACACCCGCCACGCCCAGCACGGTGCCGCCGATGCCCACCGTGCGGCCGATCCCGCGCCGCCCGGTCGTCGCCCGGTCGGGCACGGCGTCCAGCTCTGCTCCGTGGCTGCGCATCAGGTCTTCGAAGAGCTGATCCTCGAACTTGGCCATCATCGTTCCCTCCCTGTCGTCTTGCGGAGTTTCGTTCGGGCCCGGAACAGTCGAATGCGCACAGCGCCCGCCGAGACGCCCAACGCCTCGGCGGCTTCCTTCGGGCTCAGGCCGTCGAGATCCACCAGCTCCACGACCTCGCGGTCGAGCCGGGGCAGTTCGGCCAGTCTGGCGAGCAGCGCGCCCGCCGCCTGCTCGGCGTCGATCCGGTCGAGCAGGTCGTCCACCACGTCGGCGTCGAGCGGGCGCTGTCCGGCGATCCGGCGCGTGCTGTCGGTGCGCTGGCTGTGCGCTTCGCAGTGCCGGGCGAACACCCGGCTCGCGATGCCGATCAACCAGGCCCGGGCGCTGCCCTTGACCGGGTCGAAGGTGGCGAACGACGTGATCGCCCGGACGAAGGTGTCCGCGGTCAGGTCGGCCACCGTCTGCGGGTCCGCGCTGCGCCGCGCGAAGTAGGCGGTGATCATGCCGACGTTCGCCCGGTAGACCTTCTCGAACTCGGCCGCGGCTCGTTTCCCGGGCGGTGGGTGCTGGAGTGGCTCCACGTGGTCCGCCACCGCGTCTGCCATTGTCTCGCTCACACCACAAGGTTGCCGAGATCCCGCCACCCCGTTACGAGGCGTCAGCCGAGCTGCTCACGGTCGCGGCCCGGTCCGCGGCGAAATGCCCTGGCACGGACGTCTCGGCTGCCGATCCCCCACCTCCGGAGCCGGCGCTCCACCCGACGTGGACCCGGTGCCCACCCGCGAGCAGTCGCCGGCACGGGCGCCGACCGGCGGGCCGCTTCGGATCCCGTCACGGATCAGGCGGCCGTCAGCCGTCGGCCGACTCGTGCCACCGGCCGACCACCCAGCGGGCCAGGGCGCCGAAGACCACGAACACCGCGATGCCCAGCGCGCTCGCCAGGACCACCGCGGCGAACATCCGGGCCGACGCGAGCTGGGACCGGTACTGGTCGATCAGCACGCCGAGGCCCGGCTCGCCCTGCCGGAAGAAGAAGTCGCCGACCACCGCGCCGATGACGCTCCCGCCCGACGCGATCCGCAAGCCGGTGAACATCGCGGGCAGCGCGGCCGGCAGCTGGAGCTTCCACAGCCGCGTCCACCGCCCCGCCCGGTGCAGGTCGAAGAGCTGGTGCTGGGCCGCGGGCACGGACCGGATGCCGAACAACGTGTTGGCCACCAACGGGAACAGCGAGAGCAGCACGCACACCAGCACCCGGCTGGAGAACCCGAAGCCGAACCAGAACCCGAACAACGGCACCAGCGCCAACACCGGGATCGTCTGCACCACCACGACGTAGGGGTAGACCGCGCGCTCCAGCCACCGCGACTGCGCCATCAGCACGGCCAGCCCCACGCCGAGCACCACCGAGATCAGCAGTCCCAACCCCGCCACCCGGCTGGTCAGCGACAACGCCGCGAGCAGCTCGGCGAGGTTGTCGGGATCACCGAACCCGACCCGGAGCACCTCGTCCACCGGCGGCAGCAGGAACCGGCGGCGCGGTGACAGCACGACGTGGCTGACGAACGTCCACGCGCCCAGCACCACCAACAACACCGCCAACGGCGGCACCACCGTCCGCGCGACCCGCTTGATCTTCACGAGGCCCGCACCACCGTCTCCGACACCGACCCCACGAACGCCGCGTACTCGCCGCTCGACCGAAGTCCCGGCGGACGCGGGTAGCCGAACGGCACCGCCACCTCGTCCACGATCCGGCCCGGCCGGGGCGACATCACCAGCACCCGGTCCGCCAGGTACACGGCCTCGCCCGCCGAGTGCGTGACGAACAACGCCCCGAACCCGTGCCGGGCGGACAGCCGCAGCAACTCCTCCCCCAGCTCGTGCCGGGTCAGCTCGTCCAGCGCGGCGAACGGCTCGTCGAACAGGAACAGCTCCGGCTCCACCAGCAGCGCCCGCGCCAACGCGACCCGCATCCGCATCCCGCCGGACAGCCGCGCGGGCCGGACGTGGCCGAACTCCGCCAGCCCGACCGCCGCCAGCACCCGGTCGGCACGGGCGCGGCGCTCGGCCTTGGCCAGGCCGTCCAGCTCGCCGAACAGCTCGACGTTGCGCCGGGTGGTCCGCCAGGGCAGCAGGGTCGGGTCCTGGAAGACGTAGCCGACCCGGTCGGTGCGCCGGGTGACCGTGCCCGACGTCGGGGCGCGCAACCCGGCGGCCACCTGCAACACCGTGCTCTTGCCGCACCCGGAAGGACCCATCAGCGCGACGATCTCGCCGGCGCGGACGTCCAGGTCCACGCGGTCCACCGCGTGCACCCCGCCGGGGAACGTCACGTCGACCTTGGACAGTGCCAGCAACTCCCCCATCGCCACCTTCCTCCCC
Organism: Actinosynnema sp. NPDC023794; assembly: GCF_040639675.1. Lineage (NCBI taxonomy): Bacteria > Bacillati > Actinomycetota > Actinomycetes > Pseudonocardiales > Pseudonocardiaceae > Actinosynnema > Actinosynnema sp. NPDC023794. The sequence goes on along the minus strand of NZ_JBFAFR010000012.1, from coordinate 27,632 downwards.
GGGGAGACTCTCACACAGGAGAATCGCCACACGGGAGAACGGCGCACGACCTGGTTCGCCGCTATGCGAAGATGAGCTTCATGCCCTCTGCCCGCCGTGCGTCATCACTGGTCGCGCTATCGGTGTTGTTGCTGGCGGCCTGCACGACGCCCGACGCCGGCCAGGGCGGTGAGCCGTTGCCACCTGCCGCCGAGTCGTTGCGCGGGACGTGCCCCGACACCGTCGTGGTGCAGATGAACTGGTTCCCGCAGGCCGAGCACGGCGGCCTGTACCGGCTGCTGGGCAGCGGTTTCACCGTCGACGGCGAGCGCAAGGCCGTCGAGGGACCGTTGCTGGACGACGGGCGAGACACGGGCGTGCGGCTCCAGGTCCGCGCGGGCGGGCCGGTGACCGGGTTCCAGCGGGTGTCGGCGCTGATGGCGGCGGACCCGTCGATCACGCTGGGCAGCGTCGCCACCGACGAGGCGGTGCAGGAGGCGGGGACGTTCCCGACCACGGCGGTGTTCGCGCCGTTGGACAAGAGCCCGCAGATGATCATGTGGTCGAAGGAGCACCACCCGGACTGGGAGTCCATCGCCGACATCGGCCGCACCGACACCACGGTGGTGTACGCCACCGGCGCGTCCTACATGGACTACCTGGTCCAGAGCGGACAGTTGAAGCAAGCGCAGGTGGACGGCTCTTACGACGGCGCGCCGGCGCGGTTCGTCTCGGCCGACGGCGCGATCGCGCAACAGGGGTACGCGACCAACGAGCCTTACCGCTACGAGCGGGAGATCGACGCCTGGAAGCGGCCGGTGGACTTCGCGCTGGTGCACGACAGCGGTTATCCGATCTACCCGGAGACGCTGGCGGTGTCGTCGGCGGAGGTCGAGCGGCTGAGCCCGTGCCTGACGAAGCTCGTGCCGATCCTGCAACGCAGCACGCGTGCCTACTCGGCGGAGCCGGAGGAGACCAACGAGGCGTTGGTGCGGATGGTCCGAGAACTCAACGCGGGCACCGAGTACAGCGTCGCGCGGGCCGAGTACGCGGGCGAGCAGATCCGCGGCCTGGGACTGGGCAACGACGGCGTGACGCCGACCGTCGGCGACTTCGACCAGGCCCGGGTGGCGAAGCTCGTCGAGGACCTGAAGCCGTTGCAGGAAGCCGAACGCCGCGCGGTCCCGGCCGGCCTGAAGGCGGAAGACCTGGTGAGCAACGCGTTCGTCGACCCGACGATCGCCTGGTGACCGCGCACTTCGACATCCTGGCCCGCCGCTGCCGACGGTACGCGGAGATCACCGACCTGCTCTACCTGCCATGGCTGGCCGGTGTCGTCATCGCCCTGGCGGAGGCCGACAACGCCCGGCCCGACATCACCTACCAGGCCAGGGACCTGTTCGACGTGGCACCGGACCGGGACGGGCGCTTCGACCTGGTGCCGGCGGTGAACACCCTCTTCGCCGTGCGGGACTGCGGCCGCGTCCTGCCGCACGTCCGGTCGCTCATCGCCCGGGGCGGCCGGTTGGTGGTGATCGACGTGGTGAACCCGCCGGCACGCCGTCCTTACGTGGCACCGGGCGCAGGCGTTCCGGGTGGTGGCCATGATGGCCGTGCGGCACAGGTCACCCGCCGTGGCGTTGGACGTCCTCCGCCTGCGCCTGCACCCGACCTGGCTGGAGCACGTGACGCGGAACACCCCGCCGACGCGCGACGACTGCCACGCCCACTACCGGCAGGTCTTCCCGGCGCGTGCCTGGACGACACCCCCGACCGCTACCTGTGCGGCCTGGTCTGGAACGCCCCGTCCTGACTCCGGAGGCGTCGGCCGCCCTCGGGCGCGGGGCTGTCGCCCCGGGATGGAACGTCAGTCGCGGCGCGCGGCCCAGACGGTGCGCTCGGTGCGCACCGCGAGGTCGTCACGGCGCAGGATGCCGTGCGGGCTGCCGGTGTCGAGCAACCGGTCGAGCGCGACGAGGTCGTCCGCCGCGAGCTCCGCGCCGACGGCGTCGCGGAGGCGCCGCAGCACGCCCGAGGCGTAGCGGCCGATCACCGCGTTGCGGGACCCGTCGACGTCGACGGCGACGGTGAGCTCGCCTTCGACCGCGAAGCCGGCGGCGGTCAGCTTCGCTCCCCAGTCGGCGCCGCGGTGGGGCACGTGCTCGGCGTGGAAGCGGTCGGTGGCGGCGTGGAGGCGGCCTTCCAGTCCGGGCCGGTCGGCGGGGGCGTCCTCGGGCAGGAAGCGCGGGAGGCCGGCGAGCTCGACGACGACGAACAGGCCGTCGGGCGCGAGCAGGTCGCGAACGGCGCGCAGGGCGTGGTCCGGGTCGGCCAGGTGGTGCATGGAGGCCGACGCCCACACGAGGTCGGGCGTGCCGAGGTCGGGCCAGGTGGCGTCGTCGAGGTCGGCCGGCAGGGTGCGCACGTGCTCGTCGACGGCGCGGGCCCGTGCCTTCTCACGCAGCCGTCGCAGGTGGCCGGGCGAGGCGTCGACGGCGGTGACGTGCGCCTCGGGGAAGCGGTCGAGGAGCGCGAAGGTGCCCGCTCCCGTGCCGGAGGCGAGGTCCACGATCCGGCGGGGGCTGCTCTTCAAGGGCAGCCACTCGGTGATCGCGGCGATGTGCTCGGCGAGGACTTCCGCGTCCAGGTCGAGGATCTCCGCCTGCCCGCTGTCCGCGTCGCGTTGCTGGTGGTGCCCGTGCTCGTGGGTGTGTGTCTGCGGCATACGGCCACGTTAAGCGCCTTATGCGTGTTGAGCACGGCATCTTGCGCATTACGCAAGGAACTGTCTTGTTGCGCAGCGGACCGCGCAAGGGTGCGGGCCGCCGGTGCGACTACTGGCCGCGTTGCGCGTCGCCGTTCTCGGGCTGGTCGTCGGTCTCGCGATGTCCACGGCGGGCGTCCCGGTCGAAGATGAACATGATGTCGCAAGGGCGACCCTCCGCGCCGATGGCGTGCGGCATCATGGTCGGGAACTCGGCGGCCTTGTTGGTCTCGATGCGGAAGCGGCGGTCGCCCAGCATCAGGATCGCGGTGCCGGACAGCACGACGAGCCATTCCCGGCCCGGGTGGGCGCGCATCCTGGACGGGTTGTCGGGCGGCGGCTCGGTCAGCCGTCGACGCATGACGCTCATGGCCGGGTCACCCTTCATCGGCCAGCTCACGCCGTGGGCGCCGTGGATCATGGGACTGATGACGACGTCGTCGGCGGCGTTCTCGACGAGCTGATCGAGGGTGGTGTCCAGGGCGCGGGCCAGCGTGACGAGCTGGTCCAGCGCCAAGCGGCGCTGCCCGTTCTCGATGCGGCTCAGCGACGACTGGCTGAGGTGGGCACGGCCGGCCAGTTCCTCCAGGGACAGGCCCTGAGCCACGCGCAGAGCACGGATGCGTTTGCGCACGAGGCCGTCCAACGAACCTTCTTCTTGCGTCATGGACAAGATGATATGCCCTCGGCGCAACCTCCGCCTAACGTCGAATCCATGAGTACGAACCAGCCAGCGCAGGAAACCACCGCCGAAACCGGCGCACCGGACGCGCGTGAGCTCCGCACCATCCTGATCGCCGTCTCCGTCGCGCTGATGGCCGTCATCGCGTCGGTGTCCGGGCTGAACGTCGCCCAGACCCACTTGGCCGTCGAGTTCGGGGCCTCGCAGAACGCGGTTCTGTGGATCATCAACACCTACACCCTGGCCCTGGCCGCCCTGCTGCTTCCGCTCGGCGCGATCGGCGACCGCCTGGGCCGCAAGCCCGTGCTGATCGCAGGGCTCGGCGTCTTCGGCGTCGCCAACGTCGCGGCGGGCCTCGCCCCGACCGCCGAGGTCATGATCGCGACCCGGGTGGCAGGCGGCGTCGGCGCCGCGATGATCATGCCGATCACCCTCGCCGTCATCACCTCCACCTTCCCCGAGGAGCAGCGCGGCAGGGCGATCGGCGTGTGGACCGGCGTCGCGGGAGGCGGCGGCGTCCTGGGCATGTTCCTCTCCGCCCTCCTGGTCGACGTCGCCGACTGGCGCTGGTTGTTCGTGCTGCCGGTGGCCCTGGTCGTCGTGGCGCTGGGCATGACCCTGACTTCGGTGCCCGACTCCCGTGAGCGCTCGGCCCGTTCCTTCGACACCCTTGGCGCGCTGGTCTCCACCGTCGCCGTCGTCGGCCTGATCTTCGTCCTGCAGGAAGGGCCCGAACGCGGCTGGACCGCTCCCGCGACGCTGATCGGCCTCGCCGTCGGCCTGATCTCGGGCATCGGCTTCGTGGCCTGGGAGCTGCACCGCCGCGACGCGGCACTGCTGGACGTGCGCCTGTTCCGGGAGCGCGGCCTGGCCGGCGGCTCGATCACGCTGCTGGTGGTCTTCGGTGTCCAGGCGGGCGTCGCCGTGGTCCTGTTCCCGTTCTTCCAGGCGGTGCTCGGCTGGTCGGGACTGCTGTCGACGGCGGCCATGATGCCGATGGCCGTCATGATGATGACGGCCTCCGGCCTGGCCCCCCGGGTGGCCGCCCGCATCGGCTCCCGCTCGACCATCGCGGCGGGCATCGCCCTGGCCGGTGCGGGCCTGGCGCTGATGGCGCTGTTCGTCTCCGTGGACGGCGGTTACCCGGGCATCCTGCCGGGCATGCTCGCCATGGGCACCGGCATGGGCCTGTCCATGACGCCTGCCACCGAGGCCATCACCGGATCGCTGCCGCGTGGCAAGCAGGGCGTCGCCTCCGCGCTCAACGACATCACCCGTGAGTTCGGCACCGCGTTGGGCGTCGCCGTGTTGGGCGCGCTCGTGTCCGCCGGCTACCGCAGCGCGATCGACGACCGGCTGCACGGCGTCCCCCGAGCCGCCGCGGACACAGCCCGCGCGGGCATCGCCAACGCCGTCGAGGTCTCGGGCAGCGCCGGCCCGCACGAGCGGCGGATCGTCCACGCCGCCCACCAGTCCTTCGTCGACGGCTGGCAGCAGGCCATGTGGGCGGGCGTCGCCGTCATGGGCGCGCTGCTCGTCTGCATCGTCCTGCGCGGCCCGAAGAACCCCGTGCCGGTGGACGAGGCCGCCGAGACGGTCGGCGCCGGATGACGACTTGCAGCCCCGCCCTCACGCCAGGGTGGAGCCGTGTCCGTACCGGACCCGTAGGCCGCCATCGCGAACGCCGGGAGCGACTCGTCCCGCTCATCGCGCCGGTCGAACGCCAGGAACTTCGACGATGCCGCGGTAGACCGGCGCCGGCGAGTCGGTCCGCACGGCCACCGTCGCCATCCGCTGACCGAACACGCAGAGCACGCCCGCCGCGCGTGGCGGGATCGCGTCCAGGATGTACTGGCGCGCGGCGGGCGTCGAGTCGGGGGACCCGGCCACGACCGACTCCACGAGGTCGTCCAGCTCGTGCGGCAGCTTGTTGCCCATGTACCCGTTGCACCGTCGGTCCGGCAGGTGCCTGACCGCAGCAATCAAACCCCGTTGTGCGGCGCGCTAGTTCGCCTCGCCCGTCAGCGCGAAGGACCGCAGCCGCCGGGTGGCCCCGACCGTGCCCACCACGACGAACACCGACACCATGATCAACGCGGTCGGCACCGACATCGTCGAGGAGATCAGCGGGGTGTCGCCGATCGCGTCCGCGATGGCCGTCGCGTGCTGGCGGATGCTGAACACGCGGGCGCCGTCGACGAACGAGACCAACAGGTTCTCCCACAGCACGATGTAGACGAGGCCGACCGCGACCGGGCGCTTGGTCATCACGCTCAGCGCGAGGAACAGGGCGCCGTAGGCCAACGCGCCGAGGACCGTGCCGACGACCAGGCCGACCGCCAGCGTGCCGGAGCCCGCGATCAGGGCCGCGAGGGCCAGCGGCACGGCGGTGGCCACGGTGGTCACCGACCAGGCCACCAGCAGCTTGGACAGGATGATCTCCGAGCGCGGCAGCGGCTTGGTGATCAGGTGGGTGATGGTGCCGTCGTCGATCTCCAGGCCGAGCGCGCTGCTGCCGACGATCAGCGCGGTCAGCGGCAGGATGACCGCGAGACCCAGGTTGGAGAAGACCAGCGGGCCCCAGTCGGACGGGGTCACGTACTCGTCCTCGCTGCTCACCCCCAGCAGGGTCAGCCCGATCAGGATGATCGGCATGGGGAGCAGCAGCAACACGCGCTTGCGGCCGAGCAGCGCCCTCGCCGTGAGGCGGATGATCGTCGGGTTCATGTGGTCACCAGGTAGGAGAAGACCTTCTCGAGGGACTCGTCCGAAGGCAGGATCGTGGTCAGCCGGATACCCCTCGCCTTGGCGAGCTTGGCCAGGGCACGGGTGAAGGCGCCGTAGTCGCTGGTGTGCACCTGAAGGCCCGCCTCGGCGATGCTCACCCCGGAGACCGACGGCTCGGCCATCAGCGCGGTCGCGAGGAGGCGGTCGTCGGAGGAGGCGATGGTGAACACGTGCGGGCGGGTGGTCATCAGCCGCCGGATGTGCCGGTAGTCGCCGGAGGCGGCGAGCCTGCCCGCGACGATCACCTGCACCGTGCCGGAGAGCTGCTCGACCTCCTCCAGGATGTGGGAGCTGAACACGATGGTCCGCCCCTCCGCGGCCATGCCGTCGAGCAGCTCCATCATCTGCATCCGCTGCCGGGGGTCCATGCCGTTGAACGGTTCGTCCAGCAGCAGCACGTCCGGGTCGTGCACGAGCGCCGCGGCGACCCGGCTCCGCTGGCGCATCCCCTTGGAGTAGGTGGAGATCCGGCGGTCCTGCGCGTCGCGCAGGTCCACGACGTCCAGCGCGGCGCGGGCGGCGGCCGTCGGGTCGGGGAGCTTGTGCAGCTTGGCACTGGCCAGGACGAACTCCCACGCGGTGAGGAACCCGGGCACGCTCTCGCGCTCGGTGACCAGGCCGAGCTTGCGGTACACGCCGGGGTTGGCCCACGCGGGCTCACCGCCGATCACGACCTCGCCCTGGGACGGGGCCAACAGGCCCGCCATCAGGTGCAGCACGGTGGTCTTGCCCGCGCCGTTGGGTCCGAGGAGGCCGGTCAGCCCGGGGCCGATCGACAGGGTCACGTCGTTGACCGCGACCACGTTGCCGTACCAGCGGGAGACGCCCGAGAGTTCGACGGTGTTCATGACTTCATCCCCTTGTACCGCCACACCGCGGCCATCGTGCCCAGCGCGGTCAACGCGACCGCGACCACGCCGTACACCGGTCCGAACGAGCCGATGTCGACGATGTCGAGTTCCAGTCCGAACAGCCACTGGTCCACGCCGTTGAGCAGGCTCGTCGGGTCGAGCAGCCCGGCGAGCAGGCCGATCGTCCCGGAGTCCAGCTCGCTCAGGATCCCCGAGATCGGGGCGGTGAGCAGGAAGACGCCGATGATCATGCCGGACGCGAACACCCGGCGCCCCGACAGCGACGCGATCGGCAACCCCAGCGCCGCCAGCAGCGCGGCGTGGACGGCCGCCGCCAGGAGGCCGACGAGCAGTCCGCCGAACTCCTCCAACACCCCTGGGACGCCGTTGTCAGTGCCGAAGGCCATGCCGATGAACATGATCAGCATGGACGCCGCGAACACCAGGAACGTCGCGGTGGCCAGCGCGGCGACCTTGGTCAGCGCGTAGCTCGACCGGCCCAGCGGGCGGGACAAGTAGAGCTGCAACAGGTTCGTGCGCAGGTCCACCGACACCAGCTCGGGCGCGACGACGGCGACGAAGACCGCCGCGGCGAAGGTGAAGGTGGAGGCGATGCCCACGTAGTCGAGGATCGGCTCGGGCACCTGGCTGTTGATGATCACGATGATCAGCGAGGCGATGGAGGCCAGGCCGATCAGCCCGAACGGCAGCACCTTCGCCCACGGGCTGCGGCCGAGGCCGTAGGCGCTGCGAAGGCTGTGCACGTACAGCGCGCGGGCCGAGTAGGCGGGGCCGAGCCTCGGGCCGGTGTAGCGCTGGTAGCCGATGTCGTGGATGACGCCGGGTTCAGACATGGGACACCTCCTCGGCCGGGCGGTCGCGGAACAGGTCGGCGACCTGGTGCCGCTGGCGTTCGAGCCGGTGCAGGCAGAGGTCGAGGTCCGCGACGGCGTCGCGGATGAGGTCGTACACCGCGCCGTCGTCCTCGCCGAGGCGGACGGTCAGCACGCGGTTGTCGTGGCGCACGTCCAGGCCTTCGGCGGTGAGCGCGACGGCCAGCCGCTCGGCGCCCTCGTCGATCTCGACGACGAGCAGGTCGTTGTGCTCGGTCATCGACGACAGCGTCGCCGAGCGCAGGAGGGTGCCCGCGTCGATGGCGACCAGCGACGTGCAGATCCGCTCGATCTCGCCGAGCAGGTGGGAGCAGACCACCACCGAGATGCCGAACTCCGTGCCGATGCGGTGCACCAGGTCGAGCATCGCCCGCCTGCCCGCCGGGTCGAGCCCGTTGGTGGGTTCGTCGAGCAGCAGCAGTTCGGGGTCGTGGACCAGCGCTTGGGCGAGCTTGACCCGCTGCTTCATGCCGGTGGAGTAGCCCCCGATCCGGCGGTAGCGCTCCTCGTAGAGGCCCACGTGCCGCAACGTCTCCGACGCCCGCTCCCGCGCCGCCGCCGCGGGCAGGCCGCTGACCTGCGCCATGTGCGTGACGAACTCGGCGGCGACCATGTCCGGCGGCAGGCAGTCGTGCTCGGGCATGTAGCCGACCTTCGCCCGGACCTGCTCCCCGTCGGCGATCGGGTCGAGGCCGAGCACGCGGATCTGCCCACTGGTGGGCGTGAGCAGCCCCAGCGCGAGCTTGATCAGCGTGGTCTTCCCCGCCCCGTTGACCCCGACCAAGCCGACGACCCCGGCCTCGATGTCCAACGTCAGATCCGCCAGGGCGGTGACTTTGCCGTCGTAGCGCATTCCCAGCGCGGACGTCTCGATGAGTGGCACACGAGGACCTTACGGCCGTCCGTCCACCCGCACATCCGGCCGCACCCTGAGTCCGGCGGCCTCGCGACCCCTAGGGGTCGGCCGCGAGTGGTGGAGGTGGCCGCCCGACGAAGCCCTTCCGCCGCGCGGCGGAAGGGCTTCGTCGCGCTCGGTCCGCCGGTCTACGACCGGGGCCGGCCGACCTCGGCCGTCCGTGGCGCCGCGCCGCAGTTCGGGCGGTGCACCATCCGGTTGGCGCAGCTCGCCAGGTTCCAGTTCGTCGCGAGGAACGACCCGGCCGGCGGGTTGGGGTGGAAGTAGTCGTTGACGTTGCAGTCCCAGTAGTAGTCCAGGTTGCCGTTCGGGGACGGGCACACGTTCGAGCGGTAGTTGCCCGAGCGGGGACCACCGTCCTTGTAGCACATGACGTCGGCGTCGTCGTTGCAGTGACCGGCGCCCGAGCTGTTGGGCGTGTTCGGCAGCACGGCGCCCATCGAGTGCCCCTGCTCGTGCAGCATGTACGTGAAGGGGCACCGCCCGTAGACCACCGCGATACCGGGCGCGTTGTTGACGCCGTTCTCCACGCCGGGTCGCGTGTCGCCGCTGCCGTAGGCGACGCCGCCGCCGCAACCACCGTCTCCCCAGTACACGACGTTGTCCTGACCGGTGATCCGCTGGCCCTGGCGGGCGACCTCCTGGTCGATGGCGCCGATCGCGCTGTTGTCGTGGCTGCTGCGCATGACCCGAACGGCCGGCTGGCCCGCGGCGTCGCACGCGACGCGCAACGACAGGTCCCCGCCGTACTGCGCGGCGCGGTTGGACACCATGGCGTTGGACTCGATGAAGTGCTGCCTCATCAGCGGCACCATCGTCGCCGACGCGTCGGGCGCACCCGCCGGGATCATGTACACGAGCTGGATGCGGTACGAGTCCGTAGCGCAGTGGTGCGAACGCGCGGCCAGGGGCGTGATCGCCTGCGGGGTCACCGCGTCCCGCACACCCTTGTCCTTGGCGAGCGGGGCGTCGAAGTGGGTCACGTGGTCGCCGTGGGGCGTGCGCACCTTGAACTCGCCGTCGCCCATCGCGCAGACGCGGTCACCCAGCCCGGCCACGGGTGCGAACTCATCGGCATGGTGACAGCGTTCCGCGGCCGGCGTCCCGTGCGAGTGCGGACCCGCGTCCTCGGCGTGGTCGTGGTCTTCGAGGGTCTGATCGGGGGCGGTGGCGACGGGAACCGGGGTGCTCGCGGCAGCCGCGCCGGGCACTGACAGGACGGACGCGGCTACCACGCCGGAGGCGATCACCGCGAGGAGCTTCTTCATGGACACTCGGACCTCCAAGGGGGGTCGGGCAGGGTCGAGCCGGATGGCGACGGCCGGTCAGCGCGGGGCGGGTTGGTTGCCGCCGGTCGGCAGGGCGGCGATCGCGGCGCGCAGGTTGGGCAGGGGGCCGATGTTCCCGGTGCCGGGGTTCACCTGCGGGGTCCCGGTGGACTTCAGGATGGCGCGCACCTGGCCGGGGCTGAGGGTGATGCCCCGCTGCTTGGCGATGCTGGACAGGGAGGCCGCAGCGGCTGCCACGACGGGACCGGCGCTGGACGTCCCGCCGAACGTCGCCGTGTAGTAGGCGGTGGCGCCGCCGCTGCTGTGGAGGCTGCCGTACCCGGTGCTGACCACGCAGTTGCCCCAGCCCTGCACGTCGATGCGGCTGCCGTAGGTGGAGAAGTTCAGTCGGGTGCGCGCGGTGCCGCACCCGGGAGCGGAGCCGGCGCCTTCGATGATGGCGCCGGAGTCGGGCTTGCCGCGCGGGAACCTGCTGCCGAAGCACGGGTTGTCCAGGTTCATCGAGCCGTTGCCCGCCGTCTCGACCACGGTGATGCCCGAGGACGTGGTCGCGACGATCGCGTCGTAGATCGCGGGTACCCACTCGGGGGCGACGTACCCGGTGCAGCCGGCCGGGCCCGACGTCTGCTGCTCGATGAGCAGCACGTCACCGGGCCGAAGGGCGCGGGCCAGGACGACGACGGAGTTCGCGACGTCCCACCCGCGCTCGGCGTTGGCGGCGTTGGTGACGTAGATCGGGGAGTCGGGGACCAACCCGGTCACGCCGCCCGCGTTGACGTCGCCGACGAGGATGCCCGCCACGGCGGTGCCGTGGTTGTTGTCGTCGAACGGGTCCCTCGCCGTGCCGTTGCGGACGAACGCGCCGGGGGCGCGCAGCTTCGACAGGTCCTCGTGGGCGAAGTTCCAGGCGTACTCGATGTCGGCCACGCGCACGTTCGCGCCGGTGCCGCCGGGAATCGTGCGCGCGTAGTCGGCGTCGACACCGCCGCCGGCGGCGGCGGAGCGGTAACCCTGGCGAGGGGTGAAGTCCGGCGCGATCGGCGGTGACACGGCGAGCGGTTCGGCGTAGGCGATCTCGACCTCGCGCAGGGCGTTGAGCGCGTCGATCACCGCGGCCGGGTCCGCGCCCGGGCGCAGGTCCAGGCGGTACCACAGGTTCAGGTCGGCTTGCCGGCGGCCCGAGCGTGCCGCGGCCTGGTCGGTGAACGTCCGCGACGTCTCCTCGGACGTCGTGAACAGCCGCCGCACCGCCGAGACCGAGCCGGACCGGAGCACGTCCCGGACCGCCGAGAGGTCCGTGCCCGCGGCCGACGTCAGCCCGTCGCCACGCAGCCGGACCTGGCTCCCTTCCGCGAACTTCACGTGCACGTGCGCACGGGAGTCGTTCGCCGTGAGGACGGTCGCGATCGGCTTCTCCGTTGCCGTGTAACGGTCATCGGACGTCGACGAGCCCGGCCCGGCGGCTTGGGCGGGCGTGGCGGACGCGAGGGAGAGCGCCACCAGGAGACAATGGGCAGTGGTTCGCGTCCGGCGTCGGGAACCGGTCGTTCGCAGGTTCTTCACCACGGAGACCTCTTGTGGAAGCGCAGGGATGAGGCGTGACCTGAGTGCGGCGGCGCGCGCCGCCGGCGGGCGTGCCCGGTTGCGGGACGCTCGGTGCTCAGCGGTGCTCGGTGCCCAGGGCCCGGTGTCAGTACAGGAAGCTGCCGTACGGGCCGTTGAGGATGGCGTTCTTCTGGCTCTGGTCGAAGTGCGTGTTCGGGTAGTCGTAGAAGGACGCCGACATCGGGGTGCCGTCGGTGTAGCGGGAGTCGGGCAGGCCGAACGCGTGCCCGAGTTCGTGCACCATGCCGCCGTACCACCGGTTCATCGGACCGTTCGCCCCGGCCGCGCCGTCGGCGTCGTGCCCGGACAGGATCACCCAACCGTTGCCGCCACCGCCGCCCGCGCCGGGACCCTCCGCGCGGATCTCGCCGACGTTGAGCCACCGCCGGTCCGGCGCGCCGAGGCCGAGCCTGCGCATCAACTCCTGCTGCATGTTGAACACCGTCCACCAATAGCGCTCCGGGCCGTTGGGCGTGTTCTCGTACCAACTGCGGACGCGCTCGCCGGTGATGACCTCGACCACCGGGTTGTTCAGCCGGAACGTCCTGCCCAGTTCCTGCTTGTAGTAGCGCTGGGCCTCCACCACGACCCGGGTGATGCCGTCGACGTGGCGCTGGTCGTGCGGCACGTCGGACGGGACCAGCAGGTGCACCCGGACAGTCCCGGTCGGCGGTGCCATCACCACCGGGCCGTCCGCCGCCCGTGCCGCGCCGGGCCACGTCACGAGACCCGCGAGCAGGCCGGCCAGCACCGGCATGACCACTCTGGTGAAACGCCTCATCGAATCCTCACATCCTCACGCGAGAGCTGATCGGTGTGTCGGGAGGCGGCGGAGGACGCATCGTCCACACAGGACGCATCGACTCGACAACCGGCCCGGTGCCCGATGACGAGTGCGCTACTGAGCACTGTGGCAGCCGAAAATCCTTTCGGCAATGCCTCGGAACTGGTTCCACAGTGGAGGCCCTCCAGGCGTGGCCCGCTCGGGCGGGAAGGCGAGCCTGCTCCGATCGAGTGGCGCACCCATGGTCTACCGGCGGCATGGCGGAAGAGCGGCGAACACATCCGCCGAACGGGAAGAGGCGCCCGTGCTCAGGAGGCCGGAACGCTCGGAGCACTGCGCGGAGATCTGCCGCCTACAACTCCCGCTCGGCCGTGGTGAACGCGCCGGCGGTGACGAAGGCGTTGGCGAGAGCGGTGACGGCGGCGACGAACCGCCCGTGGTTGGCGAAGGGGCCTGGTCCCAGAGCAGGTCCAGGAAGGTCGGGCCGTCGTCGCCGGGCGAGGTGATGCCGTCGACGGGACGTCGTAGCGCGGGAGGCCGTCGTCGCGCTTGCGGTTGGGCACGCCGGTGTCGAGGGAGCCGAAGACGATCGTCGGTTCGACCCGGCGGAAGTACGAGGACGCGGCCTGGGTGTCGCTGATGTGGTAGGGCCGGAGCGTGAAGCCGCCCGCGGTGAACGTGGGGTCACCGGCAGGCGTGACCGCGCCGGCCGTGATCGCGGCGCGGCCGTAGTCCCCGTCCCGCTTGAGGTGCCGGTACAGCGACAGCTCGGGGAACGCTCCGCCGCCCGGGTCGTCCATGATCTGCAGCAGCAGCGGGCCCCAGAAGACGGCCTGGGTGTCGGGGCGGTCGATGACCCGTTCGACCCGGACGCTGAACGGAATCCGGATCTCCACCACGTCGCCGCGGTTCCAGTCGCGGCTCAGCGTCACGTAGGCGCCGGGCCGCGCGTCCAGCTCCTGCCGCAGACCGTTGACGGTGACGTGGAACCCGCGTTGCGCCCACGCGGGGACCCGCAGCTTGAGGTCCAGGCTGCCGTTGCCGTCGACGGTGAGCTTCGAGTGGTCCTGGCGCGGGAAAGAGGTCTCCTGAGTGACGGTGAAGCCCTTCTCGGACCACGTGAGCGTGGCGGGTGCGTAGAGGTTGACCCACAACGCGCTGTCGTCGGCGGAGCGGAGGAAGACCGTGTCCTGGTACTTCGTGTGGTTCTCCAGGCCGGTGCCGCCGCAGCACGTCCCCGTGTTGCCGTAACCGCGCACGGCGCCCGGTCCGACCGGCTGGAAGTAGGTCACCTGCGGGTCGTGGGTGGCGTCGGTGTCGGCCCGCGACCCGGTGATCATGTTGAGCAGGCCGCGCTCGCAGTAGTCCATGTACGCCGGGTCGTGCTCGTGCAGGAACAGCTTGCGGGCCAGCTTGAGCAGGTTGTAGGTGGTGCAGGTCTCCGCGCCGCTGGTGGCGATGGCGTTGGCGACGTTGCCGCGGTTCTGGAACAGCTCGAGGTCGTTGTTCGAGCCGGGGTAGTTGCCGCCCACGCCGCCGTGGGCGAACATGCGGTGCGGGACGAGCACGCCGAAGAAGTTCAGGTCACGCGGGAGAGGAAGCAGTGACCGGGATCACCGACAGGACCGACAGTAGTATGTCACACCTCGCACCTGGACACGCTGGCGCGATATTTCCAGCCGGGGGTGATCCGCCCCGGGAACGATCACGCGGGCCGGCCAGCAACGGCGCGGACAGCCCTTCGAACCCGGACAGGGGGACGAGCCCGCCGTGCGTCCGCAGGACTCGGAGGGCGGGCCAGGTGGGCAGACCCGGTGGGCGGCCTCGACGGGCTCGGTCGGTGGGCCCGGCGCGGGGACCCCGGGACGGTCGCGGCGGGCGGGTTCGGTCTCAGTCCTCGGAGTTGCCGCTCCACCAGCCGAGGACGTGGCCGATGTGGTCGGTCAGCAGGGCTTCCGCGCCCCGCCCGTCCCTGGCCTCCAGGAGGTCGACCAGGCTGTGGTGCTCGGCCGCGGACCTGGCCAGCTCGGTCGTGCCGACCATGCCGGCCAGCCCGACCATGCGGGTCTGCTGGCGCAGGTCCTTCACGATCGCGATGAGCCTGCGGTTGCCGTGCAGCTCCAGCAGCCGCAGGTGGAAGTCCAGGTCGGCGGCCAGGTAGGCGGCCAGGTCGGCCGCCGCGGCGGCGTCCACGATCGCCTGGGCCTTGACCCGCAGCTCGGCCACGGTCGAGGGCTGCATCGTCCTGGCGATCTCGCGCATCGGCGGGCCCTCCAACTGCTGGCGCAGCCGCACGATCTCCCAGAGGTCCTGCTCGCTGACGTCGGTGATGCGGAAGCCCTTGTTGCGCACCACGTCGACGAACCCGCGCTTCTGCAGGTTGAGCATCGCCTCCCGCACCGGGGTCGCGGACACGCCGAAGCGGGCGGCCAGCGTCGGCGCCGTGACCAGGGTGCCCGGCGCCAGCTCGCCCGAGACGATGGCGGCGGCGACCGCGTCCTCCACCGTGCCGCGCAGGCTCGCGCCCACAGCCAACGGGTTGATGGTCGACGGACTCACCTCTGCGGCCTCCCGCTGTCGTGGGGCATGCCCCGCACTGCAATGTCACACAGCGCTGACCTTACCGGTATGGAGCTGCCGAGTATCCCACCCCCGTGCCCGCGTGTTCGCGATTCGGTCCTTCGTGGCCAGTGCCCGGTGCACCGTCCGCCGTCCCGCCGGCGGACACCCCTTCAGAACTCGAAACCCGCCGGGTACGGGTCGGTCGGGTCGAGCAGGTACTGGCCGACCCCGGTGATCCACGCGCGCCCGGTGACGGTCGGCAGCACCGCGAGCCGCCCGCCGACGGTCGTCTCCCCCACCAGGCGGCCGGTGAACCGGCTGCCGATGAAGGACTCGTTGACGAAGTCCTGCTCCAGCGGCAGCTCGCCGCGCGCGTGCAGCTCGGCCATCCGCGCGGACGTGCCCGTGCCGCACGGCGAGCGGTCGAACCAACCGGGGTGGATGGCCATCGCGTGCCGCGAGTACCGCGCGTCCGAGCCGGGCGCGATGAACTCCACGTGGTGGCAGTGGTCGACGCCCTCGATCTCCGGGTGCTCCGGCGGCGCGGAGGTGTTGACGGCGTCCATGATCGCCAGCCCGGCGGCGAGGATCTCGCCCTTCCGGGCTCGGTCGAACGGCAGCCCGACCTGGTCGAGGTCGACCATCGCGTAGAAGTTGCCGCCGAACGCCAGGCTGTAGCGGATCGCGCCCAACCCCGGCACGTCCACCACGTCGTCGAGCCGGTCGCAGTACGACGGGACGTTGCGCAGGGTCACGCCGTCGGCGTGACCGTCGCGGACGGCCACCTCGGCCACCACCAGCCCCGCCGGGGTGTCCAGCCGGATCGTGGTCACCGGCTCGGTCACCTCGACCATGCCGGTCTCGACCAGGACCGTGGCGACCCCGATGGTGCCGTGCCCGCACATGGGCAGGCAGCCGGACACCTCGATGTAGAGCACGCCGAAGTCCGCGTCGGGACGCGTGGGCGGCTGCAGGATCGCGCCGCTCATCGCCGAGTGGCCGCGCGGCTCGTTGACCAGCAGCCGCCGCACGTGGTCGAGGTGCTCGACGAAGTGCAGCCGCCGTTCGTTCATGGTGGCGCCGGGTACGACCCCCACGCCGCCGGTCACCACGCGGGTCGGCATGCCCTCGGTGTGCGAGTCGACCGCCGCGAACATCCGGGAGGCGCGCACCTCAGGCCACCCCCGCCACGCGCAGCCCCTCGATCCCGGCGACCGCCCGGCGGACGTCCGCGCGCACCTTCGCGGCGTGCTCGGCGGTGAGGGGGCCGCGCGGCGGGCGGCACGGTCCGCCGTAGCGGCCGACCTCGTCCATGCCGAGCTTGATGGCCTGCACGAACTCCGTGCGCGAGTCCCAGCGGAACAGGGCGACCACGTGTTTGTACAGCTCCCTGGCCTCGGCGAGGCGGCCCGCGAGCAGGTGCTCGTAGAGGGCGACCGACTCGGCGGGCAGGGCGTTGGGGAAGCCCGCGAACCAGCCGACGGCGCCGTCGGCCATCAGCTCGAACAGCACGTCGTCGGCGCCCACGACCACGTCGATGTCGCACAGCTCGGCGATCCCGAAGAGCCTGCGCACGTCGCCGCTGAACTCCTTGATGGCGGAGACGTTGGGCAGCTCGGCGAGCTCGGCGACCAGGTCGGGCACGAGGTCGACCCTGGTGTCGATCGGGTTGTTGTACACCATGATCGGCAGACCGACTTCGTCGATCTTGGTGTAGTGCTCGATCACCTGCTCGCGACCGGCCCGGTACATGGTGGGCGGCAGGGCGAGCACGCCGTGCGCGCCGTCCTCGGCGGCCAGCTCCGCCCAGTGCTTGGCCTGGTGCCAGCCGGGGCCGTGCACGCCCGCCACGACGACGCCGCGGTCGCCGACCACCTCGACCGCGACCCGGACGACCTGGCGGCGCTCGGCGTCCGTCAGCGCGGAGTACTCGCCGAGCGAGCCGTTGGGGCCGACGCCGTGGCACCCGTTGGCCATCAGCCAGTCGCAGTGCTCGGCGAAGCGGTCGTAGTCGACCGCCAGACCGGCGGGCGCGGAGGGGTCCTCCTTGAACGGCAGGGCGGTGGCGACGATGACCCCGCGCAGGGAAGCCGGTCCGGAACTCATGGGGCGTCCTCTCGGTTGCTGGTGCGGCTGTGGTCGGCGAGCTCACCGAGGCGCAGCGGTACGGCGACGGGGCGGTGGGCGGTGCGGCCGGGATCGAGCACGCCGGTGAGCAGGTCCTCGACCGCCGGGCCGCAGGTGCGGCCCTGGCACAGGCCGAGGCCCGCGCGGGTGGTGAGCTTGAGCGAGCGCAGCCCCCTGGAACGGGTCGACTCGGCGGCCCGGCGCAGGGCTCCGGCGGTGACGTCCTCGCAGCGGCAGACCACGGTGTCGTCGTCCACCCAGGACCGCCAGCCCGGCCGGACGGCGTGGGCGGCGTCGATCCGGGTGGCGAACTCGCGGAAGACCGCGCGGCGGCGCAGGGCGGCGGGCGCGGGCTCTCCCCCGGCGGCGACGGCCCCGGCGACCAGGCCCTCGGCGAGCGCCAGGTCGACACCGCCGATGCCGGTCAGCTCGCCCGCGGTGAGGACGCCGGGCACGGAAGTGCGCTGCCGGTCGTCGACCTCGACGGCGCCGCCCTCGCCGAGCGCGCAGCCGGCCGCGATGGCCAGTTCGGCGCGCGGGACGAAGCCGTGGCTGACGCAGACGGCGTCGACCTCGACGCGCCGCCCGGTGCCGGGGACCGGCGACCAGTCGGGGGTCAGCCGCGCGACGGTGACGGCCTCGACGCGGTCGGCGCCGTGGGCCTCGACGACGCCCGCGCCCAGCCGGTAGGGGACGCGGTGGGCGGCGAGGACCCGCAGGTATCCCGCCAGCTCGACGGCCTTGCCGCCGGTGGCGGCCAGTCGCCACGGCTTGGCGCCCCAGCCCTTCGCGAGCCGCGCGGGACCGGAGGCCTCGACCACGCCGACGACCTGCGCGCCCACGCGGACCAGGCCGGCCACGGCGGGCAGCAGGAACGGGCCGGAGCCCGCGACGAGGACCCGACGCCCGACGGCCACCCGCTCGCCCTTGGCCAGCGCCTGCGCGGCGCCCGCGGTGTAGACGCCGGGCAGGTCCCAACCCGGGAACGGCAGCGTGCGCTCGTGCGCTCCGGTGGCGAGGACGAGCGCTCCGGGGTCGAAGGTGCGCGACGCGCGGCTCCGCCCGTCGGCCTCGCCGACGAGGGCGTGCACGAGCGGGGGCCTGCCGTCGCGGCGGTCGACGGACCACACGTGTGCGTTCGTGACGACCTCGCAGCCGGGGTCGCGCAGCAGGGCGGCGCGCAGGTCGAGGAAGCGGCGCCAGCCGTGGTGCCACCTCCCCTCGTCGGGGTCGGCGCGCCGGGCGGGCAGGTGCCGCCAGTACTGGCCGCCGACGTCGTCGCCCGCTTCGAGGAGGACGACCCGCCGCGCGCCGTTGCGGCGGGCGGCGAGCGCGGCGGCCATCCCGGCGGGTCCGCCGCCGACCACGACGACCTCAGGCACGGTCGTCCTCCTGCGACTCGACGCGGTCACCATCGGCGGCACGACGCTGACAAGCCCGAACGTCGCGCAAGCCATTGACCGTGACGACGCAGTCGAAACAGGTGCCGATACCGCAGAACACACCACGCGGGCGGCCCGCCCGCGTGCGGCGCCAGGAGCTGCGGCCGGTGGCGAGCAGGAGCGCGGCGATGCTCTGGCCCGCCACACCTTCGACCGGGGCGCCGTCGACCTCGATGTGGATCTGCGTCATCAGGCGGCCCTTTCGAGGTGTGGGAGCAGTGTCGGGCGGTCCAGGCGGAACTCGGCGGCCAGCGGGTCGTCGCCGCGCCCGCCGCGCAGGACCTGGTCGCGGAGGAGCTCGGCGGTGGCGAGGCTCAGGCCGATGCCCGCTCCCTCGTGGCCGGTGGCGTGCCACAGGCCGGGCAGCCGGTGGTCGTGGCCGATCACGGGCAGGTGGTCGGGGACGAACGGGCGGAAGCCGCCGTAGGCGCGCATGACCTGGACGTCGGCGAGGAAGGGGAACAGCAGCAGCGCCTTGGCGGCGAGCGCGGAGAGGACCCGGGACTCGATCCGCTCGTCGAACCCGCGCCGCTCGCGGGAGGAACCGATGAGGACGGTGCCCGCCGCCGTCGACTCGACCACGCTGGAGACCCGCAGGTCGGCCGCGCCGGAGCCGACCGCGCCCACGTAGTCGGCGTCGTAGACCTTGTGCCACACGCGCTGGGGCATCCGGGAGGTGACCAGCACCGTGCCGCGTCGGGGCGCGACCGGCAGCACGACCCCGAGCCGCTCGGCGACCGCGCCGGACCAGGGTCCGGCGGCGAGCACGACCGCGTCGGCGGTCAGCACGCCGTCCGTGGTGTCGACCCCGACGAGCCTGCCCCGGTCGAGCACCGGCCCGGTGACCTCGACGCCCTGGAGCACCCGGGCGCCGCGGCGGCGGGCGGCGGCGAGCAGCGCCTCGGTGGCGACGACGGGCTGCACCTGCATGTCGTCGGGGTAGAACACGGCGGCGGTGCGGTTCGGGGTGAGGTCGGGTTCGAGGTCGCGGACGCGGTCGTCGCCGAGCTCCTCGGCCCGGACCCCGACGGCGCGCTGGGCGTCGGCGAACTCCCGGAGCGCCACCGCGCCCGCCTCGGTGGTGGCGACGACGAGACCGCCCTTGCGCTCCAGCTCCAGGCCGGGGAAGTCGGGTGGCAGCTCGTCGCGCAACTCGTCCTCGACGCCCAGCCACGACGTGAGCGAGCGCTGCGCGAGTCGGAGTTCGGCACCGGGCTCCTTGTCGGAGACGAGGAGGTTCCCCTCGCCGCCGGCGGACGTGCCGCCCGCGACGGCGCCGCGGTCGACGACGGTGATCGCGCAGCCCTCGCGGGCCAGTGCCCGGGCGATCGCCGCGCCGATGATGCCCGCACCCACCACGACTGCCCGAAGAGGAGTGGACACGGTCAGTACCATGTCACATGGTGCGAGGAGTTGGGAAGACTCGGCGGTTTCAGGCCTGGGTTCACCTCACTTCGCGGCGGTGACATTGCACCACTGGGGTTCGGCGCCGATGCCGGCGCACCGGAGGGGAATGAACCACCCGGGCCGGCGGATCACCCCGCGCCGAACTGGAGGCTCCGGGCGTCGATCAGGCCGCCGCTCGGCTCGCCCGCGTCGTTGCCGAACGCCGGGACCGTCCACGCCGACTTCGCCGCGCCGTCCGAGCCGAACGCGTACCGCGTGCCGTCCGGGCCGGTGACCAGCCAGTGCTCGCCGTCGTCGCCGGGCAGCACGATGCGCGCGGCCTGCCGGTCCCAGCACAGGTCGCCCTTGCCGGGCGCGGGATCGGCGAACGCGGTGGGGACGTTGAGCAGGCTCGACACCAGCGCGAGCACGAGCCCGACCGCCAACGCGGCGCGGGACCTCGGTGGTGTTCCCGGTGTGGACGAGCGACCCCGGCCGGGGCGTCTGCGTGAGCGCACGGGCGTTCCCGTCCTGGGCACCGTCGGGCCGCCGAGGAGCACATCCGGTCCGCGACGCCGCGAGGGCCGGTGCGAACGGATCCGAACAGATCCGAACGCGACCGGCCCTCCCCGACCGCCACGACCTCGGCTCACGACCCGACGCGCGGGTCAGCCAGTCGTGGCTCCGGTGGTGGATCGCCCCGAACGCGGGCGCCGAGGGCCGCGACGGGCCCCCGGCGCCCGGCGCCCGGAGTTCTACTCGCACGCGTGATCGTTGAACGCGCTGGGCGACAGGTGGATCCAGTGGCAGAAGTTGTCGGACCTCTTCCCGGTCACCTTGGTGCCCCAGTTGCCGTGGTAGGCCATGATCGCGATCACCCGCCGGTCACCGCCGTTGTACTGGTAGATCGGCGAGCCGCTCTGACCGGTCTGGCTGTCGGCGTGGGTCTTGATCATCTTGGCCAGCACGAGCTTCGTGGAGTTGTCGTCGCCGTACAGGTGGTTGTCGCACTGCCCGTCCGCCGAGGGCGAGGCCGCGCAGGTGTGGCTCCAGCCCGGGTAGCCGAACGTCCAGTGCCCGCCCCAGTACCCGCGAGGACGCCAGCCCAGCCAGCCCAGCCGCGCGGTGGACGACTGGTCCTCCAGCACGATCATCCCGTAGTCGTAGGCCGGGTTGCCCCAGTCGTACCAGCCGGAGACGCTGAAGTACCAGGTGGAGTTCTTGAGGCCGTTCGGGTAGGTCCCGATCCCGTGCTGGCCCGGAGCCACCTTGCGGTTCGGGAACCAGCCCTGGCCCTCGCCCCCGCCGCCCTGGTGGATGCAGTGGCCGGCGGTCAGCAGGTGCCGAGGCCCGACCAGGGAGCCGGAGCAGTGCGACGTGGTGGAGCCGGGCGCCGAGATCGAGCCCATCGCCCGCCACGGGTAGCTCGTGGTCGCCGTCCGCAGCACCCGGTCGTCGGCGTCGAACACCGTCCGGGCGCCGAGATCGTCACCCGCCGCGGGAGCGGTGGTGTCCGGTCGCGGCTCGCCCTCGGGGTCCACGTCCGGGGGCATCGGGTTGACCGGGCGGCTCTCCTCCGGGCCGACCGGTGACGGCGTGATCTGCCGGTACAGGCGTCCGTCCGGCGAGACCGCGACGCCGAGCTCCCAGCTCTCCGGCTGGGCCACGTCGAGCCGCTGCGCCTCCTCGTCGGTGAGCGCGACCGGCCGCGGTTCGGCGCCGGGATCGGCGTAGGTGGCCAGCCCGACGCAACGCCAGTCGGCGCGCCGGTCCAACTCGGTGGCGGGACGGTCCGCGCACGGGTCCTCAGCCCTGGCGACCGACGCGGTCACCACGGGCGCCAGCGCCGCGATCAGCAGCAGCACGACCGCTTGGGCCGGCAGGTGTCGTTTTCCGCAGGATGTCCGGAGGTTCATCGGTGTCCCTTCGAAGGTCGGGTGACGTGGTCGCGCACCACGGTCGTCACGCGCCTTCCGGTGGCCTTAACGTCGGCATAAGGCGGCGCGACCGACCGGCCACCGGGGCTGATCACATCGGGTGAATCCGCCGACGACCGCGCACCAACCGCCATCGATGTGCGATGGATAACGTGTGACGACGACCGGGACCCCCGACACCGTCGTGCGGCCTCGCCTTGATTACCTGCTGGCCGCGGCGCGTTCGAGCAGGATCACGACGGTGGTGGCGCCCGCCGGGTACGGCAAGACCACGTTCCTGGCCGGGTGGGCCGGGCGGGCGGAGGTCGCCTGGCACACCGTCACCGAGGAGGACCGCTCGGCCCAGCCGCTGCTCGTCCGCCTCGCCCGTGCCCTGCGCGTCGTCCTGCCCTCGCTCCGCTGCGAGCCGCCCGCGGTCCTGGCGGACGACGAGGCCGCGGGCGAGGCCGGGCGGACCGACCGGGCGCACGCGATGGCCGCCTCCCTGTGCGACGCGATCGCCGAGGCCACCGCCGCCGGCGGGCGGACGCTGCTCCTGGTGTTGGACGACCTGCACGTCATCGGCCGCGACGACCGGGCGTGCGGTGTGCTCGAAGCGCTGTGCCTGCAGGCGCCACCGGCCCTGCGCGTCGTGCTGTCCGGCCGCGAGCCGCCGCCGTTCCCGGTGCAGCGGCCGGCCGGGCCCTCCGGGCCGCTGGAGGTGACCGCCGCGCAGTTGGCGTTCACCGAACGGGAGACGCGGGAGCTGGTGGCCGACGACCGCGCCGCCGCGGAGGTCCACCGCCTGTCCGGCGGCTGGCCGGTTGCCGTGCGGCTGGCCGCCGAGGCGCTGGGCCGGAACCCGGCGGCCGGGCCCGGACCGACGACGCGGCACGCGCCGCCCGCGGCGCTGCCGCACAACCGCGCGCTGTACGACTACCTGGCCCACGAGGTCTTCGACCGGGAACCGCGACCGGTCCGCGAGCTGTTGGCGGTCGCGGCGCTGTTCGACCGCTTCGACGCGGACCTGCTGGCGGCGCTCGGGTTCGCCGATGCCGCCCGGGTCCTCGCCGACCTGCTGGCCCGCGGGCTGTTCGTCGAGCGGCTGGTCGCGGACCCCGGCCGGCTCGGCCTGATCCCGCTGGCGCGCGTGTTCGTCGCGAGCCGCGCCGCGCTGGACGCCGCCGAACGACGTCGGCTCGGCACGGCCGCCGCCGCGTGGCTCGCCGAGCACGGCCGCCTCGGGGAGGCGCTCGCCGCGCTGTCCGGGCTCGGCGAGCACCGGGTCGTCGGCGCCCTGCTGGCCGAACGCGGCGAGGAGCTGCTGCAGCGGGGCGGTGCGGACACCGTGATCGCCGCCGTGGCCGAGATCCCGCCCGACGACCGCGACCCGGTCACGTGGCAGCTGGCCGGCGTGGCGCACCAGGTGCGCGGCGAGTGGGGCCTGGCGCTGGCGTGCCTGCGGCGCGCGACGCCGCCGGGAGCCCGCACACCCCCGGCGCTGGCGGCCCGCATCGCCGCGATGCACTACTTCAGCGGTGCGCCGGACCGGACGTTGGCGGCCTGCAAGGAGTGCTCGACGACCGGAGCCGACCCGGCGGCCGAGGCCAGGGTGCGCGGCCTGGCGGCGAGCGCGCACTGGGCACGGGGCGACGTCGCGTCGAGCCGGGCCGAGATCGCCGCGGCGTCGGCGCTGGCCGAAGAAGCGGGCGACGACGCGGCCTTGGCGGCCACGCACACCGTGCTGGCCATGATCGCCGACGCGGAGGGCGACCGCCCGGCGATCGCGGACCACTACGCGCGGGCGTTGGCGCACGCCCGGCTCGCCGGCGACGTGCTGGCCGAGATCAGGATCCGGGTCAACCGGTCCGCCCACCTCGTGCACGAGGCGGACCACGCGGAGGCGCTGGCCGAGTTGGACACCGCGTTGCGGTTGGCCGACCTCACCGGGTTCACCAGCTACCGGGCGCTCGCGCTGAACAACCGGGGCGCGGCGTGGCTGGGGCTGGGGCGGCTCGACGAAGCCGCGGCCGACCTGCACGCGGCGCGGAAGGTGTACACCAGGACGGGTTCGCGACTCGCCAGCCTGGCGCTGGAGTCGCTCGGGGAGGTCTACCGGCTCCGGGGCGAACGGGCGCTGGCCCGGGACGCCTTCACCGAGGCGGTGCGGCTGGCCGAGGAGAACGACGCCGTGCCGCAGCTGGTGCCCGCGCTGGCGGGCCTGGCCCGGGTGCTGGCCGACGAGCAGCCCGGGACCGCCCAGGACCTGGTGCGCCGCGCGCTGTCGTGCGGCACCGGCCCCGGCTACCCGGCGGCGCTGCTGGCCGCCGCCCGGCTGGCGCTGGCCCGGGGTGAGCCCGACGAGGCCGCCTCCCACGCGGGCCGGGCCCACGCGGTGGCCGCCCGTCGTGGCGACCGCGCCGCCGTCGCCGCGTCACTCGAACTGCTCGGCCGGGCCCGGAGCGGGCGCGACGAGGCGTTGTCGCTGCTGGCCCAGGCCGCCGCGGCGTGGGCCGAGATCGGCAACCCCATCGGCGGCATCGAGGTGTCGATCGCCAAGGCGCGGGTGCTCGGCGGGGCGGACGGGCTGGCGCTGGTCACCGTGGCCGGCCAGGCCGCCGGCCGCATCGGCGCCCGCGGGCTGGTCGCGGAAGCCGCGGCCGTCGCCGAGTCCTGCCGCCGGTCGACCGGGCCCGCGGTGTCGATCCGGACCCTCGGCGGGTTCCAGGTGCTGATCCGCGGCGCGGCGGTCCCGGCCACCGCGTGGCAGTCGAAGAAGGCGCGCGACCTGGTCAAGATCCTCGTCGCGCGCCAGGGGCGGCCCGCGACCCGCGAGGCGCTGATGGCGCTGCTGTGGCCGGACGAGCAGCCGGAACGCGTGGCCAACCGGTTCTCGGTGGCGCTGTCCACCGCGCGCCTGGTGCTCGACCCCGACCGGTGCGACCGGCACGGCATCGTCGCCGACACCGACCAGGTGCGCCTGGACCCGGCCGTGGTCGACGTGGACGTGCTCCGGTTCCACGCCGACGCGAAGGCCGGGCTGGCGGGCCGGTCACCTGCGCTGCTCGCCTCGGCGGAGACCGCCTACACCGGCGACTTCCTGGAGGAGGACCCCTACGCCGACTGGGCGGCGGAGCTGCGCGAGGACACCCGCCTCACCTACCTCCAGGTCGCCTCGGCGCTGGCCGAGCACGTCGCCGCCGCCGGCGACCACGTCGCGACCGCCCGGTACTGCCTGCGCGTCCTGGAACGCGACGGCCACGACGAGACCGCGCACCTGACGCTGGTCCGGGCCTTGACGGCGTCGGGCAGCCACGGCGAAGCGCGGCGACGCTACCGGGCATACGTGTCGCGGATGCGCGAGATCGACGTGGAGCCGAGTCCCTTCCCCGACTCCACGCCGCCGCGCGGCGCCGGGCTCACGCCTCCTTGAGGCAGATCGCGTAGGCCTCCACGTTCCACCGGCTGGCGCCGTCCGGCGCGATCACCGTCATCGAGTCGGCACCGGGGTCCGGCTTGGCGCTCACCAGGACCGCATCGGAGTCGGGCGTCTCACCGGTCACCAGGCCGCCACCGCCCATGAGCTGGAACCCGTCGTCACAGGTCGCGGTGGCCTTCTGCGGCTCGACGTCGGGGAACTCGCCTGCCTCGGCCACCACGCGCACCAGGCTGCCGGCCATCGTGGCGTCGCAGATCGCCGTCGCCTCCACCGTCCACTGCGCGTTCGCCGGCCCGGACCCCATCGCGGTGGCGGTGGTCAACCCTTCGTCGGGCACCAGCCCGTACAGGGCCGCCTTGTCCTCGGCGTCGTTCCCGACGATCTTGCCACCGAGACCGGTCAGGCTGCCGGCGACCGCGCAGTGGTCCGAGGCTTCCTTGAGGTCGACCGACGCCGTGCCGAACGGTTCTTCGCGCGCCGGCTCGGGGTTGCCCTCGGCGCAGAGGGCGTAGGCCGTCACCGCCCACGCGGACGTCGTCGTGCGCGACCTGGCCCGCACCACGACCCCCGACAGGTCCGCCACCGGCCAGATGGAGTCGATCACCACGTCCCCCGACCGGTTGTCGACCGCACCGCCCGCCGAGTACAGCTTCGTGCCTCGCGGGCACAGCGCCCTCACGGACTTGTCGGAGTCGGTGGACGGACTCACCGCCTCCACCAGTTGGACGTCCACGGCGGCGGACGCGGCGGTCGCCGCACTCGCCTGCCCGGTCGCCAGCCCCACCGCGAGACAGCCCGTCGCCACCCGCGTCCACCACGTCGTCCTCGTCATCGATCCCCCTTGATCTCCGCGCGCGGCCGTGACCCGCGACGCCACGAACCAGGATGGGGCCGCGGATTACGGTGGTCTTAAAGTCGCCTGGCCGGCCGCCTCCGGTGCGAAGTCCTAGAGTGGCGCTCATGATCACCGAGGAAGAACGCGCCGCCCGCTCACGACGCGCCTGCGACGCCGCCGTCGCCGCCGCGACGGCGCTGGGGCTGGACGCTTCCGAGGCGGAGGTCCTGTACGACGTCTTCTCGGTGGTGGTGGACCTCGCGCCGGCTCCCGTCGTCGCACGCGTGCCCGTGGTGACCCCCCGCGGCACCACGTCGACGGGCTTCCAGCGCACGGAACTCGACGTGTCGAGGTGGCTGGCCGCACGCGGCGAGCCGACCGTCGTGCCGAGCGGACTCGTCCCGGCGGAGCCCGTCGAGCGCGACGGTTTCGCGATGACCTTCTGGGAGAAGGTCGAGGGCGCGACCCCCACCGACTACGACGTGGTGAAGCGCATGCCCGTCGTCGCCCGCCTGCACTCGATCCTGGCCGAGTACCCGGGCGAGACCGGCTTCTTCCCGGGGATGCAGGGGTACGTCGACCTCGCCTTCGACGACCTCGAAGGTCGGGAAGACCTGCTGCCCGCCGCCGACCTGGCCCGTGCCCGTGCCGAGTGGGCCGTCCTGTCGCCCGTCATCTCCTCGCCCGCCGCTTTCGCGCGGGCGTTCCCCGGCGTCCCCGTCCAGGTGGTCCACGGCGACGCCCCGTTCTACAACCTGATCGAGACCGCCGACGCCCTGCTGTACTCCGACTACGAGCACGTCGGCGTCGCCCCGGTCGAGTGGGACCTCGCGCGCACCGGCGAGGAGGCGATCTCCTCCTACAACGCCGCCGCAGCCGACTTGGGCCTGCGCACGGTCGACACGGGCGTGTTGCGCGCCATGGAGCGCTTGCGCGACCTCCAGGTGGTCGCCTGCCTGGCGCTGGCCCCGCAACTCCCGCTCCTGGTCGACGGCCTGTCCTCGTCGCTGGCGGCCTGGCGGGCCACCGAGCCCTGGCAGGATGGGGATTTCGCCGCGAAGTGAAGCCGGCCGGCCGAGGGAGAGGTCGCGGTCGTCGCAGCCGAGGTGACACCGGGGCGCGAGGTCGTGCTCAAGACGGATCGCCTGCTTCTCCGGCCGTGGCGGGCGGCCGAGGCAGCGGTCCAGCACGAGCCGTGGACCGAACGTGATCCGCGCACACCAGCCGTCGTCGACCGCGCTGCCGGAGCTCGAGCGGAAGGCGACCGGTGACGTCATCGGCTAGTGCGTTGACCACATACGTTCACCGGGTTGGAGACACGCCGGACAAGATCCCCGACGCCGGTTCGTGGTGATCCCATGCTCGGTGGTGACGT
>NZ_JBFAFR010000011.1:0-259018 GCF_040639675.1 Actinosynnema sp. NPDC023794 | reverse complement strand
GGCACCCGCCGCGCTGTGTTTCGTGGCTATCCCAGGCCGTGCTGGCGGCCCCATCCAGCGTCACGTGGCACAGGCCCCGCCAAGCGTCACGTGGCACAGGCCGCGGAACCCTGGGTCACGCGGTGCAAGCCGCCCCGCCCAGCGTGACGCCGCCAGGCGCGCCCGCCGTGCCGTTCGCGGTGAACCCGAGCGACACCGATGCGCCCGCGCCGAGCGAAGGCGCGTACGACGGCGCGGTCACGGTGACGGTCGTCCCGCTCTGGCTGAACGTCCCGTTCCACCCGCTGCCGATGGTCGCACCGGTCGGCAGCGTGAACACCACCTTCCACGGGTTGACCGCGCTCGTCGCGCTGTTCGTCACCGTCAACGAGCCCTGGAAGCCGCCCTGCCAGGCGTTGTCCTGCCGCCACGCCGCCTTGCACGCCCCCGAGCCGTTGCCCCCGGACGTCGTCGTGGTGGTCGTGGTCGTCGTAGTGGTCCCACCGGTCGGCGGGATCAGGTACGGCTGCAGGATCGACTGCTTGGCCTGGTTCACCGTGGTCCAGTCGTCGCCCACGATCCCGCCCGTGTCACCCGAGTTCGGGTTCCACGACCAGTACGTGAACGAGATGCCGTCGACACCCTTGCCGGTGTACGCCATCAGGTTCTCCAGCCACACCTTGTCCTTCGGGTTGGCCAGCGTGGACCCGAACTCGCCCATCATCAACGGCGCGATGTTGCGCTTGTGCAGGTAACCCCAGTACTTGTCCCAGATGGCGGGCATGTTCGCCGGGAAGTCCGGCGCGCTGAACCACTTCTGCTCGAACACCGACGTCGCGTACTCGTGCGGCGAGTAGACCAGCCGGTTCGGCACGTCCAGGCGCACCGGGAACTCGCCGGCCTTGGACAGGTTGCCGCCCCACCACCCGCAGTCCTCGTCGTTGGACGGGTCGTTGTCCCACGTGTCGGACAGCCCGCCGCTCGGGCAGCTGACGCCCTCCACGAAGACCAGCCAGTTCGGCTGGACGGACAGGATCGCGTTGCCCGCCCGCTCGGCCGCCAGCCGCCAGTCGCGCTCCACCACGCCGCAGCCCCAGCACGCGCCGGTGGCGTTGGGGTTGGTCCCCTCGGCGTGCGGCTCGTTGTGCAGGTCGGCGCCGATCACCGTGGTGTTGCCCGCGTACCGCTGCGCGAGCATCTTCCAGTCGTTGATCCAGGTGCTCTCCGGCACGGTCGCCGTGTACCAGAGCGCGGACTGCCCGGCGCTGGTCGGGCGGTGCCGGTCGAGGATGATGCGCATCCCCTTCTGGCCCGCGTACTCGATGACCTTGTCCAGGATCTGCAACGGCGACAGCCCGACCAGGTCGGGGTTGGTGAAGTCGTTGACGCCCGACGCCGTCGCGCCCGGCTTGAGCGCGTCGTTGGAGAAGGGCACGCGCAGGGTGTTGTAGCCGAGCGAGGCCATCTGGTCGAGCTGCTGCTTCCACGTGCGGTTGGACCACAGCCCGTGGAAGGTCTTGTTGTCGGTCTCCATGCCGAACCAGTTGATGCCGGTCAGCCGGACCGTCGCGCCGGTGCTGTCCACGATCTTGTTGCCCGCGGTGTGCAGGTAACCACCGGCCGGGGCCGCCGTGACCTGTCCCGCCGTCGCCATCGCGACGACTCCGCTGACGGCTACCGCAGCCGCGAGCAGAGCGCCGAAGACGGATCTCCGTTGCCGCATACCGCTCTCCTTTGAGGATGTTCGCAACGCGTTCTGGGAGCGCTCCCAGACGGAGAGTAGTTACGGCGGTCATGCTCCACAAGCAGCAGAATTCCAGGTCGTCAGCGCACACCGCGGGGGCGGAACTGGATGCTGATGCGCGGTCCGACCGCTTTGCCCGCTTTCGGCACGGCGTGCTCCCACGTGCGCTGGCACGACCCGCCCATCACGATCAGGTCGCCGTGGCCGAGCGCGTACCGGACGGTCGCGCCGCCGCCGCGCGGGCGCAACGCCAACGCGCGCGGCGTCCCGACGGACACGATCGCCACCATCGTGTCCTCGGTGGAGCCTCGCCCGATCGTGTCACCGTGCCAGGCCACGGAGTCGCGGCCATCGCGGTAGTAGCACAGGCCCGCCGTGCGGAACGGCTCGCCGAGCTCCTCGGCGTACCAGGTGCTCAACTCGTCCCGGGCCACGGTCAGCACGGGGTCGGGGAGCGGCGCGTCCTCGCCGTAGAAGCAGAGCAGGCGCGGCACGTCCACCACGCGCTCGTACATCTGCCTGCGCTCGGCCCGCCACGGCACCTCGGCGGCCAGGCGGCGGAACAGCGCGTCCGCGCCGGTCAGCCAGCCGGGCAGCACGTCGACCCACGCGCCGTCGCCCAGCTCGGTCCGCTGCACACCGGTCAGCGGGCGCAGCGCGGGCGCCTCGGCGCCGTCGTCGAACAGCGACACCTGCATGAGGTCAGCTTAACCCGAGGGTCGAACACCCGTTCGACCCCAATGAGCTCTATAGCTTCAGTGCTGACTAAAAAATCAGGCATCCGGCTCGGGCTTGCGACGACGGCCACCCGTGCGGACCTGCTTCGACGGCTCGTCGGCTGACTCGGTTTGCGGCGTGCCCGCGGCGACCGCGTCGGCGGTGCCCGGGTGGTCGGCGAGCAGGATGGCGGCCAGCTCGTCGTAGATAGGTGTGCTGCTCATGGAAGATCCTCTACCCCGTTTGGACGGAAGTTACACGCGTGCTCGGAGAGGGGTACGGCCAGGGTTGCGAAAACGATCGACGCCGGTCGGATAGGCCCGATTTGTCCGTTTCCCCGACGCCACTGGTGACCTGTCGCACAACACGCTAGTACTTCCGATAGACGGATGTCCTAGTAATCTGGTCGCAGTTCCGCGCTGCCGAAGGAGCCAGTCGTGACCGCTGCCCCGCTGCACACCCCGCTGCACCCGGTCCGCTTCGTGACCGCGGCCAGCCTGTTCGACGGGCACGACGCCGCGATCAACATCATGCGGCGGATCCTGCAGTCCCAGGGCGCCGAGGTCGTCCACCTCGGCCACAACCGGTCGGTGCGCGAGGTCGTCGCCGCGGCCGTGCAGGAAGACGTGCAGGGCATCGCCATCAGCGCCTACCAGGGCGGGCACGTCGAGTACTTCAGCTACCTGGTCGAGCTGCTGGCCGAACGCGGCGCGGGGCACATCAAGGTCTTCGGCGGCGGTGGCGGCGTGATCGTGCCGGAGGAGATCGAACTGCTGCACTCCCGCGGCGTGGCGCGGATCTTCTCCCCGGCCGACGGGCAGGAGCTCGGCCTCGCCCGCATGATCAACACGATGGTGCAGGCGTGCGACGGGTCGTTGGCCGAGCGTCCTCCGTCGTCGTGGGACGGGCTGTTCACCGGCGGTGAGGACGTGCTGGCCAGGGCGATCACGATGATCGAGGCGGGCGTGCTGCCGGCGGACGTGCGCGACCGGATGGCCCACGTCGCGGGCGAGCGCTCGGTGCCGGTGCTGGGAATCACCGGAACGGGTGGTTCGGGGAAGTCGTCGCTGACCGATGAACTGGTGCGCCGGTTCCGGCTGGACCAGCAGGACAAGCTGCGCGTGGCGGTGCTGGCGATCGACCCGACCCGGCGGAAGGGCGGCGGCGCGCTGCTCGGCGACCGGATCCGGATGAACTGCCTGGACGGCGACCGCGTGTTCTTCCGCTCGCTGGCGACCCGCCGGGCGGGCTCGGAGGTGCCGGACGGCCTGGGTGACGCGATCCTGGCGTGCCAGGCGGCCGGGTTCGACCTGGTCGTGGTGGAGACGCCGGGCATCGGCCAGGGTGACGCGGCGATCGTGCCGTTCGTCGACCTCTCGCTGTACGTGATGACGCCGGAGTTCGGCGCCGCGTCGCAGCTGGAGAAGATCGACATGCTGGACTTCGCGGACGCGGTCGCGATCAACAAGTTCGAGCGCCGCGGCGCGGAGGACGCGCGCCGTGACGTGGCCCGCCAGCTGGTGCGCAACCGGGAGGCGTTCGGCGCGTCGTGGGAGGACATGCCGGTCTTCGGCACGTCGGCGGCGACGTTCAACGACGACGGCGTGACGGCCCTGTACCAGCACCTGCGCGGCGAGCTGGCGCAACGCGGCGTGGACGTGGCCGAGGGCGTGCTGCCGGTGGTGACCGGGAAGGTGTCGACGTCGGCGGCGACCGTGGTGCCGCCCACGCGGGTGCGGTACCTGGCCGAGATCGCCGAGACGGTGCGCGGCTACCACCGCGCCACCGAGACGCACGTGGACGCGGTGCGGCGGGTCGCGCACCTGCGGGCGGCACGCGAGGAGTTGGAGGGGGCCGGGCACGACACGGCGGCGATCACCTCGCTGCTGGAGTCCGCGCGCAAGCAGGTCGACGCGGTGTCGGCGGAGCTGCTGGCGTCGTGGCCGCAGGTGGTCGAGGCCTACAGCGGTGACGAGATGGTCGTGCGGGTGCGGGACAAGGAGATCCACACCAAGCTGACGCGGGAGACCTTGTCCGGCAACAAGGTGCGGCGGGTGTCGCTGCCGCGCTACGAGGACGACGGCACGTTGCTTCGGTTCCTGCGCAAGGAGAACCTGCCCGGCCACTTCCCGTACACGGCGGGTGTGTTCCCGTTCAAGCGGGACGGTGAGGACCCGGCGCGGATGTTCGCGGGCGAGGGCGACGCGTTCCGCACGAACCGCCGGTTCAAGTACCTGTCGCAGGGTTCGGAGGCGACCCGGCTGTCGACCGCGTTCGACTCGGTGACGCTGTACGGCCGCGACCCCGACACCCCGCCGGACGTCTACGGCAAGGTCGGCACGTCCGGTGTGTCCATCGCGACGCTGGATGACATGAAAGCGCTCTACGACGGGTTCGACCTGACCTCGCCCACCACGTCGGTGTCGATGACGATCAACGGTCCGGCGCCGACGATCCTGGCGTTCTTCCTCAACACGGTGGTCGACCAGCAGGTCGACAAGTTCCGCGCCGAGCACGGCCGCGAGCCGTCCGAGGCCGAGGCGGACGAGCTGACGGCGTGGGCGCTGTCGACCGTGCGCGGCACCGTGCAGGCGGACATCCTCAAGGAGGACCAGGGGCAGAACACCTGCATCTTCTCCACCGAGTTCTCCCTGCGGATGATGGCCGACATCCAGGAGTGGTTCATCCGGCGGAAGGTGCGCAACTTCTACTCGGTGTCGATCTCGGGCTACCACATCGCCGAGGCCGGGGCGAACCCCATCAGCCAGCTGGCGTTCACGCTGGCCAACGGGTTCACCTACGTCGAGTCGTACCTGGCGCGCGGCATGGACGTCGACGACTTCGCGCCGAACCTGTCGTTCTTCTTCTCCAACGGCATGGACGCCGAGTACAGCGTGATCGGCCGGGTGGCGCGGCGGATCTGGGCGATCGCGATGCGCGAGCGGTACGGGGCGAACGAGCGGTCGCAGAAGTTCAAGTACCACGTGCAGACGTCCGGTCGGTCGCTGCACGCGCAGGAGATGGACTTCAACGACATCCGGACCACGTTGCAGGCGTTGTGCGCGCTGTACGACAACACGAACTCGTTGCACACCAACGCCTACGACGAGGCGGTCACCACGCCCACGGAGTCGTCGGTGCGCCGGGCGATGGCGATCCAGCTGATCATCAACAAGGAGTGGGGCCTCTCGGCGAACGAGAACCCGTTGCAGGGCTCGTTCGTGGTCGAGGAGCTGACCGACCTGGTCGAGGAGGCGGTGCTGGCGGAGTTCGACCGGCTCTCCGAGCGCGGCGGCGTGCTGGGCGCGATGGAGACCGGCTACCAGCGGGGCCGGATCCAGGACGAGTCGATGCGGTACGAGCAGCGCAAGCACGACGGTTCGCTGCCGTTGATCGGGGTGAACACGTTCCTGCCCGCCGACGGGAAGCGCGAGAACGTGACCATCGAGCTGGCACGGGCCACGGAGGACGAGAAGCGGTCGCAGGTCGAGCGGACGCGCGCGTTCGCCGCCGCGCACACGGCCGAGGCGGAGCCCGCGCTGCGCCGGTTGAAGGAAGCCGCCGCGTCGGGCGGGAACGTGTTCGAGGTGCTGATGGACGCCGCCCGGGTGTGCACGCTCGGCCAGATCACCGAGGCGTTCTTCGAGGTGGGCGGCCAGTACCGGCGCAACGTCTGAGCGGAGGCCCGATTAGCCCACGTGGTGTATCCACGGACGCGCCCGAAGCTCCTAGTGGGTGAAACCGCAGGGAGATGGCAGGGGCGGGTGATTACCGATGAGGTGGTCGACCGGAAGATCGTTCGCAGTGCTGGTCTGCGCGGTGGTCGTCGGTTGTTCCGACGTCCCGGAGAGGCCGGTGTCCTCGCAGCTCACCACGGTTCAGCAGACCGATGCGGCGACACCGGGCGGCACCGCGGCCGAATCGGGGGCGACGGAATCCGGCGCGGCCGAACCCGAGGCGACGGAGTCCGGCGCGGCCGAATCGGGCACGCGGTGGACACCCCCGGCACCCCGGCCCACGACCACCACGGCGGGGAAACCGGGAGTGCCCGGCAGCCCGATCCTCTACGACCCCAGCCGCCTGGCCCAGGGCCCGGAGGAGAAGAAGGGGACGATCGAGGATCAGTTGGAGGAGCAGTGCGGCCCGAGCCGGTGCCACATCGAGGTCGTCACGAAACTGCGCGGTAGCACGGGCTGCATCTCGGAGATCTCGCCCAACCGGTCGATCGGGGCGGCACCGTGACCATCTACCACGGTCCGCAGTGCCCTGGCGGCGGCAACTCCGGAGGATCGTCGACGACGACCACGACGACCACGACGACCACGACCGTCACCAAGACCTCGGCCGGCGGCAGGTGACGGTCGTGAGCACGCGCCGCGCTGTCACCGCCTCGGCATCACAGGTGGACTCCGACCTGGCCGACCCGCAGACGGGATCGTCGCGGGCGCTGCGGATCGTGGCGTCGGTGGTCGCCAACACCACCCTGCTCACGGCCCTGCTGTACTTCTTCGGCCTGGTGGCCACGCAGGTGTTCTTCGCCCACTTCCGGGTGCACTACACGCTGCTCGGCCAGACCTCGGACGAGATCCTGGCGCGTGGCGCGGACGGGCTGTTCATGCCGCTGGCGGGGATCGCGATCGCCGTCCTGTTCGTCACCTTCCTGGCCCGGTACCTGCGAACGCGGCTGTCGGCGCGGCGGTGGACGGCGTTCCTGAGGGTCTGCGCGCCGGTGGCCGCGGTGCTCGGCGCCGCCCTGCTCGCGGTGACGGTGCCGATCACCGTCGACCCGGAGCCGTACCGCGGCTACCCCGGACTGCCCGGGCTGGGTTTCGCGGTCGGCGTCGTCCTGCTGGCGTTCGCGTGGCGGCGGTGGAGCGTCACCGCGGGACGTGGTCGGCAGGGCGCGCGATTCGGCGTCGCGGAGTCGGTGGCCGCGTTCCTGCTGGTCAGCATCGGCTTGTTCTGGGCCGTCGGCGACTACTCGAGCGCGGTCGGGACGCGGCGCGGCGCGGAGACCGAGGCACGGGTGCCGGACATGCCCGCCCTGGTCGTCTACAGCGGGGAAGGCCTGAACCTGACCGGCGAGGGGGTGCGCCAGGTGACGTGCGCGCAGCCCGACGCGGCCCACAAGTACCGCTACGACGGGTTGAAGCTGCTGCTGCAGTCCGGCGGCCAGTACGTGTTCCTGCCCGCGACGTGGCGGACGTCGTCCGGCACCGCGTTCGTCGTGCCCCGCACGGACTCGCTGCGCCTGGAGTTCGGGCCACCGGGCAGCACGCCGCCGCCGACCTGCTGACCGGGGCGGCTCACCGGCTGGACGCGCGCACCACGAGCTTGGTCGGCAGGAACGCGGGCGCGGGCTTCTCGCCGCCGTGCACCATGGTCAGCACGGCCCGTGCCGCGGCCACCCCGATACCCGCCTTGTCCTGCGCCAACGTGGTCAACGGCGGGTCGACCAGGGCGGCCAGCTCGATGTCGTCGAACCCCACCACCGCCAGCTCGTCCGGCACCCGCAGCCCCGCGTGGCGCGCCGCCAGCAACGCGCCGACCGCCATCTCGTCGCTCGCGCAGAACACCGCCGTCGGCGGCTCGGGCAACGCGATCAGCGACCGCATCGCCGCCTGGCCGCTGGGCCGGTAGAAATCGCCCTCCACGACGTACTCCGGCGGCACCTCCAGCCCTTCGGCGGCCATCGCCGAGCGGAAGCCGGCCAGCCGCTCCGCCGCCGGGCGGTTGGCCCGCGGCCCGGTGATCGTGGCGATCCGGCGGTGCCCCGCGTCGACCAGGTGGCGCACCGCCATCGCCGCGCCACCGGCGTTGTCCGACGTCACGTAGGTCGCCCGCGGCCCGTCGACGTCCACGTCCACCGCCACGCACGGCAGCCCGGACTGGGCGAACGCGGCGAACGCGGAGGCGTCCGACCCGCTGTCGATGAGCACCAGCCCGCCGAGGTGGTGCCGCCGGGTCATGTTCACGTAAGCCACCGGGTCCGCCAGGGACGCGCCGACCGCCCGCAGCGCCGCCGACCCGCTCGTGGCGAGCATCAGCAGGTGGTAGCCGTGCGCGCTCAGCGCCGACTTCAAGCCGATCAGCAGCTCCTGCAGGTACGGGTGCCGCCAGCCGGGCCTGCGGTGGTCCGTGTCCCACACCAGGCCGATCAGCCCGGACCTCTTCGTGGCCAGCGCGCGGGCCGACTCGTTGGGCCGGTAGTCGAGTTCGCGGGCCACCCGCTCGACCACTTCGCGCTTTTCCTTGCTGACGGTCAGCGGCTGGTTGAAAACGCGTGAAACGGTCGCCACCGACACCCCGCACAGCTGGGCGATCTCACGGATCGTGGTCATCTGCCGCCCTTTCTTTGTAACCGGTTTCAGTCGCTCAGTCAGTGCGTCCTGACCAGGGTGGACACGCTATCACCTGCGGAAACGGCGAAGCTCGGCAACGGCCAGGTTATCGTTTCGTTACTTGACGGTGTCGCGGGTCGGGACTGTCATGTACACCACAGCGGCCGGGTGCGAACCCCGGTCGAATTCGCCGGAAACCCCCGGATCGACCCTGCGCGGGTCCGGCGTGCCCGAAAACGGCCCGTTCATTGATGGAGAAGGAGAGCCGCGTTATGAGACGAACTCCGACCCTGGTCGGCGCAGGCCTGCTGGCCGCCGCCCTGGTCGCCGCGGGCTGCGGCAGCGGCGCGAGCGACGGCAAGACCAGGATCACCATCGGGCTGTTCGGCAACTTCGGCTACCAGCAGCTCTTCGAGGAGTACGAGAAGGCGCACCCGGACGTCGACATCACCGACCGCACCGCCTCCTACTCCGACCACCACAAGAACCTCGCCGCCCACCTCGCCACGAACAACGGCGCCGCCGACGTCGAGGCCGTCGACGTCGGCTACATCAACCAGTTCAAGGCCAACCCCGGCCAGTTCGTCGAGCTGAAGTCCGACATCAAGGACCGCTGGTTGGACTGGAAGTGGGAGGGCTCGCTGTCCAAGGACGGCAAGCAGATCGGCTACGGCACCGACGTCGGCGGCCTGGCCATCTGCTACCGCCGCGACCTGTTCGAGGCCGCCGGCCTGCCGTCCGACCGCGACCAGGTCTCCGCGCTGTGGCCGACGTGGGAGCAGTTCATGGCCACCGGCAAGCAGTTCGCCGCCAAGGCCCCGGCCGGCGCGAAGTTCTTCGACGGCGGCCCCACCGTGCTCAACGCGATCGTCGGCCAGGCGCCGACCGGCTACTACGACAAGAACGACAAGATCGTCGTGGGCGAGAACGCCGACATCAAGAAGGGCTGGAACCTCGTCGCGCAGGGCGTCGCCGACGGCCTGTCCGCCGGGCTGCTGTACAGCACCCCGCAGTGGAACACCGGCTTCAAGCAGGGCCAGTTCGCCACCCTCGCCTGCCCGGCCTGGATGATGGCCAAGATCAAGGACCAGGCCCCGGAGACCGCGGGCAAGTGGGACCTCGCGGCCGTGCCCGGCGGTGGCGGCAACTGGGGCGGCTCGTACCTGACCGTGCCCAAGCAGGGCAAGAACGTCGACAAGGCCGTCGAGCTGGTCACCTGGCTCACCGCGCCCGAGCAGCAGGCCAAGGTCTTCGCCAGCGCCGGCCTGCTCCCGTCCGCGCCGAAGCTCTACAGCGAGCAGTCGGTGGCCCAGAAGACCGACCCGTTCTTCAACAACGCGCCCTCCGGCAAGGTCTTCACCGACGCCGCCCGCGCGTTGAAGCCGCAGTACCAGGGCCCCAAGGCCGGCGACGTCCAGACCGAGATCGGCAACGCCATGCAGCGCGTCGAGCAGGGCAAGCAGAGCCCGGACGAGTCGTGGGACCAGTTCGTCGCCGACGTGACGAGGTAGCGGACTGATGAAGACGGACTGGCGCGAACGCCGCCACCGGTGGGACATCCGCTACGCGCCGTACGCCTACATCGCGCCGTACTTCCTGCTGTTCGCGGTGTTCGGCCTGTTCCCCCTGCTCTACACCGCCTGGGTGTCGATGCAGGACCGCAACCTGCTCGACGGCGACGCGGCCACGTTCGTCGGCGTGGACAACTACGTCGAGCTGCTCACCGCGGACCCGTACTTCTGGAACGCGATGGGCAACACGCTGAGCCTGTGGCTGCTCACCACCGTCCCGCAGATCCTGTTCGCGCTCGGCATCGCGCAACTGCTCAACCGGCGGCTGCGCGGCCGGACGTTCTTCCGGATGGGGGTGCTGCTGCCGAACATCACCTCGGTGGCGGCGGTGACGATCATCTTCGCGCAGCTGTTCGGCCGTGACTTCGGTCTGATCAACTGGGTGCTGGAGCTGTTCGAGGCGGGCCGGATCGACTGGCAGGCGGGCACCGGCAGCTCCCACACCGCCATCGCCGCGATGGTGGTGTGGCGCTGGACCGGCTACCACGCGCTGATCTTCCTGGCGTCCATGCAGGCCATCCCGACCAGCGTGTACGAGGCGGCCCGGCTGGACGGCGCGACCGCGTGGCAGCAGTTCTGGCGCATCACCGTGCCCATGCTGCGACCGCAGATCATCTTCTCCACCGTGATCGCCACCGCGGGCAACATGCGGCTGCTGGCCGAGCCGCTGCTGTTCAACCCCGGTGCGGCTGCCGCGACCGGCGGCTCGGACCGGCAGTTCCAGACCGCCGCGCTCTACCTCTACGAGCAGGGCTTCACGAAGTTCGACTTCGGCTACGCGTCGGCCATCGCCTGGCTCCTGCTCATCGCGACGGTCCTCATCACCGGGTTGAGCTACCTGGCCGCGCGCCGCATCCGGACGGACTGAGAGGACACCATGACAACCGTGCTCGAACCGCTGGCGCCCGGCGCGCCCCCGCCCGCGCCGTCCCGGCGACGCCGGTCGTTGCGGATGCCCGGACCGTGGACGTACGCGGCGCTGATCGCGGTGCTCGCCGGGTCGGCGTTCCCCGTGTACTGGTCGCTCGTGGTGTCCTCGCAGACGTCGGACAAGGTGAGCAGCGTGCCGCCCGTGCTCGTGCCGGGCGGCCACCTGTTCGCCAACATCTCGCGGGTGTTCGACCAGTCGGACTTCGCGCTGGCGATGATGAACTCGCTGATCGTGTCGGGGACCATCACCGTGTCGGTGGTGTTCTTCTCCACCCTGGCGGGCTTCGCCTTCGCCAAGCTGAAGTTCCGGGGCCGGTCGGCGCTCATGCTGCTCGTGGTCGCCACCCAGGCGGTGCCCACCGAACTCGGCGTCATCCCGCTCTACATGATGATGAGCGACTTCGGCTGGGCCGGCGAGATCCACGCGGTCATCGTGCCCGGCCTGGTCACGGCGTTCGGCGTGTTCTTCATGCGCCAGTACTTCGAACGCGCCGTGCCCGACGAGCTGCTGGAGGCGGGCCGCATGGACGGGTGCAGCTCGCTGCGCCTGTACTGGAACGTGGTCCTGCCCGCCGCCCGCCCGGCCGCCGCCGTCCTCGGCCTGTTCACGTTCATGCAGGCGTGGAACGACTTCTTCTGGCCGCTGGTCGTGCTGACGCCGGAGAACCCCACCGTGCAGACCGCGCTGAACACCCTGGCCAGCGGCTACACCACCGACTACACGCTCGTGCTCACCGCGGCGACCATCGGCACCGTGCCGGTGCTCGCGGTGTTCCTCCTGTTCGGCCGGCAGATCGTCGGCGGGATCATGGCGGGCGCGCTCAAAGGGTGACCGCGCTGACCGTTCGAGCGCTCCTCGCTTGACGGTCCACCCCGGCCGTCAGACCGGGATTCCACCAGGCTCGCGCCACCATTTCTTTCTTCCACCCACGAGGGGAGGGTTGCGTCGGATGTCCCGCCGACTGGCGTCGAGTCGGTGCCACTCCGGCTCCGCAGGCTGCGGTCCAGCGGTCGATCACGATCAGCTCGCGCCCGTGCCACCGGGACTCGTACTCGAGCATCGACCGCAGCTGCGCCCAGTGCGCGTTGCCTCTGGCGCGTGCCAAAGATCGGTTCTTCATCATGCTCCGCACGTGGAGATCCCCGGTCACGACCGCGTGGTTCTCACGGACGAGTCGAGTGGACAGCTCGTGCAGGAAGTCCCGGTGCCGGTCCGCGATCCTGGCGTGGACCCGAGCGGTCCTGGCCCTGGCACGGTTGTTCGATCCCCCTGCTTGCGGGAGGCTCCTCTGGGCACGCGCCAGCCGGGCGTGGTCACACCGAGCGCGTGTACTCCGCCGACGCACGACGCCGTTGCTCGTACCAGCCAACGGTCCGGGCTTCCAGCGCCTTCCCGCCGTTCACACATCAACAGCTTGTCTAGGAGTGTCAGTTGACCGACTTCCCTCAAAGATTCCGCTGGGGCGTCGCCACGTCGGCCTACCAGATCGAAGGCGCCGTCGACGCCGACGGGAGAGGACCGTCGATCTGGGACGCGTTCGGCGCGGTGCAGGGCGCGGTCGCCGGTGGCGACACCGGTGCGGTCGCCTGCGACCACTACCACCGGATGCCGGAGGACCTGGCGCTGCTCGGCGAGCTCGGCGTGGACGCGTACCGGTTCTCGGTGGCGTGGCCCCGGATCCTGCCGACGGGCGCCGGCGCGGTCGAGCAGCGCGGCCTGGACTTCTACCGCCGGTTGGTCGACGGGCTGCTGGAGCGGGGCATCGAGCCGTTCCTCACCCTGTACCACTGGGACCTGCCGCAGGCGTTGGAGGAACTGGGCGGCTGGCGGTCGCGGGACACCGCGGAGCGGTTCGCCGAGTACGCGGTGATCGTGCACGACGCCCTCGGCGACCGGGTGTCGAAGTGGACCACGTTCAACGAGCCGTACGTGTCCTCGATCGTCGGCTACGGCGAAGGCAGGCACGCGCCCGGCGCGCGGGAAGGTCACGGCTCCCTCGCCGCCGCCCATCACCTGATGGTGGCGCACGGGCTCGCGGTGCGGGCCATGCGCGGCACGCCGGGTCACGAGTTCGGCATCGTGCTGAACCAGTCGCCGTCGACCCCGGTCACCTCGTCGGACGCGGACGTCGCCGCAGCGCGCAGGCACGACCTGCTGCTGCGCCGCCAGTTCACCGAACCGCTGTTCGCGGGCCGCTACCCGGACGACTACGAGGAGACGTTCGCGGGCGTCACCGACCTGTCGTTCCGCCGGGACGGCGACCTGGAGCTGATCTCCACGCCGCTGGACTACGTGGGCATCAACTACTACTACCGGCAGCACGTGGCCGACGCGCCGCACCGCGACCCGGACCCGGCCACCCGCACGTCGATCGACATCGGCATCGACACCACCCGCCTGCCGGACGTGCCCCGCACCGCGATGAACTGGCCGGTCGAGCCCGAGGGGCTGACCCAGACGCTGGTCGGGCTGACGGAGCGCTACCCCGA
This sequence comes from Actinosynnema sp. NPDC023794, assembly GCF_040639675.1. Taxonomy (NCBI): domain Bacteria; kingdom Bacillati; phylum Actinomycetota; class Actinomycetes; order Pseudonocardiales; family Pseudonocardiaceae; genus Actinosynnema; species Actinosynnema sp. NPDC023794. The sequence goes on along the minus strand of NZ_JBFAFR010000011.1, from coordinate 245,246 downwards.
CCTGCCGCCGGTCTACGTCACCGAGAACGGGTGCGTGTACCCGGACCACCCCGGCTTCGTCGACCAGGAGCGCATCGAGTACCTGCGCACCCACCTCGCGGCGGCCAACGACGCGATCGCCGCCGGTGTCGACCTGCGCGGGTACTTCGTCTGGTCGTTCCTGGACAACTTCGAGTGGGCGCACGGCTACAAGCACCGGTTCGGCCTCGTGCACGTCGACTACGAGACGTTGGTCCGCACGCCACGGGCGAGCTTCCACTGGTACCGCGACCTGGTCGCCGAGCAGCGGGCCAGGACGGCCGCGGCGGGGTGACCCACGTGGCCGCCGTCGCGCGGAGGCGCGTCCGCGCGACGGCGGCCGTTCCGCCATGGGCTCCGGCCGGTGGCGCCGAGCCCGCCACGACCCTTTTCGCCGACGCGGGGCGCGCCGACCCGCCTTGCCGCGCCGCGCTCGACGGCGTTGCCGTCCGACCTGTGGTCCCCGGGTGCAGACCGTCACGGCCACGGGTTCGGCGTGCACGACTTCCCGTCCGGCACGACCACGACACCCTGGTCGCTGCCCGTCGTGATCGACGCCAGCCCGTCGTTGTCCGCGCTCAGCGTCTGCTGCATCATCACCGGCGCCGGCGCGCCGTCCGCCGGGCACACCTCGTGGCCGAGGCCGAGGAAGTGCCCGACCTCGTGGTTGACCGCGTAGGTCCGATAACCACGCAGGTCGTCGCCGTAGGTGTGCGCGCCCCGGAACCAGCGCGCCGAGCTGAGGTGCACCGTCGACCCGATCCGGCACGACGTGTCGTAGGGCAGCTCGAACCCGCACAACGACCGCGCGGTCCGCTGCGAGGTCAACCGGATCCGCAGCTCCGGCTCCACGTCACCGCCCACCCGCCGGAACGCGTGCCGGCTCGCCCACCCGCGCGGGTGCCGCAGCACGTGGTCGACCACGGCGGCGAACGAGTCGTCGCCGTGCGGCAGCACCACCCCGTCCTCGACCTCGACCGAGTAGGTGATGCCGGACGTGGCGGCCGAGCCCGGCGGCGGCACCACGTGCCAGGTGCCCGCGCCGTGCTCCGGGAACGCCGGACCGGCCGGCAGGTCCGCACCGGAGCGCAACGAGTCGACCGGGGGAGCGCTCCGCTCCGCGGAGGGTGAAGGCGGGGACACGGACGGCACGACCTGGGACGAGGGCCACGCCACCATCGCAGGCCGTGCCTCCATCCCGACGTCCAAGGCCACCACGGTCGTCGCCGCCAGGCAGACACCGGTCAGGTAGGGCACCGCGGACACGGCCTTCATGCGGGCTCCAGGCCGGCCGAGCCGTACGTGCAGGCGGCGTTCCACAGCAGGAACGACGGCGCGCCGGCCTCCGACGTGGCGCGCACCTGCGCCTGCACCTCGCCCGGACCGTAGTGGTGCCCCAGCGAGAACGCCTGCAGCCACGGGATCACCGTCGCGCCGGTGCCCCCGGTCATCCGGACGAAGTCCGCGACCGACGCCCGCACGATCTCGTACGGCATCGCGTTCGGGTTGGCCACGCCGTACTCGTTCGGGCCCCAGTGCGACGGGTAGACCATCGGCGAGACGTAGTCCACGTGCGCCGCGATGGCCGGGATGTCCTGCGCCACGTCGGTCGGGCTGTGCGCGGCGATGCCGAACACCGACGCGCCCAGGTACGCGCCGTGCTCCCGCACGGCCGCCCGGTTCTCCTTCAGGAAGTCCACGATGGACTGCTCGGGGCTGGTGGTCAGGCCCGGGAACACCATCTGCCCGATCGGGCCGTCCGGACGCCGCACGTAGTCGTAGAGGACGTCGTCGAAGCCCAGCGACGCGGCCTCAGCGGCGATCGCCGTGTTGTACGCCCGGACCTCGGGGTTGGCGAAGTTGGTGAACGCGTACTCGCCGTAGTGCGCCGACCAGGGCGCGCCCGACGTGTTCTGCGACAGCCGGTCACGCGCGCCCGAGTGCCACGACGCCTTGCCGAGCACCGGGTCGCGGAACGCCACCAACCTGCCGACCACCCGCAGCCCCAACCCGTGCAGCTCGGCCAGCACGGCGCGGGCGTCGTAGTAGTTGCGGTTCGCGCCGATCTGCCTGGCCAGCGGCACCTGCGAGTCGTAGCCGATCTCGCCGCTCTCGTCCTTGACATCGAGCTGCACGGTGTCGATGCGGCCCTCGCGCGCCATTGCCAGCACCGGGTCGCGCAACGACGCCGTGGCCCACGCGGCGGCGCTCATGTGCACCGCACGCATCCCGGGGTGGGTGACCTTGACCGCGACCTCCTGGCGCTGCGCGTTGCCCGCGGCGTCGCTGGCCTCGACCCGGACGCTGGTGGCGGCCGACGCCAGCGAGACCTCGAACTTCCCGTCGCGCACCGGCACCCGCTGGTCGCCCACCTGCACGGTGTCCGCGCCGTCCGCGCTGCCCTTCACCGTCACCGGGCCGCGTGGCGACTCGGCCTCGACCACGTCCACCTTCAGCGCGGGCGGCGTGGCGTCCACGGTGAACTCGCGCTGCACCTCCACGTCGGGCATCCAGGGCAACGGGTTGGCCGCCCGCACGGACAGCGTGTGCCTGCCCTCGGCGAGCTTGACCCCGGTCAACGTCATGCGGCCGTCGGCGCGTCGCGCCTGCACCGGCTGTCCGTCCACGTGCACGGTGACACGGTCGAGCCCGCTGACCTCCGCGGTGGTGATGGACACGCGCTCTACACCCGAAGGAGTGACAGCGGTGCCGTTGCCCAGCTCCGCCACGGCGAGGCCGACGCCGCGCCCGTGCACGATCGTCGTGACGACCCCGGCGATCAGCAGCAGCACCACGACGCCGACGGCTGGGATCAGCACGCGCTTGAGCTTCCGGGGCGATTCCGACATCGAGTGACTCCGATCTGGGCGTGGCATCGGTTACCAGCGACTTGACCGGGTGGCGGAGCACCAAACCCAAGGTCATCCGAAGGGGTGTACCACGGTGTCGACCCGGCCGCGGCGCGGAACCATTCGACTGTGAACACCACGTCGACGCCGGTCCGGACCGTTGTGGCGCTCGTCGCGGCCCTGTGCTGCGGCTGCGCCGGCCAACCCGCGGCGGGCCCGCCCGACGAGGCCGCGGCGCAGCTGCCCGCGCGCTCCTCGTCCGCCCCGCCGTCGTCCTCCGCGCCACCCGACCCGGCAGCGGTGGGCGCGAACGAGCTCGGCCAGGTGCCGATCCTGATGTACCACCGGCTCGTCGAGCAGCCCACGTCGGTCTACGACCGGACGCCGGCGGCGTTCCGAGCCGAGCTGGAGCGACTGGCCGCCGAGGGGTACGTGCCGGTGACCGCCACCGAGTACGCGACCGGGCGCCTCGACCTCCCGGCCGGCGCGCACCCCGTCGTGCTGACCTTCGACGACGGCGACGCGACCCAGTTCGCGCTCGGCGCCGACGGGAAGCCCGCGGCCGGCACGGCCATCGCCATCCTGCTGGACGTCGCCGCGCGGCACACCGGCTTCCGGCCGGTGGCCAGCCTGTACGTCAACGCCGGGCCGTTCGGGTCACCGGACGGCGCGGCCCTGCGCTGGTTGCGCGAGCACGGCTTCGAGATCGGCAACCACACCCGTGACCACACCAACCTCGCGTTGACCGACGACGGGGGAGTGCAGGAGGCGATCGCGTCCGGGCAGCGGGAGATCCAGCGGGCCGTGCCGGACTACCAGGTGTCGACCCTGGCGCTGCCGTTCGGCGCGATCCCGGCGAACGGCGCGCTCGCCCTGCGCGGCGGCTTCGAGGGCACCCAGTACGAGTACGCGTGCGTGCTGATGGTGGGCGCGGGACCGGCGCCTTCGCCCTACGCGGCGGACTTCGACCCGGCGCGCACGCCACGCATCCGGTCACAGGACCCGACCGGCGAGGACGCCCGCTACGGCTCGACGGTGTGGCTCGACCAGCTGGCCGCCGCGCCCGCGCAGCGCTACACGTCCGACGGCGTGCCGGACCGGGTCTCCTACCCGGCCTCGGCCGGTGTCGCGCCCGCGCCGGGCGTCGCCGACCGGGCAGTCGCCTACTGAGGCTCGCTCGCGCCCGGTGTTCGTGCTGCTGCCTGCCGGGGAGCCGAGCCCGGCTGTTCGGGCCGCCGCCTCGAGGCTGCCTCCAGCCCGAGGTCCCGAGGCCGTGCCGCCGTGCGGGCCGCTACCTGCGGAGCGGCGTCGCCGACCTCGCCTACCGCCCCGACCTCATGCCGTGGCGCGGGCGTGGTTGCGGAGTGCGATCGCGGCCCGTTCCAGGCTGCCCAGCACGCCCGGCGGCAGCTCGTGGTGCCGACCCACCACCTCCTGCGCCATGACCTGCATCGGCGCCGACTCCTCCGCCTCCACCACCGCGAGCACCTTGAACGCCGTCCCCGGCGCGAACAGCACCCGCTCCTGGATCACGCTGCCGAACGAGTCGACCACCGACACCCGCCGACCCGTCACCGACCAGAGCAGGAACTCCACCCGCCCGTCGACCGGCACCCCGGGGCCCGCGACGGTGTTGAGCAGACCGTGCTCCACCAGCACGTCACCGGTGCGGAACCGGCGCGCGTCGCCCCAGCACACGGTCACGCCCTGGTGCGTCGGCAACCGGCGCAGCCCCGACACCACCGACGCCGCGTACGGCCACAACCGGCCCAGCTTCCCGCTGCGCAGCGCCTCGACCAGGATCTCCTCGTCGTTGCGCAGGCACGCCGACACCGCCGCGAGGTCCGTCACCACCGCCTCGAACGCCTCGGGGTCGTCCGGGCGCTCCGCGATGTGCCGGCACGCCACCGCAGCGTGCTCGCCGTAGCGCTCGCCCAGCATCCGGCGCAGCGCGTCGCGCTCGGGCTCCGTGCTGCGGTGGTCGACCGGCACGACCTCCTCGCCCGCCCGCTCGCCCCACGCCGGCGCGGGGGAGTCCGCCAGCGGGCCGTCCACGCTCAGCGGCACCGGCTCGTCGGACGTCACGGGTGGCGGCGGCTCCTCGGCCACCGGCGGGCGCGGCATCGGCGACGGGTCGCAGAACACGACCTTCAGCAGCCGCCGCACCTCCGGCTCCAGCCGTTCCACCAGCGACGCGCCCGCCACCGCGACGGCGCCCGCCGTCGTGCGGCCGGGCGAGCCGACGGTCAGCCGGGCCCACTCCGGGTCCACCGGCAGCGACCGCACCTCGGGTCCGTTGTCCTCCGCGTCGCGCACCCACAGCCCGGAGGGCACGACCTCCAGCACCACGCCGCCACCCAGGTCGAAGATGCCCGGACCGCGTTCCACCAGCCCCTGCACCGGCACCCGGTAACCCGAGACGACCGGCGTGCCACCCGGCGCGTAGCGGACCTCGGTCACGTACGGCCGCCAGGTCTGCTGCCCGCGCGGGTTCACCGCCACCACGGCCGCGCCGCTGCGCAGCGATCCCACCGGCAGGCCCGTGTACAGCGAGATCGGCTCGCCGAGCTGATCGGCCACCGCCTGCGCCTGGTGCTCGCCGCCGTACCAGACCAGCCGCACCCGCGACCGCGCCACCGACGGCAGCCCGCCGAGCAGGCGGCACACCTCGTCGGTCGGGATGGGCGGCTGGGCCGGTCCGCCGACCACGACGGTCAGCACGTTGTCCCGGCACGGCAGCCCGATCACCGCCCGGGCGTCCGGCGCCTGCGGGTCGAACTGCGCGCGTTGCGCCCGAAGCCACAGCCCCGCCGGGATCGGCTCGGAGATGCCCACCTCGCCCGTCGGCCACGGCGTGTTCGGGTCGACCGCCTCCCAGTTCGGCACCGGGAACCGCCGACCCATCGGCACCGGCGACGCACCCGGCAGGAACCGCAGCCAGCAGCCGTACCCGCCGTTGCCCGCGACGAACGCGGCGCCGGGCACGGTGGTGACCGCGCCGTCCGGCGCCACCACCTCCGCCTGCAACTGCTCGGTCAGCCACTGCGCGGGCGCCGTCGGCCGCATCGAGCCGGAGTGCGGCGTCATCAGCCGCACGGGTCCTCTGCCGTGCAGCGCGGCGGCCACTGCCGGCCAGAACGACGCCTCGTCGCCCGCAGGCGGCTCGACCACGACCACCGTGCGACCGCGGTCGACCGGCAGGCTCCGTCCGAGCGCGACCGCGGCGGGGCTCGCGCCACCGGGCGGCCCCACCACCAGCGTCGCCCCGGCGAACGAGGCCGAGAACTGAGCGGGCACGGGTGCGGGCGCCGGCGGCGCCGCCATGGGCTCTCGTTCGACCACCGGCTCCACCTGCGGGGCACGCTCCTTCGGTGCGGCACGTCGGAACTTCAAGGCGCCCGATCACCTCCAGGCACGACAGCGCGGGAACGCCAGCACTCTACGCGGATTCACCCGATCGAGGTCGGGCGCGTTGCTCCACCCCCGTCCACTGTGGACCGCAGGGCGGCTCCGACCAGCGCGCCGAACGCCACGTGGTCCGCCCACTGCGCCGCCCGGTGCAGCTCCCGGACCGCCGGGAACCGCCGCCCGACCAGCTCCAGGTCCACCACCGCGATCACCGCGCCCGCCACCGCGCCCGTGCGGGCGTCCCACTGCCACCGCCGGTCGACGGCCGCCAGCACGACGGTCCAGAAGGCCGACACGCCGAGGTGCGCCACCACGCCGCGGATCACACCCGTGCCGCCGAGCAAGGACGCCGCCGCCCGCGTCGACCGCAGAACGTCACCACCGGTCGACAGTGCGTGCACTGTCGACGGCACGCCGCTCAGCACCGACGCGACCAGCCACACCCTTGCCAGGCGTGGGCCGGACCTGCGACGGGTACCCGGCCCGGCGGGAACCCCGCGGGCCGGCCTGCTCCGTTGTGATTCCATGTTCGAACCTGTGTTCGAGTATGACAAGATCACGGGTGAACCACACCAACGACGTGCCCGACCGTATCCGGACACCGGGGACCGCGCGGATCGCGCGCATCGCTCGGCTACCGTGAACGCCGCTCGACACACGCCACGACCTGGGGAGAACGACCCGGTGACCGCTGAGATCCTGTACGGGGCCGACGACCTGACCCACCTGGAGGGTCTGGAGGCAGTGCGCAAGCGCCCCGGCATGTACATCGGGTCCACCGACAGCAGGGGCATCAACCACCTGTTCACCGAGGTGGTCGACAACTCCACCGACGAGGGCGTGGGCGGCCACGCCACCAAGATCGTCGTCACCCTGCACGCCGACGGCAGCGTCCAGGTCGACGACGACGGCCGCGGCATCCCCACCGGCACCCACGCCAAGTCCGGCCTGTCCGGCGTCGAACTCGTCCTCACCCGGCTGCACGCCGGCGGCAAGTTCGGCGGCTCCGGCTACAAGACCTCCGGCGGCCTGCACGGCGTCGGCGCGTCCGCCGTCAACGCCCTGTCGCACCGCTTCGACGTCGTCGTCCGCCGCGAGGGCAAGACGCACGAGATGTCGTTCGCCCACGGCGTGCCCGGCGTGTTCGACGGTCCCGGCCCCGACGCCGGCTTCACCCGCCAGTCGGGCCTGCGCGTCACCGGCCGCACCAAGCGCACCGGCACGTCCATCCGCTACTGGCACGACGCCCGCTACTTCGAGAACGGCGCCGCGCTCGACGTCGAGGCCGTCCGCACGAAGCTGCGCAACACCGCGTTCCTCGTGCCCGGCGTGACCTACACCCTGCGCGTCGCCGCCGACGACGCGATCGGCGAGGAGACGTTCCACTACCCGGGCGGCCTGGTCGACATGGTCGACTACCTCGCGCCCACCGGCGACAAGCCGGTCACCGGCACGCTGCTCATCACCGGCGACGGCGTCTACCACGAGAACGCGGCCGACGAGAACGGCGTCATGCGGTCGAAGGTCGAGCGCCACGCCGAGGTCGAGATCGCGTTGCGCTGGGGCACCGGCTACGAGCGCATCGTCGAGTGCTTCACCAACACCATCCGCAACGTCCACGGCGGCACCCACCGCCGCGGCTTCGAACGCGCGGTGCTCAAGTCGATCCAGGACGCCATCGGCAAGACCAGGGGCCTGCTCAAGCCCAAGGAGGACCCGCCGACGCTCGACGACGTGCTGGAGGGCATGACCGCCGTCGTCCACGTCCGCATCCCCGAACCGCAGTTCACCTCGCAGACGAAGGACGAGCTCTCCACCGCGGGCATCACCAAGGTGGCGCTCGGCGTGGTCGAGAAGCACCTCAAGGCCTGGACCGAGGACCGGCGCACCAAGGGCGAGGCCAAGGTCGTCCTGCAGAAGGTCGTCGACGCCTCCCGCGTCCGCCTGACCCAGAAGCAGCAGAAGGACGCCGCCCGCCGCAAGACGGCCCTCGAAGGCGCCGCGATGCCCGCGAAACTGGTCGACTGCCGCACCACAGGTGTTTCGCGAAGCGAACTTTTTCTCGTGGAGGGCGACAGCGCCCTCGGCTCGGCGCGCATGGCCCGCGTGTCGGAGTACCAGGCGCTGCTGCCGCTGCGCGGCAAGATCCTCAACGTGCAGAAGGCCAGCCTCGCCGACACCCTGCGCAACGTCGAGATCGCCAGCATCGTGCAGGTCCTCGGCGCGGGCACCGGCCGGACGTTCGACCTCAACACCATGCGCTACGGCCGGGTGATCCTGATGGCCGACGCGGACGTCGACGGGTCGCACATCCGGACGTTGCTGATCACCCTGTTCGCCAAGTACATGCGGCCGGTGATCGAGGACGGGCGGCTCTACGCCGCGATGCCGCCGCTGCACAAGGTGATGACCAAGGGCCGCAACCCGGAGACCCACTTCACCTTCACCCAGCGCGAGATGGAGCAGAAGGTCGCCAGGCTGGAGAAGGCGGGCAAGACGGTGGTCAAGCCCGTGCCCCGGTTCAAGGGCCTCGGCGAGATGGACGCGGACGAGTTGTGGGAGACCACGATGAACCCCGCGACCCGCTCCGTGCGCCGCATCACCATGCACGACGCGGAAGCCGCGGAGGCCGCGTTGGAGTTGCTGATGGGCGAGAAGGTCGAGCCGCGCCGGGCGTGGCTCGTCGAGTCGTCCGCCCGGGTCGACCAGTCCGCGATCGACATCTGACCCGCCTGACACACGAGGGAACGACCGACCATGGCACGCCGCAAGACCCCCACGACCAGGGTCGACCCGTCCGCCTTCGACCGCGCGGGCGCCCAGGTCTTCGACAACTCGCTCACCACCGAGATCGAGGACTCGTACCTGGAGTACGCGTACTCGGTGATCCACTCCCGGGCCCTGCCCGACGCGCGGGACGGCCTCAAGCCGGTGCACCGCCGGATCCTGTTCTCGATGAACGAGCAGGGCTACCGCCCGACCAGCTCGTACGTGAAGTCGTCCCGCGTGGTCGGCGACTGCTTCGTGCGCGGTGCGCTCGTCTCCACCCCGCAGGGCCTGCGGCCGATCGAGGAGATCGAGGTCGGCGACCTCGTGCTGGACGGTCGCGGCGAGCCGGTCGCGGTCAACGAGGTCTACGAGAACCCGGTCTCGGACCTGGTGCGCGTCACCTGGTCGGACGGCCACTCGATGCTCGTCACGCCCGGCCAGCGCTTCCACACCGGCGACGGTTGGACCGACGACGACTGGACCGCCGCGCGCGACCTCGTCGGCGCCCGCACGGCCGGCTTCGGCTCCGAGCGGCACGCGAACCTGCTCGCCGACGGCGACGCGTCCGGTTTCGTGCTCGGCCTGGTGGCCGCGTCCGGTGACGTGCTCGCCGACCGGCGGGTGCGGCTGGAGTCGACGGACGTCGACGCGGTCGACATCGCGCACGGCTGGGCCATCGCGCACGACGTCACCGCGTCCCGGGAGAAGGACGGCGACCGGCTCACCCTCACCTTCGCCCGGCACGCCGAGCTCGAAGCGGCGGCGACCGGCCGGCTGGACGCCGTGCTGCGCGACCGGTCGGCGTGGACGCCGTTCCTCGCGGGCCTGTTCCTCGCGTCCGGCCACGTCCGCGACGGGCGCGACATCGTCCTGCCCGGCGGCGACGCCGAGTACGCCGTGCTGGCCGACGCGGGCGTGCGCGCCCGCCGTGGCGCGACGACCCTGACGATCACCGGCCGTGACGCCGCCGCGCTCGCCGTGGCGCTGCTGCGCTGGACGGGCGTCGGCTCGCGCCAGGACGGCCTGGTCCAGGTGATCCGCAACGCCAGGCACGCGGCCGACGAGCACTTCCCGCACGTCGTGTCCGTCGAGCCGGCCGCGCCGGACACCACCTACGACATCCAGGTGGCGAGCCCCGAGCACGCGTTCGTGGTCAGCGGTTTCGTCGTGCACAACTGCATGGGCAAGTACCACCCCCACGGCGACACCGCGATCTACGACGCGATGGTCCGCCTGGCCCAGGACTTCTCCCTGAACACCCCGTTGGTGGACGGGCACGGCAACTTCGGGTCCCCGGACGATGGCCCGGCCGCGTCCCGCTACTGCTTGATCGGAGAGACGCGGATTCGGCTCGCGGATGGCAGCAGTCCGCGTATCGCGGATCTGGTGAACCTCGCGGCTGACTCTGAAGCCGACGCGGATTTCGAGGTGTTGGACAAGGACGGTAAGGCGGTCCGGGTCAACAAAGTATTCAACTCCGGTGTGCACCCGACGATCCGGATGACCACGAAGTCCGGTTTCTCTGTGCGGGGCAGCGAGAACCACCTCGTGCTCTGTCTCGAAGCACCGATGGGCGTGCCGATCTTCCAGTGGCGTCGGCTCGACGAACTCCAGCCCGGCGCGGTCGTCGCAATCGCGCGCAACGCCTGGTCGCAGGTAGTGCCGACGGCGCAGGAGTACATGCTGGGCGTGCTCGGCGGCGCATGGGTGTCCGAAGGGTTCGCCAGTGAGGACCGCGCGGGCTTCAACAACACCGATGAGCACTTCTTCTCGGAAGTGCTGCACGCGTACGACCGGGTTGTCGGCGGTAGGCGCTACGTATCGGAACGGCAGACGCGCCGTGACCGAAAACTGATCCGGGAAATCGATGTCCAGGACTATGTCGGCGGGATGGAGGCATTCCGGAACAGTCCGCTGGCCGAATTCATCGGTCACCAGGCGCGTGACAAGTTCGTTCCCGAGTTCGTGTGGAACGGCGGTTGGGGGGTCAAGCGCGCGTTCCTGATGGCGGCATTCGAGGGTGATGGCGGTTGTCGTGAGGCGGACAACAGCTTCACGATCCAGTACACGACCTACAGCCCCAAACTGGCCGCGCAGATGCAGGAACTGCTGGCCGAGTTCGGTGTGATCGCCGTCCATCGCCAGTACTCGCGCCCCAGCGGATCGGTCGAGCACCGTCTGGTCGTGTCCGGACTCCGGAATGTCCGGGCGTTCGCTGAACGGGTCGGGTTCCTGAGGACCAAGCAGACGGTGTTGAGCGCGTTGCTCCGTCGGTCTCCGCTGCGTGCACACCGGTTGAGCGCGGACAGCGTGCCGTTCGTCGCGGACTACGTGCGCGGGGCTCTGGACTTCGATCGCCGTGGCAGTGGTCGCAAGTGGCTCACCCAACACAACTTCGACCGCGTCGAACGGTGGGAAACCGAGCGTCTGCGGATCATCGACCGGATCAAGGACACCGAGGTCCTGGCGACGATCCTGCCGATCATGGACTCGGGTTACCGCTTCGAGGCGGTGACCGACGTCGAGGCGTGTGAGCCGGCCGAGGTCTACTCGGTCCGGGTGGAGTCCGACGACCACTCGTTCCTGGCCGGTGGGTTCGTCAACCACAACACCGAAGCCCGCATGTCGCCGGCGGCGATGTTGCTGGTCGGGGAGCTGGACGAGGAGACGGTCGACTTCCGGCCCAACTACGACGGCTCGTTGCAGGAGCCGACGGTGCTGCCCGCGGCGTTCCCGAACCTGCTCGTCAACGGCACGTCGGGGATCGCGGTCGGGATGGCGACGAACATGATCCCGCACAACCTCGGCGAGGTCGTGGCGGCGGCGCGGCACCTGGTGACGCACCCGGATGCGACGCTGGACAAGCTGATGGAGTTCATCCCCGGCCCGGACCTGCCGACCGGCGGCGTGCTGCTCGGGTTGGACGAGGTGCGCAAGGCCTACGAGACCGGGCGCGGCGTGGTGCGGATGCGGGCCAAGGTCGAGACCGGGTTGCTGGAGGGCAGCCGGGGCAGGCAGGCGATCACGGTCACCGAGCTGCCCTACGGTGTCGGCCCGGAGAAGATCATCGAGAAGATCACCGACGAGGTGACGAAGTCCAAGCGGCTGACCGGCATCTCCGACGTCAAGGACCTGACCGACCGCGAGAACGGCACGCGCGTCGTGATCGAGTGCAAGGTCGGGGTGAACCCGCAGGCGTTGCTGGCTGACCTGTACCGGCTCACGCCGATGGAGCAGTCGTTCGGCATCAACAACCTGGTGCTGGTGGAGGGCCAGCCGCGGACGTTGGGGCTCAAGGCGCTGCTGGACGTGTTCCTCAAGCACCGCTACGAGGTGGTCACGCGGCGCACCCGGTTCCGGCGGCGCAAGCGTGAGGATCGGTTGCACCTGGTCGAGGGCCTGCTCAAGGCGCTGCTGGACATCGACAAGGTGATCAAGCTCATCCGGGGCAGCGAGAACGCCGCCGCCGCGAAGGAGGGCTTGATGGCGAAGTTCAAGCTCTCCGAGATCCAGGCGACGTACATCCTGGACACGCCGTTGCGCCGGTTGACCCGCTACGACTCGTTGGAGTTGGAGGCGGAGCAGGAGAAGCTGCGCAATGAGATCGCCGAGCTGAGCAAGATCCTGGACGACCCGGCCGTGCTGAAGAAGGTCGTCTCGACGGAGTTGGCGAAGGTGGCCAAGGACCTCCAGCAGGAGCGCCGGACGGTGCTGCTCGACGGTGACCTGAAGGAGGTGCTGGCGGCGTCGAAGCCCGCCGGTCCGCTGGAGGTCGCCGACGACCCGTGCCAGGTGATCCTGTCCGCGACGGGGTTGGTGGCGCGGACGGCGGCCGAGTCGGAGGAGTCGTCGGAGGCGCGTCGGCGCAACGGGCGGATCAAGCACGACGCGGTGGCGGCGACCGTGCACACGACGGCGCGCGGCCAGGTGCTGCTGGTGACGAACCGGGGCCGGGCGTTCAAGACCGACGTGCTGCCGCTGCCGGTGCTGCCGGAGCAGAGCGGCACGGTGTCGTTGAGCGGCGGCATGGCGGCCGGTGAGCTGGTCGACCTCCAGGTGGGCGAGCGGGTCGTGGGCATCGCGCCGCTGACCGACACCGAGTCGCCGGGCCTGGCGCTGGGCACGCGGTCGGGCACGGTGAAGGTGTGCGCGCCGGAGTGGCCGGTGCGGTCGGACGAGTTCGAGGTGATCACCCTCAAGGAGGGTGACGAGGTGGTCGGCGCGACGTGGCTGGCCGGTGCGGACGAGACGTTGGTGTTCGTGACGTCGGAGGCGTCGCTGTTGCGGTACCCGGCGTCGCTGGTCCGCCCGCAGGGTCTGCGCGGCGGTGGCATGGCGGGCATCAACGTGGGGTCGGACGCGCGGGTGGTGTTCTTCGGCGCGGTGCGCACGGACGACGACGAGCACGGTGAGCCGATGGTGGTCACGTCGACCGGGCAGAGCGTGAAGGTGACGCCGTTCGCCGCGTACCCGGCGAAGGGTCGGGCGACGGGCGGCGTGCGGGCGCACCGGTTCCTGAAGGGCGAGACGGCCCTGGTGCTGGCCTGGGTGGGGCCGCGGCCGGCGGGTGCGGCGCGGAACGGGTCGCCGGTGGAGTTGCCCGCGCCGGACGAGCGCCGTGACGGTTCCGGGCACGCGCACCCCGGTCCGGACGTGGTCGGCCACCTGATCGAACGCGACTGACAATCGTTTTCGATAAGCTGTGCGGCATGACGACACAGCTGAGCTTCGCCGACGCCGAGCGGCTGCGGCGCGGGTGGGACGCGCGGCAGGAACCCTTCCTGCCGCACCGGCACGAGGCGTTCGCCGTGCTGGCGGACGCCGCCGTCGGACGTCGGGCGCTCGATCTCGCGGGCGGGACGGGGTCGATCGCGTCACGGCTGGGCAACGCCGAGGTGACGGTGCTCGACGTCGACCCGGTGCTGCTGGCCATCGCCCGTGCCGCGCTGGGGGACCGGGCCGAGGTGGTGTCGGCCGACCTGGGTGCGCGGGGGTGGGGCGCGGGGCGCGAGTTCGACGCCGTGGTGGCCGGCACCGCGCTGCACTGCTTCGGCCCGGACCGGCTGCGGGAGCTGTACCGGGAGGTGCACGACGTGCTGGCGCCCGGCGGCGTGTTCGCCAACGCCGACCGGATGCCCGAGGGCACGTCGGCGGCGTCGGGTGACGGCCTGGCCGGGTGGCACGAGTGGTGGGCCGAGGCGTTGGCGCACCCGGCGCTGGCCGAAGCCGCGCGCGACCGGGCGGACGTCGAGTCGGCCGACTTCTACCCGCCCGCGTCGTGGCACGTGGACGCGCTCCGGGCAGCCGGGTTCGGCGAGGTCGAGGTGCGGTGGCGGCGGGACGACACGGCGGTGGTGGTCGCACGCCGAATGCGGTGACGGGGACCACCCTCCGTGGCAGGGTCGGTGCGTGGTCACCGGATCCCCGCGGGTCTTCGTCAGCTACTCCCGGCGCGTCTTCTACTTCGCCGAGGCGCTCACCGCCGAACTCGGGGCGACCGGGCTCGTCCGCCCGTGGCTGGACGTGGCGAACCTGCGCCCCGGCACCGACTGGTCGGCGGCCATCGACACCGCGCTGGACGAGTCGGACGCGCTGGTCCTCGTGGCCTCGCCGGCCGCGTTGCGATCGCCCTACGTCCGCGATGAGTGGCAGCGCGCGCTGGCGGCCGGCAAGCCGATCCACATCGCGTTGGTGCGCCGCACGCGATTGCCGGACGAGCTGTCGTCGTTCCCGGTGCACGACCTGCGCGGCGACTGCCGGAGGGCGGCACGGCGGCTGGCCGCGTTGCCACCCACCGGCCACCGGTCGGTTCCGATCGCCTGGCCGGTCGCGTCGGTCCACCTGGCGCTGCTGCTGTGCCTGGTCGGCCTGGTCGTCGGGGCGGTGTTCGGCCGGCACCTGTACGACGTGTTCAGCACTGCCGCGCGAGCGCCGCGCAGCATCCACGAGTCGCGGTACGCGCAGTTCGCGCTGGCGCTGGCGGTGTTGAACGCGATGGTCGCGCTCGCGATCGTCGGCCTGCCGGTCAAGCTGGTCCGCCGCACGGTGTCCGCCGAGGCGCTGTTCGTGGGCTTCCTGAGCGCGGCGGCGGCCCTGGCGCTGACCCTCACGGTGGGTGGCCTGCAGACGCAGCTGCACGCCTACGAGACGTTCCCCGACCCCGGTCCGCTGCGGGCGACCTCGGCGGCCTGGCCCTACCTCGCCGGACTGGTCGCCGCCGTGATCGGGCTCGGGGTGATCCGCCGATCGCGGTCGCTCCACCTGAGGATGCCGACGGGGGAGGACCAGCCACGCGGCGGCCGGCGGTTCGTCCCGGCGCCCGCGCCGCTGCCGTCGGGGCCACCCGAGACCTTCGACGTGCGCAGCCGGCCCGCCGACACACCGATCGCCGCCCAGCTCCTCGCGGCGTGCGAACAGGCGGGCCTGCACCGTGACCGCACCGATCCGCACTGGACGTTCATCGTCGTCAGCTTGCGCTCCGACCTGACCTCGCTGGCGCACGCCCGCGAGGTGTTCGGGCCCGGCGCGGTGTTCGTCCAGGCCACGAGCCTGGAGCTGCCCGAGGACGACCGCGGGCTGCGCCGCCACCAGTGGATCGACTTCCGCCGGCAGGACCACGCCCTGCTCCAGGCGCAACTGCGCGGCCTCGCCGCCGCGCCGGTCACCGTGCCGGTCGCGCCGGACCGCTTCCGGGGTCCGCTGCGGGTGGAGTACTCCATGAGGGTGGCGCTCGGGCTCGTGGCGTTCACCGCCGCCGCGCCGCTGGCCCAGGTCGTAGCCGGTGGCGGGCTGCGCGTGGTGCCGGCCATGGCGATCACGGTGCTGCTGGCCGCGGTGTTGGCGCCGTTGACGCGGCGCACGGCGACCCGGGACGTCAACGCCGACCAGTGGCGGCTGCGGGCTGTGCTGGCGTGCGTGCTGTTCGCCGCGTGGAACCTGCTGCCGCTCACCGGGGGCACCGCGCCACCGCTCATCCGCATCGTGCTCGTCGTCATGCTGGCGGTGTCGTTGGCCGGCACGCTGCGGGTGGTGCGGTCGCAGTGGTTGCCGCCGGGGGAAACCGTGCGGCAAGAGCACCTGACGCCCGCCGTGGCGCCGAAGTTGCTCGGCTGGCCGATGTCGCACGGGACGATCGCGTTCGGCCTCGGCTACCTGCACACGCTGCTGTTCGCCTGGTAGGTCGGGCGGAGCGGGGCGTCAGCCCTCCGGCCGGCTGCCCAGGAACACCGGGCCGTACCGCTCCAGGTTGGCGTTGGGGTGCAGGATCGCGTGCAGGTTCAGCGCGTGCGCGTCGCGCTGGACGCGGTGCAGCGCGGGGCTGTCCCCGGCGAGCACGTCGACCGCGTCCCGGGCCCGCAAGCACGCCTCGCCGAGGTCCCGGCGCACGCCGGCGCGGTCCTCCGGCGTCCACTCCTCGCCGCCGGCGGCCTTGAGGTCGACCACGGCGGCGGCACGGCGGGAGTGGAACTCCGCCTCGTCGGCGAGCACGGTCGCCTCCCGCAACCCCGACGCCGACCCCCGCGCCGCGTCCACCGCCGCGCGGGCCAGGCCGGCCGCGGGCGCGCTGACCGTGGCGCAGGCCGCCGGCGTGAACGGCGCGCGGAACATCGGCGCGGCGGCGCCCGGGAGGGCCCGCAGCACGGGATCGAGGCGCAGCACCCGTTCCGCCGGCACGAACACGTCCTTCGCCACCGTGGTCACGCTGCCGGTCGCGCGCAGCCCGGTGGTGTGCCAGTCGTCCACGACGGACAGGTCTACCAGCGGGATCGCCAACGCCACCGGCGCGCGGTCGGGCAGCAGCACCGCGGCGTTGGTGGTCCAGTGGCTCTGCGGCGCGCCGGTGGTGAAGGCCCACCGCCCGTTGACCAGCACGCCGCCGCCGACCGGGTCGGCCGTCGCGGTGGGGCTGAGGATGCCCGTCACCCGCACGTCCGGTTTGGCGAACACCTCGCACCGGACGTCGTCGGGGAACCGGCCGACCACCCAGGTCGAGAGGGCCCACACGGCCGCCGTCCACGCCGCCGACCCGTCACCGCGAGCCAGTTCGGCGATCACCCCGACCACCGTGGCGAGGTCCGCCTCGTGGCCGCCGTGCTCGGCGGGCACCCGCAACCGCAGCACGCCCGCGTCGGCCATCGCCTCGAGGGACGCCTCGTGCAGCATGCGGTTCTCGTCACCCCACGCGGCGTGGGCGCGCAGGACCGGGACGATCTCCGCGGCACGTCGCACCAGCTCGTGCTGCCCCGTGCCGTGCCCAGCGCCGTACGCCCCAGTGCGGTGCATCACCGTGCCGTGCCTCCCCCATAGGTGACCCGTGGCACACACCTTGGCGTGCTCCGCGCCACCAGACAACACCGGAATAGCCGGCGACCCGGTACGGTTGTGCAAGTTAGTTGAAAGCGCAACTACCTGATCGAGGAGTGGCCATGCAGTTCGGTGTCTTCACCGTCGGCGACGTGACGCCCGACCCCACTACGGGCCGGACGCCGACCGAGGCCGAGCGCATCAAGGCCATGGTCGCCATCGCGCTCAAGGCCGAAGAGGTCGGCCTGGACGTCTTCGCGACCGGCGAGCACCACAACCCGCCGTTCGTCCCGTCGTCGCCGACGACCATGCTCGGCTACGTCGCGGCGCGCACCGAGCGGTTGATCCTGTCCACCGCGACCACGCTGATCACCACCAACGACCCGGTGAAGATCGCCGAGGACTACGCGATGCTGCAGCACCTGGCCGACGGCCGGGTCGACCTGATCATGGGCCGGGGCAACACCGGCCCGGTGTACCCCTGGTTCGGCAAGGACATCCGCGACGGCATCGACCTGGCCATCGAGAACTACGCCCTGCTGCGCAAGCTGTGGCGGGAGGACGTGGTGGACTGGGAGGGCAAGCACCGCACGCCGCTGCAGTCGTTCACCTCGACCCCGCGCCCGCTCGACGACGTGCCGCCGTTCGTCTGGCACGGCTCCATCCGCAGCCCGCAGATCGCCGAGCAGGCGGCCTACTACGGCGACGGCTTCTTCGCCAACCACATCTTCTGGCCCAAGGAGCACTTCCAGCGCTTGATCGCCTTCTACCGCGAGCGCTTCGAGCACTACGGCCACGGCGCCGCGCACCAGGCGATCGTCGGTCTCGGCGGCCAGGTGTTCATGCGCCGCAACTCGCAGGACGCCGTCCGCGAGTTCCGGCCGTACTTCGACAACGCCCCGGTGTACGGGCACGGCCCGTCGCTGGAGGAGTTCACCGAGCAGACCCCGCTGACCGTCGGCAGCCCGCAGGAGGTCATCGACAAGACGCTGACCTTCCGGGAGCACTTCGGCGACTACCAGCGCCAGCTGTTCCTGATGGACCACGCCGGCCTGCCGTTGAAGACGGTGCTGGAGCAGCTGGACCTGCTCGGCGAGATCGTGCCGACGCTGCGCCGCGAGTTCGCGGTCGGCCGCCCGGCCGACGTGCCGGACGCGCCCACCCACGCCTCGCTGCTGAAGGCCGCCACCTCGGGGGCGAACGCCCGATGACGACGCTGACGGTCGTGGAGGCCGGCCTCGGGACGCCGTCGTCCACCCAACTGCTGGCGACCCGGCTGGCCGAGGCCGTGCAACGGCTCGTGCCCGACCTGGAGGTGCGCACCGTGCGCCTGCGGGACGTGGCGCGCGACATCGCGGACAACCTCGTCACCGGGTTCCCCGGCGCACGGCTGCGCGAGGCGGTGGACTCGGTGGTCGGCGCGGACGCGGTGATCGCCGTGACGCCGACGTTCAACGCGTCCTACAGCGGGCTGTTCAAGTCCTTCGTGGACGTGCTGGAGCCGGAGTCGCTGGCGGGCAAGCCGGTGCTGATCGCCGCGACCGGCGGCACCGAGCGGCACTCGCTGGTGCTCGACCACGCGTTGCGGCCGCTGTTCGCCTACCTGAGGGCGGTCGTGGTGCCGACCGGCGTGTACGCCGCGTCGTCCGACTGGGGCGCCGAAGGGCTGCCCGGCCGCGTCGACCGGGCTGCGGGCGAGCTGGCCGACCTGCTCGTCGGCCGGGCTCCGGTCACACCCGCCGGCAACGGGTTCGTGCCGTTCGACCAACTGCTCGCCGGACGGTGAGCGGACCGCCGCAGCGAGGCGGAAGGGACCCGAGGCGCCGAACAGGGTCCGGCCCGTGTCCGCCTCGCTGCGACTCGCGGTGCGCCACGCCGCCGTCCTGACGACCGCCCTCGCCCGCACCCGCGGGCACGTCCTGATCAGCGGCGACGCGTTCCTCGCGATGAGCGGTCCGACCCTGCTGCGGGTGCTCGCGGTGCGACCGGATCCCGACCCGGACGACGTCGCCGAGCAGGTCGTGGTCGAGGGCTTCCCGCTGCCGGGCTTCCCCCACCGGCAACGCGCGGCCCCTCGCGCTGAAGGACCGCGAGGGCTTCCGGCTGCACGCGGTGCGGCGTGACGGCGTCGTGGCCGGGGCGTGCCTGACCGCCGAGGCGGACGACGCGGTCGGCGTGTACTGCGTGACGACCCTGCCCGAGCAGCGCTCGCGCGGCGTCGGCCGGGCGTTGCTGAGCGCGGTGGTCAACGGGTTCCCGGCGCTGCCGATGACCCCCAGCGCGACCGAGCAGGGACGAGTCGCTGGGGTTCTCCGTCGTCACGAAGGCCACGTGGCGGTCGAACGCGGGCCGGCCGCGACCCCCGGACCCGCCGAATTCACCCGGCCTGCCGCCGCCCGGAGCAGTTACCTTGGGAGGATGACCGCAGAGGTGGGGCAGCGGTCCCGGCTGGCCGCGGTGGACAACCTGAAGGTGCTGCTCGTCGCCTGGGTGATCGGCGGGCACGCGCTCCTCGGGTACTCGGCGGTGGGCGGGTGGCCGTACGACGAGGTCAACGAGGTCACCTTCGAGCCCCACGTCGAGGCCGTGCTCGCCGCCGTCCTCGGACCGTCCGGGCTGTTCCTGATGGGCACCTTCTACCTGCTGTCCGGCCTGTTCACCCCCGAGTCGGTGGCCCGGAAGGGCACCCGCCGGTTCGTCCGGGACCGACTCGTCCGCCTCGGCGTCCCGTTCGCGCTGTCGGCGCTGCTGGTGTGGCCGCTGACGCTGTGGGTGGCCTACCGCGCCGCCGGGCACGACGTCAGTCCGTGGTGGGTGTTCACCCACCGCGACCCGCTGCTGGACTCGGGCTCGCTGTGGTTCGTCGAGATCCTCTTGGTGTTCTCCGTCGCCTACGCGCTGTTCGGCAGGCCGCGCGTGACGCCGGTCGTGCTGACCGGCGGCCACCTAGTCGCGGTCACCGCCGGCGTCGTGGTGAGCACGTTCGCGGTGCGGCTGTGGTTCCCGGCGCGCAGCGGCCAGATCGGCGACCTGCACGTCTGGTGGTGGCCGCAGCTGATCGCCATGTTCGGGGTGGGCATCGTGGGCGCGCGGTCGGGCCTGGCCCAGCGGGTGCCGGACCGGATGTGGCGCGGCAGCCGGGTGGTCGCGGCGCTGGCCATCGTGTCCGTGCCGGTGACCGCGGTCGCCCTCGGCGTGTCCGACCTCGCCGGGCAGGCGGGCCCGTTCCTCGGCGGCTGGCGGTGGCAGGCGCTGCTGTTCGCCGTGGTGGAGGCGGTGCTCGTGGTCGGCGGGTCGGTGTGGCTGCTCGGCTGGGCGCAACGGCGGCTGACCCGCGACGGCCCGTTGGTGGCGGCGCTCGCGCGGGGCGCGTTCGCCGCGTTCTTCATCCAGGGGCCGGTGCTCATCGTGCTCGCGGTGGCCGCCCGGCCGTTGCCGTTCCCGGCCGAGGTGAAAGCATTCCTGGTGGCCGCGGTCGCGATCGCGGTGTCTTTCGGTGCGGGCTGGCTATTGACCGTGCGAACGCGTGCGGCCCGGTTTTTCTGACTCATTCGACAGTCGTCATTCAATGGGTTGAACTGGTGCGCCGGGGCAATGTCCCGAGGGTCGGTGTTCACGTAGTGGGAAGCACGGACGGGTGACGCCGGCACGACACCGCGTGGTTTCCACACCGTGGGACACCTGGGCAGACCCGAGACGGGGGTGCGCGACCCCGTGTGGGAGACTTCGCGCCATGGCTCCTCTTCGCTTCGCCCTGCCCAACAAGGGCTCGTTGAGTGCTCCCGCGGCGCAAATGCTGGCCGAAGCGGGTTACCGGGTGAACAGGTCCGGCCGTGAGCTGATCGTGGCGGACCCGGCAAATGATGTGCAGTTCTTTTTCCTGCGTCCCCGCGACATCGCGGTGTACGTGGGCGAGGGGTCTTTGGACGTCGGCATCACCGGTCGTGATCTGCTGCTCGATTCCACCGTGTCGGCGAAGGAAATCCTGCCGCTGGGCTTCGGACGGGCGTCGTTCTACTTCGCGTCCAAGCCGGGCGGCATCCACGACGCCGCAGGCCTGGAGGGCAGGCGGATCGCGACCAGCTACCCGAACCTGGTCGAGCACCACCTGGCCGACCTCGGCATCAAGGCGCACCTCGTGCGGCTCGACGGCGCGGTGGAGACCGCCGTGGAGCTCGGTGTGGCCGACGCGATCGCCGACGTGGTGGAAACCGGCATCACGCTGAAGACCTCGGGCCTGGAGACGTTCGGCTCGCCGATCCTCAAGTCCGAGGCCGTGCTGATCCAGGGCGACACCGTCGCCGACGCCCCCGACGCCGTGCGCGCGGTCGAGATCCTGCACCGCAGGCTGCAGGGCGTGCTGATCGCCCGCCGTTACGTGATCCTCGACTTCGACTGCCCGGTGGAGGCGCAGGAGGAGGCCTTCAAGCTGGTGCCCGGCATCGAGTCGCCCACCGTCTCGCCGCTGGCCCGCGAGGGCTGGGTCGCCGTCCGGTCCCTCGTGCCGCGCGACGACGCGCCGTTCATCATGGACGAGCTGTGGCGCGTGGGCGCCCGCGCCATCCTGGTCAGCTCCCTGGACACCTGCCGCATCTAGCGAAGCCCAACCACGGACTCCACGTTCCCGCTCGGGGACGTGGAGTTTTCGCGTTCCGAACGTTCAACTCACCCGTTCCGGACGTAGGACTCTCGCGTTCCGGACGCAGGGCACGCGGGTGCTAGATCCGGTCTAGCGGGCCGTCTCGCGCCTACTGGGTGAGAGGAGGTGGCGCATGGAGCCGCTGCGGATCGCCGTGATCATCGGCAGCACCCGCGAGGGACGCGTCGGCGAGGGCATCGGCCGGTGGGTCGCCGACGTCGCGGCGCAGCGCGACGACGTCGAGCCGGTCGTGCTCGACCTGGCCGACTACGACTTCCCGCCGTGCTACCCGGGCCGGCCGACGCCGGAGGTCCGGCGGTTCACCGGGCAGGTGGCCGACGCGGACGGGTTCGTCGTCGTCACCCCCGAGTACAACCGCAGCTTCCCGGCCTCCCTCAAGCAGGCCATCGACTACGCCTACGACGAGTGGCACGCCAAGCCCGCCGGGTTCGTCTCCTACGGCTACCGCTCCGAGGGCTTCCACGCCGTGGAACAGCTCCGAACAGTTTTCACCGAGTTGCACGTCATGACAGTGCGAACGGGCGTCAGCGTGAACCTGCTCGCCGACGAACCGCTCGACACCGAGCACCGCCGCCGTGCCGCGGAAGCGATGTTCGACCAGCTCACCTGGTGGGCGTCGGCCCTCAAGGATGCCCGCACCCGACGCCCCTACATCTCCTAGCTGTGACTCACCGAGAAGGGGAACCCCATGAACGCCATCGAAACGTCGGGCCTGGTCAAGGTCTTCGGCGACACCCGCGCGGTGGACGGCGTCGACCTGACCGTGCCCGCCGGGACGGTGTACGGCCTGCTCGGCCCGAACGGTGCGGGCAAGACCACGACGGTCCGCCTGCTGGCCACCCTGCTACGACCCGACGAAGGGGAGGCGCGGGTGTTCGGTCACGACGTGCGCGCCGATCCGGACGCGGTCCGCCGACTCGTCAGCCTCACCGGGCAGTACGCCTCCGTCGACGAGGACCTGACCGGCACCGAGAACCTGGTCCTGCTGGGCAGGCTGCTCGGCCACACCCGCCCGCACGCCCGCGCCCGGGCCGGGCAGCTGCTGGAGGCGTTCGGGCTGACCGACGCGGCGTCCAAGCAGGTCAAGCACTACTCGGGCGGCATGCGCCGCCGCCTGGACATCGCGGCCAGCATCCTCAACACACCGAAGCTGCTGTTCCTGGACGAGCCGACCACCGGCCTCGACCCGCGCAGCCGCAACCAGGTGTGGGACATCGTCCGCGCGGTCGTCGCGCACGGCACCACCGTGCTGCTGACCACGCAGTACCTGGACGAGGCCGACCAGCTCGCGTCCCGCATCGCGGTGATCGACCACGGCAAGGTGATCGCCGAGGGCACGAAGGGCGAGCTGAAGGCGTCCGTCGGCGTCGGCGCGGTGCACCTGCGGCTGCGTGACGCGGACCAGCGCGAACGGGCGCGACAGGTGCTGGCCCGCGCGTTGGAGGCCGACGTGCAGCTGGACGCCGACCCGGTCGCGCTGACCGCGCGGCTGTCCGGCCGGGCCACCGAGCAGGCCGCCGAGGCGTTGGCCCAACTCGCCCGCGAGGGCATCACCGTCGACACGTTCTCCCTCGGCCAGCCCAGCCTGGACGAGGTCTTCCTGGCCCTCACCGACAAGAAGGAGGCGGCGGCGTGACCGTCACCAAGGAAGCCGAGCTCCTGCCCGCACCCAAGGCGGAGGACCTGGCGGCGGTGCTGCTCGAGACCGTGCAGCCACGTCGACCGAGCGCGCTGTCGGCGTCGCTCACGTTCGGCTGGCGCGCCGTGCTCAAGATCAAGCACGTGCCCGAGCAGCTGTTCGACGTCACCGCGTTCCCGATCATGATGATCCTGATGTTCACCTACCTGTTCGGCGGCGCGCTGGCCGGGTCGCCGGGGGAGTACATCCAGTACCTGCTGCCCGGTGTCACGGTCACCAGCGTCGTGATGATCACCATGTACACGGGCGTCGCGGTGAACACCGACATCGAGAAGGGCGTGTTCGACCGGTTCCGGACGCTGCCGATCTGGCGGCCCGCGCCGATGGTCGGCTACATCCTGGGCGACCTGCTGCGGTACGTGCTGGCATCCGCCGTGATCATGGTGGTCGGCCTGATCCTGGGCTTCCGGCCCGGCGGCGGGTTCGTCGGCGTCCTGCTCGGCGTGGCGGTGCTGGTGGCGTTCTCGTTCGCGTTCTCGTGGGTGTGGACGATGTTCGGCCTGCTGATGCGCAGCGAGAAGTCCGTGATGGGCGTGAGCATGCTCTTCCTGTTCCCGCTGACGTTCCTGTCCCCGGTCTACGTCAACCCGGCGACGATGCCGGGCTGGTTGCAGGCGTTCGTCAACGTCAACCCGATCAGCACGCTCGTCGAGGCCGTGCGCTCGCTGATGGCGGGCGAGTTCGACGGCGACGCGATGATGTGGACGCTCGGCTACGGCGTCGTGTTCACCGCCGTGTTCGGCACCTTGACCATGCGCCTGTACAACCGGAAGTGACCTGACGGCTCCCGACGCTAGAGCCGGAAGCTCTCGTGTCCCGAGTAGACGCACGTCGCCCCGGTCGAGACGGTCTCCCGCAGGTGGGCCGCGAGACCGGGGTGGCGTTCGTCCAGTTTGCGCAGCGTGTCGCGGATGCGGGCGGTCACGGCCTTGCGGGCCCGTTCGGCTTCGTCGCCGAGCCTGCGGGTGCGGCCGGCCAGACCGGCGGCGGCACGCAGTTCCTCCAGCAGGGCGGCGCGTTCGCGGTCCAGGGCGGCGGCGCGGTCGTCGTCGAACGCGCGGTCGATCTCGTCGTCCAGTTGCGCCAGCCGACGCCGGTAGCGGGCCTTCGCCTCGTCGTCCAGCACCGGGTCGCCGCCCAACCGCGCCGACGCCACCGCCTCCGGCGCGAGCAACGCGACCGCGGCCACCGGCTCGCCGGGGCTGCTCAGCAGCACGTGCAGATCGCGCAGCCCCTTGGAGTCCGGCACCCGCACGGTGACCCCGTCGTACGACAACGCCCACACCTCACCCTCACGCCGGAACTCGCGGACGGTCCGCTCGGGCGTCGGCAGCGACCCCGCCGCACTCAGCTCCGACGGCGCGCCCTGCGCCCGCAACGCCTCCGCCAGGTGACGCCGCGCCCGCGACACCCACGGCCGGGCCCGCATCCGCTCGGCCGACCGCAGCGCCGCGGTCAACTCCTCCACCGCGTCGTCACACCGGCCGAGCGCCAGGTCCACCAGACCCAGCCACAGGTCCACCGGCCCGCTGATGTCGCACCCGTACAGCGACACCAGCCACTTGCCCCGGTGCGGCGCCAACTCCCCGCGCACCCGCGCCGCCAGCTCCCGGTCACCCGTCGCGTGGGCGAACTGGGCCCGGAACCGCAGCCACAGCGGCTCGAACGACGACTGGGACCGGTCGTCCTGGACGGGCTGCTCGCCGTGGACGCGCGCGGTCGCCACGTCACCGCGTTCGAGGGCGGCGATGCCGGCCGGCAGACCCGGGTACGGGTAGTTGCTCGCGAGGATCTCGGGCGCCAACTCGTCCAGCTCGGCGAACTTCCCCTGCGACACCAGCAGCGCCCACCGCAGGTGCAGGTACATCATCCGGAACCCGGTGTGGTTGCTCGCGCCCAGCTCGATCGCCGCGGCCAGCAACGCCTCCGCCTCGGCGAACCGGCCCTGCATCGTGGCGATGATCGACTGGTCGATCGCGGCCGAGAAGTTGAACCGGCTCATGCCCAGCCGCTCCGACAGCGCGACGAACGCGTGCACCTGCTCGACGTACCGCGGATCGCCCAGCTCCACCAGCGCCACCCACCGGAACGAGGTGGCGAAGTGCTCGACGGTGTGGTCGCCGCTGCGCCGCGACACGGTGATCAGCTCGTCGATCAACGCCAGCCGCTGCTCGGCGTGGCCGATGCCCACGGTGGTGTCGTGCACCGCCCACAGACCTGAGGCCAACGCGTCGTCGTCCCCGCCACCCCGGGCCGCCTCGGCGGCGTGCAGGCTCATCTCCCGCGCCAACACCTCCGTCGACACGTCGGGCGCCGGCCCGATGAGCCGGCAGTACGCCTCCCGGACCACGGCGGCGGCCTGGCCCTCGTCCTCGGCGAACCGGTAGACCGCCAGCGCGATCCGGGCGAACGGCTCCGCGTCGTCCAGCTCCCGCGCCAACGCCGCGGCCTCGTCGAAGACCTTCCGCGCCTCCGCGGGCTCGGCGCAGTGGTACAGCTCGTTGCCGAGCTCCAACGCCACCGCGATCCGCCGCCTGGCCCCCTCGGCCCGCTCCAGCGCACGCCGGTAGTGCCCGGCGGCCTCCTCGACCGCCATCCGACGGCTCGCGTCCCGCGCCGCCGCCACGATCAGGTCCACCGCCCGGTCGGCCGCCAACCGATCGCCGGCCAGGTGCGCGTGTCTGGCCAGGTCGGCCGGGAACACCTGGTCGGAGAGGTCGCCGTCCAACGCCCGCACCACTGCCGCGTGCCGTGCGTCCACATCGGACAGCGAACCGTACAGCGCCTCGCGCACCAGGTCGTGCGCGAACGAGAACAGGCCGCCACCCAACCCGTGCACCAGCCGCGCCTGCGCGGCCTGGTCGAGCAACCGGTCCACCGCCGGCACCGGCAGCGAGGCCGTGGCGGCCAGCACCTTGCGGTGGAACTCGTGCCCGAGCACCGCCGCCGTCGTCAACAGGTCGCCGACCTGCTCGGGCAACAAGGACAACCGCCGCCGCAACGCATCGCGCACACCGGGCGCAATCGACGTCACCGACCCACCACCGTGCCACAACCGCGCGGTCTGCTCGACGAAGAACGGATTGCCGCCCGTGCGCAAGTGCACTTCGGCGACCAAGTCGGCCTCCGGCTCACGCCCCGCCGTGCGCGCCATCAACTCACCGACCTCGGCCGGCGACAGCCCGGTCAACGCGACCGTCGTGGCCCGGCTGAGCAACGGCGTCATCAACGGCTGCAGCGGGTGGTCCTCGGCGTCCACCTCGTTGTCGCGATAAGTGCCGATCAGCAGCAGCCGTTCGAACCACGTGTGCTGCGCCGCGAACTCCAACAACTTCAACGACGCCGAGTCCGCCCAGTGCAGGTCCTCCAACACGACCACCACCGGCCGGTGCTGCGACACCGCCACCAACGCCGAGGTCACCGCGTCGTACAGCGGGAAGCTCTCCGGCCGGTGCTCCGACGGCGCCTCACCGAGCAACACCGCCAGCGGACCCCAGTCCACCGACTCCGACTCCTCGGCCGCCGCCCGCCGCAACGCCCGGATCACCTGCACCCACGGCCAGTAACCGGGCGCGCTGTCGGAGTCCCAACACGACCCACCGAGCACCAGCGCCCCCGCCCGCCGCGCCTGCTCCGCCGCGCCGGTCACCAGCGTGGTCTTACCGATCCCGGCCTCGCCCGCAACCAGCACCAACCCACCGTGGCTGCCTACCGCACGGTCGACCTCCGCGCTCAGCACCCCGGCTGGGTGGTCACGTCCGATGAGTCGCATGGCAGGGTGAAACTTAGCCCATCGGACCGACAACGGGCGTGCGTTCAGGCGATGTCCGGCCCTGAAATTCGCTCACCTGTGCGAACCGCCCCGCCCCGCCGCGTTACCTCGACCCGCCCAACTCGCCCAACCGCGCAAACGCCGCATCCACCGCACCCGGCAGCACCTCCGGATCGCCGTCCGCCAACGCGTTCCCAGCCGCGAAGCAGGCCAACGCCAGCTGCGGCGCGAGCACGGCCACCTCCGCTGACGCACCGCGCTCGAGCAGGTTGGCTCGGATGATCTCGAACAACCTGGCGAACTTCCGCGCCGCGCGGTCCCGCAGCTCCGGGTTCTCGCGCAGCAGCCGTTCGTGCACGCGGTAGTGCTCACCATCCGCGGTCAGCTCCCGGCACAGCTCCGTAGCCACCGCGCGCAACTGCACCACCGCGCCGGCCAAGTCGGTGACCGGCGGCAACGCCCGGTGCCGTTCGCTCAGCGCCTCGACGATCGCCTGCTCGTCGGAGAAGACGACCTCCTGCTTGTCGCCGAAGTAGCGGAAGAACGTGGTGCGGCCCACCTCGGCCCGTTCGGCGATGTCGGTGACCGTCACGGCGGCGAACCCCCGCTCGGCGAACAGCTCGAACGCCGCCTCCACGATCTGTTCCCGCGCGCGCTGTTGCTTGCGCTCGCGCAGCGGCATCCGTTCCGGCATGGCCTCAGCATAGCGGCCCGGTACGAAGTCCGGTACGGTACTGAGTACCAGTTCGAACTACGTACCAGGAGCGACCATGGGCACCACCTTGATGACCGGCGCGAGTCGTGGGCTCGGCCGCGAAGCCGCCGAACACCTGCTCCGCCACCACCCGGACCGGCACCTGCTCGTGGTCAACCGCAAGCCCGGCCTGGCCGCCGAGCTGGCCGCGGTCACCGGCAACCGCAACGTCTCCGAGGTGGTCGGCGACCTGGCGTCGTTCGCCGACATCCGCCGCGTGGCCGCCGAGGTCGAAGGGCCGCTGGACGGGTTCCTGGGCAACGCGGGCCTGCAGATGGCGACCACCCGCAAGCTCACCGCCGACGGCTTCGAGATGACCTTCGGCGTGAACGTGCTGGCCTACCACCTGCTGCTGAACCTGCTCATGCCGCGCTTCACCAACCCGGCGCGGATCATCGTGGTCGGCAGCGACGTGCACGACGCCGACCTCAACACCATGGGCCTGATCCCGTCGCCGCGCTGGGACGACCCGCGCGAGCTGGTCAAGCCGGGCAGGGACTCCGGCCGGGAGGGCAGGCGTGCGTACGCCACCAGCAAGCTGGGCGTGATCTACCTCGTCCACGCGCTCCAGCGCCGACTGCCGGATGGCGTGGACGTCTACTCCTACAACCCCGGCCTGGTGCCGGACACCGAACTGTCGCGCGACGCGGGCCGCCTCGGCCGGGCCGCGTTCCGCGCGATCGGCAAAGCCCTGGTGACCCTGCCGATCGCGACCACAGCGGACAAGGCGGGCCGACTGCTCGCGGAGACGATGACGGGACCCCGCCCCGGCGAGAGCGGTTCGTACATCAGCAAGGGCGAGGTGATCCCGTCGTCGTCGGAGTCCTACGACGAGCAGCGCGAGGAGGACCTGTGGGCCGTCGCCAACGAACTGTGCGGCCTCACTCGGACCAGGGCCTGAGAACCGGCCGCACCACCACCGCACCGGGCCGCTCACCGACGAGCGACCCGGCGCGGCGCGCGTCACCCCACCAGCCCGGCCTCACCCAAGCGGCTCGACCCAGATATTCCGGAACCGGACGTTCTCACCGGGATCGCCGTGGTCCTGCAGCCGGAACGGCCCCGCCGTCGGCCCTTCCGCCGCACCACCACCGGTCGGCCCGTCGACCACGAAGTCCTGATGAACCGTGACCCCGTTCCACACCACCGTGACCCGCGCGTTCGCGATCTTCACCCCCGCGCTGTCGAACCGGGCCGCCCGGAACGTGACGTCGTACGTCTGCCACGTCCGCGGCGCGGTCCCCGCATTGACCGACGCCGCCCTCTTCAAGTAGACGCTCCCCGCCTCATCGGCCCCCAGCGGCTGCTTCCCGAAGCTGTCCAGGATCTGCAACTCGTACCGGTCCTGCAGGTAGACCCCGCTGTTCGCCCGCTGCTGCCCGGTCACGTCGGACGGCAGGTTCGGCAACCAGAACTCCAGGTGCAACTTGAAGTCCCCGAACACCTGCCTGCTGCGGATGTCGCCGCCGAGCGCCTCCACCGACCCGCCCGCCACCGGCCACGAGGGCGCGCTGCCGTCGGCGTTGCGCCAGTTCTCCGTGCCGCCACCGCCGTAGAGGACGACGCGCTGAGCCGGAGTGACCGTCAGGTAGTCGAGGTTCACGTGTCCGACGTCCCCGCTGTCCACCCGGTACGCGATGGTGTTCGCGCCCGCCCGCAGCGTCAACGCCTCGGTGTGCGTCGCCCACGTGTCCCAGGTCCCGGTGTCGGCCAACGCCACCTGCCTGACCTTCGCGCCGTTGACGTACACGCTCACCGTCTTGGTCCCGGACGACGGGTTTGGCCCGTTGCTGTAGCGCAGCCCCACGTTGTGCGAGCCTGCCGCCGCCGCGTTCACCGCGAACCGCGTGGTCGCACCCTGAGCGCCGTACCCGTCGACGAAACCGGCGCCCGAGTAGCCGGTGTGGTCGGTGTTGACCCCCGCGCCGCCGGACAGGGCCGCGCTCTCGGCCTCGAACGACCGGGTGGCCGACGGCGGGGCGCCGACCAGGTTGTTGAGCGTGTACCAGGCCTCCGTGTTCCACAGCGGAACGCCGGTGTTCGACGAGAACGGTCGCGGCGAGCGCAGGTGCACCACCCGGCCGGCCTTGAGGCCGTTGAGCTTCAACGTGACCTTGCGGCCGTCCGCGGACACCGCGGCCGAGGCGACCGAGAGGGTCTCCTGGTCCACCTTCGGCCCGCCGTACGTCGGCGCCGCCGCGTACCGCCACTGCGTGGCCCGGTACCGCCCGGCGAGCCCCGCCGCCGTCTCCGCCGACAACGGCTGGGTGTACTCGATCTCGAACCCTCCCGCTATCGCGCGCATCGCCAGCACGTCGAACGTCCGGCCGCCGTTGGGCGTGAGCTTCTGCAGCCCGTACAGCAACTTGCCGTCCTGACCCCAGTTGCCGCCGTCCCCGATACCGCCGACGTAGATCGCGCCGTCCGGGCCGAGGCTGATCCGGTTCACGCCGGCCTCCAGCCCCTGGGTCATCCGGAACACCGCGCCCTGGTACTCGCCGTTGACCTTCTCCAGGAACGCGCGTTGCAACCCGCCGTAGGTGACATCGCCGAAGACCATCTGCCCGGCGTAGGCGCCCTGGGTGAGCTGGACGGGGGTGCTGGGGGAGTTGGCGATCTCGTTCTGCGGCAACCACAGCACGGGCGCGGTGACCGGCTTCGCGTCGAACGGGCCCGTCGGATTGGTGTAGTGGTTGAAGAACCGGTCCTGCTTGATGTGCACCATCTTCGACGCGGGCAGGTAGCCGCCCTGGTTGTCGTTGACGAAGATGCCGCCCTCCGGACCCCAGCCGATCCCGTTGGGCGTGCGCAGGCCGCCCGCGATGTAGCTGACCTGCCCGGTGGCGCGGTCCACCTTCACCGTCGTGCCGCGGTTCGCCGCGGGCTGCGGGTTGGTCGTGGCGCCGCCCTCGTTGATCGCGACGGAGAGGCTGAGGTAGAACGCCCCGTTCTGGTACAGCAGGCCGAACGCGAACTCGTGGAAGTTGCCGCCGTAGGGCCACGACGCCACCGCGCGCGACTGGTCGACCACGTCGTCGCCGTTGGTGTCGGTCAGCTCGGTCAGCTGGTGCTTCTGCGACACGTAGATCTTGCCGTCGAGCACCTTCAGGCCCATCGGCTCACGCAGGTTCGTCGCGATCCGCTTGGTGGTGACCCGGTCGGGCGAGGTGGCGCCGGTGACGTTGCCGAGCACCCAGACCTCGCCCGTGTCGGTGCTCTTGCCGTCCCAGGTGGCGACGGCCAGGCGGCCGTCGGGGAACCAGTCCATCGCGCTGACCCGCGGCTGGAACCCGGTGGGGCGCAGGGTGGTCAGCGCGTAGTCCGGGTGAACGGAGTCGAGCGGCAGCCCGTCGCCGGGCGAGTCGGAGCCCGTCGCGCAGTCCTTGCGGCCGGGTGCGGTGACCCGCACGACGTCCGCGTCCGTGCTGAGCGCCGAGTTCGGCACGACCGTGAAGCCGGTGGCGCCCGGCGGCCTCCACTGCAACGTCAGCTGCTGCCCGCCGTCGCGCTCGAAGTGGTCGATCAGCAGCGAGTGGTAGCCGGTCGACAGCGTGACCGAGCCGTCCTTGGGATCCGGCCCGTGCAGCCCGTCGTGGTCGACCACCACGGCGCCGTCGACGGCCAACCGCGACCCGTCGTCGCTGAGCAGCCGGAACGCGTAGCTGCCCGCCTGCGTGATGGTGAGGTTGCCGGTGACCTGGGCGACGAACCGGTCGGCGAACCCGAAGTCGGTGGTCGACGTCCAGTCGATGGTGGGCATGAGCTTGTCGACGTTGGGCGTCTGGGCGGGCTTGAGCGTGCAGAGCCGGTCCAGCGGCACTTGGACGTCGAAGACCCGCAACGTCACGCCGGGTTCTTGGGGCGGCACGGCGTCGCTGTGCGGATCGGCCGTCGCCGACAGGCCCGAGCCGCTGATCAGCAGGGCCGCGGCCAACAGGCCGAGGGCGGGGTTGCGCGTCCGTCGGGCTGTCCATCTCATGATCCATGCTCCAGGAGGGCGAGGACGACCACGCGGTGTCCGACGTCGTCGTCGCACGGTTGCAGGGCTCGCCACGGTAGGGCCGTCAGTGGTCTAGTCCAGGACTTTCGCTGATTCTGACCACACTTGTGTCTGGTCCTTACACAAGTCGCGCGAGGCTTTCTCCTCGCCGACGGCCGCCCTATGCTTCTGGGAGCGCTCCCAGGTCACAGCGCGGCTCGTGCCCCTGCCAACGGCGGTGAAGGGACCAACGACGTGAGGTTGTTACTGCTCGTCTCGCTGATAGCCCTGACCCTCGCCCCACCGGCCGCGGCCGCGGCGCCGGGCGAGTGGATCGAGGCGGAGGGCGGCGCCCTGTCCGGCGTCGTGATCGAGACGTCCGTCGAGGGCTTCTCCGGCGCCGGTTACGTCGCCGGGTTCGACGAGGCCGCCGACCACGCGACCATCACGATCCCGGACAGCCCCGGCGGCCTGCACGACCTCACCGTCCGCTACGCCGCGCCCTACGGCCCGAAGCAGACGGCCGTCTCCCTCAACGGCACGTCCGTCGGCTCGGTGGCGCTGGCCGAGAACGCCGGCTTCACCGAGGCCACCGGCGCGAAGCTGCTGCTGGCCCAGGGCGACAACGCGGTCACCTTCACCACCGGGTGGGGCTGGTACCTGATCGACGCGATCAAGGTGACCCCCAGCGCGCCTCCCGCGCCCGGCGTCCACGAAGCCGAGGACGGCGAGCTCAACGGCACCGTGGTCGAGTCGAGCGTGGCCGGGTTCTCCGGCCGCGGCTACGTGGCGGGCTTCGACACCGGCACGGACAACGTCACCATCACGATCCCGGACAGCCCCGGCGGCCTGCACGACCTCACGATCCTGTACGCCACCCCGTACGGCGCGAAGACGGCGTCGCTCTCGCTCAACGGCAGCGGCCTCGGCGACGTCCAGTTCCCCGAGCACCCGACGTTCACGTCGATCGCGGCGGGCAAGGTGCTGCTGCGCGAGGGCGACAACACGGTCACCATCACCAACAACTGGGGCTGGTACCTGATCGACGCGATCAAGGTGATGCCCAGCGCGCCGCGCGGCCCGCACCAGGTCACGGGCGCGTTGACCGACCCGGCCGCGACCGCCGAGGCCAAGGGCCTCATGCGCTACCTGGCCGACAACTACGGCGAGAACATCCTCTCCGGGCAGCAGGACCAGGCGAGCATCGACTGGGTCGAGCAGAACATCGGCGAGGCGCCGGCCATCGGCGGCTACGACCTGATGGACTACTCGCCGAGCCGGGTCGAGCGCGGCACCGTCGGCCGGGACGTCGACCACGCCCTCGTCTACGACCAGCGCGGCGGGATCGTCACCATGGCCTGGCACTGGAACGCGCCGTCCGGCCTGATCGACCAGCCGGGCAAGGAGTGGTGGCGCGGCTTCTACACCGACGCGACCACGTTCGACCTCGCCGCCGCGCTCGCCGACCCGACCTCCACCGACTACCAGCTGCTGATCCGCGACATGGACGCGATCGCCGTGCAGCTCAAGCGCCTGGCCGACGCCAAGGTGCCGGTGCTGTGGCGACCGCTGCACGAGGCCGAGGGCGGCTGGTTCTGGTGGGGCGCCAAGGGACCCGGCCCGGCCAAGGAGCTCTACCGCCTGCTGCACCAGCGGCTGGTGGGGCACCACGGCCTGCACAACCTGATCTGGGTGTGGAACTCCGTCTCGCCCGACTGGTACCCCGGCGCCGACGTGGTCGACGTGGTCAGCATGGACTCGTACCCGCCGCAGGGCGACCACGGTCCGGTGATCGGCCCGTACGAGAAGCTGGTCGACCTCGGTGACGACCGCAAGCTGGTCGCCCTGGGCGAGGTCGGCTCCATCCCGGACCCCGACCTGGTCCGCGCCTACGAGGCCCGCTGGTCCTGGTTCGTGACCTGGAGCGGCTCGTTCATCCAGGACGGTGTGGTCAACCCCCGGGACTTCGTGCAACGCGTGTACGGCCACGCGAACGTGATCACCCTCGACGAGCTGCCGGACTTCAAGACGACCCAGGGCGACTGCACCGCGACCATGCGCGTGGTGGCGCAGTGGGGCACCGGGCACCACGTCGAGATCACCGTGCGGCACCAGGAGAACTCGCCGTCCGCGGGCTGGCGGGTGAGCTGGCCGTTCCCGAACGGGCACGTCCGGCACGCCTGGGGCGCGATCATCACCACCGACGGCACGACCGCGACGGCCAGGAACGTCCCGTGGAACTCGGCGATCAAGCCGGGGGAGAGCGTCACGTTCGGGTACCTCGCCGGCGGCTCCCCGACAGCGCCTGCGTTGACTTGCGCTATCGGGTGATCACGTCCGGTGGACCGGCGGGAGCGAACAGGGGACCGGACGCGGTGTCCGCACCCACCTCCCGCCACCACCGGGCTTGTTCCGGTGTCGTGACGTCGGCGGCGGTCACCCCGACGCCGACGTCACGCACCACCTCCAGCACACCGGCCAACGCCCGCGCCACCGCCGAACCAGGCCGCGCGGCGGGCGACTGCGCCATCCGCACCGCCCGCACCGGCACGCCGTCGAGCAGCCGCGCCAAGTCGTCCGGCGCGGCGGTGAAGTCCTCCACCTCCACGCCCACCCCGTCCTCGGCCAGGTACTTCAGGGTGTCGGCCGCGTCGCCGCGTTCGCCGGACAACGCCTGACCCGGCGCGCCGAGCCGCAGCGACGACGTGGGCAACCCGGTGTCGGAAATCGCCTCGCGCACCACGCCGTGCAGCTCCGGGTCGGCCGCCTGGCTCGGGGTCAACGCCCACCGCACCGGCAGGTCGCGGGCCTGGTCCCGCCGCCACGACCGGGCCTGCTCGCACGCGGCCCGCAGCGCCCACGCGCCCAGCGGCACGATCAGTCCGGTGTCCTCGGCCAGGGTGAGGCACTGCTCGTGCGGCAGCGCGCCCAACGTCGGGTGGTCCCACCGCAGCACCGCCTCGGCCGACTCCACCTGCCCGTCCGCCAGCCGCACGACCGGCCGGTACAGCACCCTGATCTCGCCGTTCTCCCACGCGCCGGGCATGGTCGCGGCCAGGCTGAACGCGCGCCGGTCCCGACCGTCCTGCCCCGGGTCGGACAGCTCCCACTGCCTGCGCCCGCTGCCCTTGGCCCGCCGCAACGTCAGGTCGGCCGAGTCGAGCAGGTCCGACGGCGCCGAGTCGCGCGGCGGCCGGTGCACCACGCCGATCGTGGCCGACACCGCCACCCGCTTGCCGTCGGAGTGGAACGGCGCGGACAGCAGGTCGTTGATCCGGCGGATCGTGGTCACCACGTCGGGCGTGGTCGGGGTGTTCTCGATCAGGATCGCGAACTCGTCGTGCCCGAACCGGGCCACCATCGCGTTCTCCTCGGCCACGACCGCGCCCAGCCGGCCGGCGACGACCTTGAGCACGTGGTCGCCGACCTCGCGGCCGAGGCCACCGGTGATCCGGGAGAAGCCGTCGAGGTCGAGGTGGAACACGCTGACACCCGTGCCGGGATCGGCCGTGCGCAGCGCCTGCTCCAGCCTGCTGGTGAAGTACTGGCGGTTCGGCAACCTCGTCAGCACGTCGTGCAGCGCCTGGTGGTTGAGCTGGCCCTGGAGCAGGTTGACGTCGGTGGCGTCCTCGGCCAGCACGATCACCTGGGCGCTGCCTTCGAGCCGGTGCAGCGGCGACAGCGTGAGCATCACCCAGGCCGGCTCGCCGTCGCCGCGCAGCAGTTGGCGCGGCTGGGTGAACGACGCCGTGCCGCCGTCGGCCAGCTCCTCGAAGTCGGCGCGCAACGCCGTCCGCTCGTCCGGGTGCGCCAGCTCGAACAGCGACAACCCGGCCAGCTCAGCGGGCGGGCGGTCCACGATCCGGGCCAGCGCGCCGTTGGACCGCACCAGCCTGCCGTCCGGGTCGGCGGTCGCGATGCCGGTGGACAGGTGGTGCTCCAGCAGCTCGAACCTGGCCTCGCTGTGCTGGAGCTCCACCTGCGCCTCGCGCATCGCCTTGTACAGCGAGCGGCCGAGCTGCTCCTGCTGGGTCAGCACGGTGGCGCGGGTCTTGTCGACGAAACCGGCCGAGAGCGAGGCGATCACGTCGACCACGCGTTCGCGCAGCTTGTCCGGCGGCGCGAGGGCGGGCATGCCGAGCAGGCCCTTGCTCACGATCTCCACCGAGACCCGGAGCGCCTCGGCGGTGGTGCAGTTCAGGTCGACCAGCGCGTCGCCGACCTCGCGGCCGGCGCGCTGCGCCAGCGACTCGGTCGCCACGCCCGCGCACAGCCGTTCGACCAGCCCGAGCAGCTGCCGTTCCAGCTCGACGACGGTGAGCGGGACGAACGTGCGGGAGCTGAGCAGGTAGGCCCACTTCTTGGCGAGCTTCGTCCGGGCCCGCAGCCCGTCCGCGTCCTGGGGGAGCGCAGCGGTCATCAGCGGTCCCCGGCCACCGGCTCACGACCCGGCCCCGGGTCCGGCTTGCGCCCGACGCCCGCCCAGACCTGGTTGTTGTCCTCGGCCCGGTCGGCGATGTCGCCCGCGCCGCCGGGCCGCCACAGCGCGTGCCCGACCACGCCCGGTTCGACCAGCTCGTAGCCGTCGAACAACTCCGTCACCTCGGCGTGCGTGCGGTACACCAGGTTGTCCTTCGACCTGCTCTCCCGCACGGTGGCCGCGGCACGCCGCATCGTCTCCGCGCGGTCGTCGGCGGTGGCGTGCGAGATCACCATGTAGCTGCCCGGCGCGAGCCGGTCGCGGTACCGGGCGAGCAGCTTGCCCGGCTCCTCCTCCGGCCGGACGAAGTGCACCACCAGCAGCAGGAGCAGCGCGACGGGCTCGTCGAAGTCGAGCAGGCCGGTCACCTCGGGCCGGCCCAGCACGTCCTCAGGCTCGCGCAGGTCCGCCTGCACGGCCGCGGTGTTCGGGTCGTCGGCCAGCAGCAGGCGGCTGTGCGCGATCGCGACCGGGTCCTTGTCGACGTAGACCACCCGGCAGTCCGGCGCCACCTCCTGCGCGATCTCGTGCACGTTGCCCACGGTGGGTATGCCCGAGCCGATGTCGAGGAACTGCCGCACGCCGTGTTCGGCCAGGTGGGTGACCGCACGGCGCAGGAACGACCGGTTCAGCCGCACCAGGTCGCGCGCGCCGGGCAGGACCTCCAGCATCTTCTCGCCCATGGCGCGGTCCACCTCGAGGTTGTGCGCGCCGCCGAGCAGGTAGTCGTAGGTCCTGGCGACGCTCGGCACGGTGGTGTCGATGCCCTCGGGCACCCAGTCCAGGTCGCTCATGGCGCGCTCCGGGCTTTCGCGAATCGGTCGGGGGACGGGCGGACCACGACATCCAACAGCCTGGGCCGTGCCGACACCAGCGGATTCGACAACTTGACTCCAATGCGCGATCCCGCCCGGCTCCGAACGGCGCATAGAGTGCACGCCGATGACCGCCAGTGCGAATGCCGGTAACACCGGAAAAACCGAGGTGCCCACGGTTCCCGGCCGATTACCCCTGCTCGGGCACACCGCCGCCATGCCGCGACAACGGCTCGCCTTCACCTCCCAATCGCGGAACCACGGTCCGGTCGTGCAGGTCTACCTGGGCAAACTCCCGCTGCACGTCGTCATCACCGCCGAATTGGCGCACCAGGTGCTCACCGGCGACACGGACAAGTTCGACAAGGGCATCTTCGTCGACAAACTGCGGCGCGCGTTCGGGAACGGCCTCGTCAGCACCGACGGCGAATTCCGCCGCCGGCAACGGCGGATGATCCAACCCGCGTTCCACCGCGGCCCGCTCACCCGCTATTCGGAGACGATGACCGCACTGGCCGCCGAGTTGGCGAATTCCTGGCGGGATGGACAGGTGCTGGAACTGGACCGGGTCATGCAGGACCTCGCGATCACCGCCGTCGGCCGCACGCTGTTCTCCACCGACTTCGGCCCGTCGGTGAGCGCGGAGATCCGGGCGCACACGCCGGCGCTGATCCGGCTCGGCGTGATCCGGGCCCTGTCGCCCGCCGCGCTGGAGAAGCTGCCGATCCCCGCGAACCGCCGCTTCGACCGGGCCGTCGCGCACGTGCACCGCGTCGTGGACGACGTGGTCGACTCCGCCCGCGGCGACCGGGACGACCTGCTCTCCGTGCTGCTGAACGCCCGCGACGTGAGCTCCGGCGCGGCGATGGACCGGCAGCAGGTCCGCGACGAGGCGGAACTGCGCCGCTACCCGTTGTGGCTCATGCTGCGGCGCGCCAACACGTCGGTCTCCTTGGGCGACGTGCGGGTGCCGGCGGGCACGGAGGTCGGCTTCAGCCCGCACGCGCTGCACCACGATCCCCGCTACTACGACGACCCGGCGCGGTTCGACCCTAACCGGTGGCTGCCCGAACGCGCCGCCCTGCCCAAGGGCGCCTACGTGCCGTTCGCCGGCGGCCTGCACCGCTGCCCCGGCCACGCGTTCGCGCCCCTCGAGATCGCGATCGTCGCGGCCACCCTCGCCGCCCGCCGGCGGCTCGTGCCCGTGCCGGGCGAACCCGTGCGACCCAAGGTGACCGGCCTGCTGTACCCGAACCGGCTGCCGATGACCGCACACCACCGCCGTTCCGCTCCCTGATGGAGGTCGTCCTTCTTGCGGTACACACTCGCCGCCTGCCTGGTGACGCTCATGGTGGCGTCGTCGCTGACGTCCGCGTCCGCCTCGACCGCCGCCACCTGCCGTGACGTCGACGCGCCGGTGACCGTCCTCGGCCACCGCGAGGTCGTGCACGGCACGCTGTGCACGCCGGTCACCGGCGCCGCCACGGTCCAGCTGCTCATCCCCGGCTCCACCTACAACAGCTCCTACTGGGACTTCCCGGACGGCAGGCACTCGTTCCGCGCCGCGCAGAACGCGGCCGGGATCGCCACCTTCGCCGTCGACCGGCTCGGCACGGGCCGCAGCTCGCGGCCCCTCGCCGTGACGCTGACCGCGTTCGCGCAGGCCGACGCCGTGCACCAGGTCGTGCGGGGCCTGCGGGCCGGCGCGTACGGGCCGCGGTTCAGCCGGGTCGTCATCGGCGGTCACTCGCTCGGCGCGGCGATCGCCGTGGTGGAGGCGGGCACCTACCGCGACGTGGACGGCGTGCTGCTGACCGGCATGACGCACCGGGTGAACCCGGCCGGCGTGGCGGCGGCGTTCGCGAACTTCCGCCCGGCCAACCTCGACCAGAAGTTCGGTCTGCTCCACCCGCTCGGCTACCTGACCACCGCGCCCGGCACCAGGTACGCCGGCTTCCACGCGCCGGGCGAGTTCGTGCCGGACGTGATGGAACTGGAGGAGGCCACGAAGGACGTGTTCTCGCCGACCGAGGCCGCCGACGGGCTCGGGGTGGCCGTGCTGCTGCCGTACAGCCTGCTGATCGACGTGCCGGTGATGACCGCGGTCGGCTCGCGCGACGCGGCGGTGTGCGGCCCGCTCGCCACGGACTGCTCCACGTCGGAGACGCTGCACGCGGCCGAGGCGCCGTACTTCCGCGGCCCGCTGCGGGCGTACGCGCTGCCCGGCTACGGCCACTCGATCAACCTCGCGCCCAACGCGCGGGACTACTACGCGGCGGTCTCCTCCTGGGTCTTGGAGGAGGTGGGCCGCTGACCGGTGGTGCGGGGTCCGCACGCGCCGCGGACCCCGCACCACCCGACCGTCACCCGGTGGGCACTTCCGCCCACACCACCTTCCGGTCCTCGTGGTGGTCGAACCCCCAGCGCACGGACAGCCGGTTGACCAGCAGCAACCCGACGCCCGCGGTCGGGTCGTCCGGTCTGCCGAGCACCGGCAACAGGCTGGGACTGCGGTCCTCCACCTCGACCCGCACGACCTGCCGTTCGTCGACCCGCTGCAACCGCATCCGCCACGGTCCCTTCGCGTGCCGCCGCGCGTTGCCCACCAGTTCGGTGGCGATCGACGCGAGGTCGGCGACGCGGTCCCCATCCACCTCATAAGCGACCTGTCGCACCCAACGGGCGATGCCGTCGGGTGTTTGGACGCCGCCCAATTCCAGGTCGAGCCCGTCGTCAGGCAGGTCCACCATGTTCATCGCACGCTCCTCCGGCACCCTGTCTGCTCAAGGCGCACGCTCGAGGTAACCGTTCGTCGGACGGGCCAAACCACGTTCTCCCTCACTTTCCCGACGTGGTGACGTCGGGTAGCGAACCGGCCACGTCCGGCGTCCGCAGTTCGCTAGGCTGGCCCGACGATCTTGCCTCGAGGCGGGAGGTCACGGGTGGTCGGCGAGGAGCGGACGGCGCGCAACGAGTTCGGCGGGTCGGCCCACGCGGTGGTGCAGGCCGGCGAGGTCAACGGCGGGGTGCACTTCCACGGCGTCCCCTGGCCTCCCACGAAGGTGCCGCACCAGCTGCCGCCGCCCGTCGACCTGGTCAACCAGGTGCGCGTGCTGGCCGAGCTGGAGCGGGGCATCGCCGACCGGCCGCCGTTGGACGAGCCGGTGATCAAGGTCGTGCTCGGGCCGCGCGGCAGCGGCAAGTCGACCGTGGCCACGGCCTGGCTGCACGACGTCCGCGACAGGTTCCCCGACGGCCAGCTGTACGCGACGCTCGGCGCGTGGAGCGATCAGCAGGTCGCGCCGCGCGAGGTGCTGGGCGAGTTCCTGGTGTCGCTCGGTGTGCGGCGCGAGAACCTGCCCGCGGACCTGGCGTCGCGGGCGGCGATGTTCCGTTCGGCCACGCACGGGCTGTCGCTGGCCGTGTTCCTCGACGACGTGGTCTCGCCCGCGCAGGTCCGGTCCCTGCTGCCCGGCCCCGGCGGCTCGGTCGTCCTCGTCACCGGTCACGGCGCGTTCGGGGTGCTGGCGCGGCAACGGGCCACGGTGATCGACATCGACCCGCTCGAACCGGACATGGCGGTGGAGCTGCTGCGCCAGTTCGCCGGTGACCGGGTGCACGACGACGCGGACGCGCTGCACGCGGCGCTGGAGCTGTGCTCGGGCCTGCCCGTGGCGTTGTGCCTGATCGGCGGGATGCTCGCGGAGCAGCCGACGTCGTCGATCGCCGAGCTGCTCGAGGAGCTGGCCGACCGGGAAGCCGGCCTCGCGTCCGCGGCGGTCGGCGACGAGCCGACGCTCGGCTCGCTGTTCGACGCCACCTACGCCCGTCTGAGCCCGCTCGCCCAGAACGCCTACCGGGTGTTGGGCGCGCACCCGGGCACCGGCGACGTGTCGGTCGCGGCCCTGGCGGCGGGCATGGGCGTCGGCGAGGCGAAGGCCCGCGGCGCGGCGCGCGAGCTGGTGTCGCTGAGGGTGGCGGAGGACCCGGTCGCCGGTCGGCTGGTGGTGCACAACCTCCTGCGCGGGCACGCGGCGCGGATCGGCGAGGTGGTCGACCGGGCCGAGCGAGACGCCGTCCGGCGGCGGTTGGCCGACTGGTACGTCGCCGGCGCGGTCACCGCCGAAGCCGCCGTGATGGGGCAGCGGGTGTGGCGGCGCAAGCTGTTCCCCGACGTCCGGCCGTCGGCGGGGCACACCGCCGAGTCCGACCCGCGCGGGTGGCTGGAACGCGAGCGGGCGAACCTGCGCGCGGTGACGACCGCGTCCTACGAGGACGGTGCGCTCGACGCGGTCGTGGTGCTGGGCCTGGTGCTGTGGGCGTTGTACGAGCCCGGCAAGTACTACGACGACCTGCTCGCCACGAACGAACTCGGGGTGCGCGCGGCGGAGCACCTGGCCGGCGACGTGGCGCGGGCGGTGTTGCTGACCCAGATGGGGTTCGCCCACCTGCACCTCGGCGACACCGACGCGGCGCTCACCCGGTGCTCGTCGGCGGTCGACCTCGCCCGGCGGATCGGTGACGTCGAAGCCGAGGCGACCGCGCTGGAGTGCGCCGGGTTGGCCCGACTGGCTCGCGGGGAGTCGGACGAGGCGCGGGCGGTGCTGCGGCGGAACCTGGAGCTGGCCGAGTCGGTCGGCGACCCGCGTCGGCTCGCGCTCGCGCGGTTCCACCTGGCCAAGGCCGAACCGCCGGAGGCGGCCGTCGTGCTGCTGGACCGGGCGTTGACGGGGTTCCGCGGGTTGGCCGCGCCGGAGCCGCGCAACGTCGCCAAGATCATGCTGTGGCAGGGGCGCAAGCTCGGCGAGTCGGGGTCGACCGAACGGGCACGGGAGCTCTTGGCGCAGGCCGGGGCGATCACGGCCGAGCAGGACTGGCCGTTCGACCACGCCCAGGTGCTCGACGCGCTCGGTGACCTGGAGAGCGGTGACGCCGCGAAGGCCTACTACGAGCAGGCGATCGCGTTGTACGCCGAGCACGGGTTCGTCACGGCCATGGCCGCCACCGCTCAGCGGCTGGCCGCCCGGAGCTGACGCACCTCGGCGGTGTGCTCCTCGCCGGCCAGCGTCACGGTGACGCGTGCGGGGGCCGCGGTGGCGGCGAGGTGCCAGGCGTGCACGACCGACGCCCACACCCGGCCGGCACGGGCGGGACCGGTGAAGGCGAGGAGCGCGCCGTCGCGCGTGCCGACGAGCCACCGCCCGGAGTGGTCGGGCATGGACGCCGACCCGAGGCCCGGCAACGCGTCGAACATCGCCGCGATCCACCGCTCCGCGTCCCCGGCGTGGTCCTGGACCACGACCTCCGCGCTCTCCAGCATCGCGGCGTTCGGGGTGCCGACACCCACCACCAGGTGGCTGTGCGGTGGTGAAGCACGACGCAGGTCGACGGCGAAGCGGGCCACGCGGACCCGGTCGGGCGCGTCGAGTTCGACGGCCACCCACTGGTGCACGACCGGTGGCGTGTGCACGCGTGCGACGGGAATCGTGCGAACCTCCGGCTCGTCGAGCGGCTCGGTGAGGTGCAGCCGGCGGTAGAACTCGGTGCGCAGCAACGTCGCTGCCTGTCCCGGTGCCGAGCTGACCAGGGCGGCGATGGCGGCGAGTTCGTCGCTCACCCCGGTCGAGTCGAGTTGGACGCGCAGCGGTCGGTCGAGGTCCAGGAGGGGCGCTTCGGCGATGAAGCGACCCACGGCCGACGCGGGGTCGACGGCGTCCGGCGCGGCGGCGGCGAGCAGCACCGGCCGGCCGAGGGCCGCGCCGTAGAACGTGACCGAACCGTGGTCGCCGACCACCACGTCCGCCGCGACGAGCGCGGCACGCCAACCCTCTTCCGGCGGCAGCACCACGACCCCGGCCCGTTCGCACTCCTGCAGCCACATCCTGATCTGCCACGGCGAGTGGCCGAACCAGGTGTTCGGGTGCAGCGCCAGCGCGATCCGGTACTCGTCCAGGGGGAGCTCCAGCCGCAGCCGGCGCACCACGTCCGCCGCCTGGTCGTACAGGCTGCCGGGGCCCCACGTCGAGGACACGACCACCAGTCGTTGACCGCGCCCGACACCCAGCGCCGCCCGGTACGTCTCACGCAGCGGGCCGCTGGCCAACATCCGGTCGAAGCACGGATCGCCCGCGACGACCGCCGCCGGCACGGCCTGCGGGCAGCTCGACCGCAACCGGTCCAGCTGTTCGGTGTGCGAGAGGATCACGCTCGACGGGATCAACCGACCGCGGTGGGTCAGCCATTCGGGAGACAACCCGAAAACCGGTTTCCGGTTCCCGATTTCCAAGTACTTGTTGTATCCCATTCCGTGGGGCAATACCGCGAGCGGTGCGCGCAGCCGTTCCAGCGGGCCGCCGTAGCTCGACGCGATGGCCAGGTCGAACCGCGTCCGCTCGGCCTGCGCCCAGTCGATCGTCAGCACGCCGAGGTCGGCCAGGTGCTCGGCCGTGCCCGGCGTGAACGCGGACGACCCGGTGCAGGCGAACAGCACCTGGACCCTCGGGTCGGTGGCGATCAGCG
Source organism: Actinosynnema sp. NPDC023794 (assembly GCF_040639675.1). NCBI lineage: Bacteria > Bacillati > Actinomycetota > Actinomycetes > Pseudonocardiales > Pseudonocardiaceae > Actinosynnema > Actinosynnema sp. NPDC023794. The sequence goes on along the minus strand of NZ_JBFAFR010000011.1, from coordinate 201,220 downwards.
GCAGCACGTCGAACAGCCGCGTCGCCGACGTCACGTTGTGCACGACGCCCAGCACGAGTTTCTCCGCCCGACGGGTGGCCCACCTGGTGGCGACCGGCCGCGCCGGGACCACCGTCCACCGCTCGTCGAACACGAGGTGCGATCTTCACCGCTGTTAGGCTCCGCCCGTGCTGACGGAGATCGACATCGACCTGGACGACGGCCGCACGCTGCACGCGTACGACACCGGCACAGGCGAGCTGGCCGTCATCTGGCACCACGGCACACCGAACATCGGCGCGCCTCCCGCGCCGCTCTTCCCCGCCGCCGAACGGCTCGGCCTCCGCTGGGTGTCCTACGACCGCCCCGGCTACGGCGGCTCGACGCCGAACCCCGGCCGGGACATCGCGTCCGCCGCGACCTGCACCGCCGCCGTCGCCGACGCGTTGGGCATCGACCGGTTCGCGGTGGTCGGGTACTCCGGCGGTGGGCCGCACGCCCTGGCGTGCGGCGCGCTGCTGCCGCAACGGGTGCTCGGCGTGGTCAGCCTGGCCGGGCTCGCGCCCTTCCGCGCGGACGGGCTCGACTGGTTCGGGGGCATGGCGGCGTCCGGCGTGGCGTCCCTGCGCGCGGCCGAGGCCGGACGTGCGGTGAAGGAGCGGTTCGAGGCCTCAGGCGTCGGGTACGACCCCGAGTTCACCGAGGCGGACTTCGCCGCCCTCGCCGGTGAGTGGTCGTGGTTCGACGACGTCGTGGGCCCGGCCGTGCGGGCGGGGCGGCCGGACGCGTGGATCGACGACGACCTCGCCTACGTCAACCCGTGGGGGTTCGACCCCGCCGACGTGACCGCGCCGGTGCTCCTGCTGCACGGTCGGCGTGACCGCGTGGTGCCCAGCTCGCACGCCGAGTGGCTGGCACGCCGGTGCGCCGGAGCCGAACTGAGGCTGTCGCCGGACGACGGCCACGTCTCGATCGTCACGTCCGCTCCGTCGGCGTTGAACTGGCTGCGCGAGCGGGCGTAGTCGGCAGCGGCGCGAGTTCCTGCGCCAACTCCACCGCCGCCCGCGCCGGGTCGCCGCCGAAGCGGCTGGGGAACGCGTCGTGCACCCGCCAGCTCGCGCCGCGCAGGGCACGCCAGCGGGCCAGGTGCGCCGCGGCGCCGTCCGGGTGCGGCCGGGTGTCCAGGGCCACGGCCGACCCGCGTTCGCCCACCACCAGGTCGACCCGCCACTGGCCGACCGGGTAGCCGGTGCGCGCCGCCAGACCGAGCCCGGCCAGCTCCGCGGCCAACCGCGCGGTCCACTCGTCGGACGGCACGGCGCCCTCGGTCTCGGTCGGCGGGACCTCGGCGTGCCGCAGGTACTCGCCGATGAGCCCGACCGGCTCGGCGGCCGACGTGACGACGTGCACGAGCCGTCGTGCCCGCGTGGTGAGCACGGCCAGCAGGTTGCGGTCGTTGGCGAACCGCCAGGCCGCCGGCCGGTCGGAGCCGGTCAACGCCAGGCTGACCACGACCTCGTCGAACTCCGAGCCCTGCACACCGTGCACGGTGCCGACCCGCACCCCGCCCGTGGTGATCTCGTCCAGGCTGAGCCGGTCGAGCAGGGCCTGTTCCAACGCGTCCGCCTGCGCCCGGAACGGCGTGACGACCCCGATCGAGCGGACGCCGGCGGCGATCCGGCGGCGCAGGTGCGCGAGCACCGCGTCCACCTCGACCTCGTTCACGCCCTTGTCGTCGCGGACGCCGTCGACGTGCTCGACGTCGATGCAGTCCACGTCCGCGATCGACGGGTGCGTGGTGAGCAGCGCGATCCGGCCCTCGTAGAACCGGGTCGCGGCGAACCCGATCAGGTGCGGCGCGCAGCGGTGGTGCTCGGTCAGCCAGTGCACACCGGCCGCCGCCGCGCCCGCGTCGAACAGGCTCACCTTCGGCACGTCCAGCCGGTCCGCCAACGACTCCGTGCGCTCCGCGGTCAACGCCTCGCGCACGGCCTGCTCGCCGACGAACGACACGTGCCGCAGCTGACGCGGGTCGCCGCCGATCACCACCCGTCTGCCGCGCAGCAGCGCGGGCGCCGCCAGCGGCTGGTCCACGTGGCTCGCCTCGTCGATCACGACCAGGTCGAACGCGCCCGGCACGGCGGGCAGGATGTCCTCCACGTCGGCCAACGTCCCCACCCACAACGGCAGGGCTTGGACCAGGTCCGAGGTCGAGACGTCCGCCAACGCCCGCCGCCGCGCCGCCCGGCCCGACCGCAACGCCGTCGCCAACGCCGCCACCGCGCGCCGCGGCCCCGCGCCGCGGCGGCTCACCGCCAGGGTGGCCAGCCACGCGGCGATCGCGGTGTGCCCGCGCGCGTCCTCCTCGGCCAGCAGCCCGCGCAGCGCCTCCAGCGACGTGCCGCCGTTCGCAGCGACCCGGACCTGCGCGGCCGACTGCTCCGCGGCCCGCACCGCCGCTTCCAGGTCCGCCACCTCCACGTCGTCCGCCGCGCCCGTCAGCCGCCGCGCCGACCGGACCGCCCACCGCGTCCGCCACCCGCCGAACAGCCCGTGGCGCGGACGCAGCAGCCCGTGCAGCCGCTCGAAGTCCACGCCCTCGTCGAACGCGCGCGGCGTCACGATCCGGTGCGCCGGCATCAGCGCCTCGAACCGCACCGCCGCCTCGACCAGCTCCTCGTCCCGCAACGCCTCGCGCACCGCGCGCTCGATCCGCGCGACCGCCGCGACCGCGGTCTTCCGGCTCCGGTCCAGCTGCTCCAGCTCGCCCTTCACGGTGGTGGCGGCCAGCCCGGCACTCAGGTCGCGCGCCATCTCCTGCCGGAGCTCGGAGTCGCCGAACAGCACCGGCACCGGCCCGCCCGCGCGCCGCAACGCCTCGCCGAGCACGTCGGCGGCGTTGCGGGTCCGGCTGGCCAGCAGCACCGAACGGCCCGACGCCACCGCGTCCAGCGCGATCGCGGCCAGCGTGTGCGTCTTGCCGCTGCCCGGCGGCCCGCCGATCACGGTCACCGGCGCGGTGCGGGCCGCCACCACCGCCGCCCGCTGGCTCGGGCTCAACGGCAACGGGCCGTGCACCACGTCGTCGTGGTCGACCGCGGCGTCTTCGGCCGACGAGTACAGCCCGGCCAGCGCGGTCTGCTCCACGCCGGCGCGGCGCGCCCACGTGTAGAGCGCGGAGCCGCGCTCGGTGCTGACCACCGGCTCGCCCGCGTGCAGCCCGGCCCCGGCCACCACGACCAACTCGTCACCGCCGATCAGCCCGCGCGGGTCGTGCTTCGGCCCGAGCACCGGGACGTCGTCGAACCCGCTCGCGGCCAGCGTCGCCTTGATCCACTCGGTGTCCCTGGCCAGCCGCGTCTCCAACTCCGCCGCCTTCGACCAGTCGTCCAGCAACGGGAACATCCCCACGTCGCCGGCGACCTGGAACACGTAGGTGCGCCACCCCGCCGGGTGCAGCCGGACCGGCCGCGACACCAACGGCAGGCACACTCGCCTGCGCTGCCCGTTCACCGTCGTCGGTCCGCACAGGAACGCCCACCCCAGCCGCAGCAGTCGGTCTTCCTGGTGCAACGCGTCGAACGACGCCAACCGGTCGACGGTCGCGTGCTGGTCCGGCCGCGCGGTCCAGGGCACCGGCGTCCAGCTCGGCAGCTGCCCTCCCTCGGCGAGCGTGCGCCACGCGGACTGGTCCGCGCCCATCCACACCAGCCCGGCCGTCTTGGTCAGGTCGAGCTGCACCCGCTGGGGCTGTTCGGACGCGCTGAGGCGGGCCAGCGTGCGCAGCACGGCGGGAACGGTCACGGGGGAAATCCTGCCATCCGGGTCCGACAGCGGGACCCGGATCAGGCGCGACCGGTGAAGACCGCGAAGCTCGGGCTGCGGCGCAGCGGACCCCAGAACTCCTCACCGCGCCCGTCCTCGGGCACGACGGTGGCGTGCCGGGTGACGTCGTGCAGTCCGGCGCGGGTCAGCGCGGCCTTGAGCACCCCGCCGAGCCAGTAGAACGAGTCGAAGTCGAACGGCGGGTCGCCGAACACGCGCACCACCACCGGCTGCCGCGCGCCGGGCGGGCCGGTGCGGATCACCTCGTAGCCGTAGCGGGCGTAGTCGGCGAGCACGTCCCAGTCCGGGTCGGGGTTGGGCACCAGCACGGCGAGCGTTCCGCCGGGTGCGAGGTTCGCGCGCAGGTTGCCGATCATCCGGTCGAGCGCGGCCTCGTTCTCGGCGTACCCGAGCAGCCAGATCGCGGTCACCACGTCGAAGACGCCCAGCACGGGCAACGTGGCGGCGTCGTGCCGGTGGTAGGTGATGCCGAGCGGCGCGCGGCTCTCCGCCTCGCGGGCGTGGGCGACCATCTCGTTCGCCGAGTCGACGCCGACCACCGGGTCCGCGCCGAGGCGGCGGAACTCGCGCGGGTAGAAGCCGGTGCCGCAGGCGACGTCGAGCACCGATTTCCCGCGCAGGTCGGGCAACGCGGCCAGGAGCGTGGCGCGTTCGGCCAACCCGGTCGGGATGTGCTTGGTGCGCTCGTAGAGCTCGCCGAGCGCGTCGTACTGGTCATCCGATTCCGCCATGTCCGCGACCTTATGGCCGGCCGTAGAGCCCGGGGTGGCCGGAACCGGTGAAGTGATCGGAGAACGGGCGGATCGTGGCAGCCAGCCGGATCAGCGCGCCGTCGCGTTCCAGCGCCCGCTGGATCACCGGCTGGTGGCCCGGGTGCGCGCCGAGCACCACGATCACCTCGGCGATGTGCTCGGCCTTCACGACCGCTCCGACCGGTGCGAGGCACTCGCGCACGGCGGAGGCGTCGGTGCGGGCGATCCGGCGGCCGAGGCCTGCCATCCGGGCCGGGTCGGCGGCCAGCGCCGCGGTGAACCCCGGCATCGAGACCTCGTCCCGGGCCAGGTCGCCGAAGTCCGCGAGCAACGCCAGCGAGAGCATCTCGTACGCGCTGCGGATCCGTTCGGCGCCGATCGACTGGGTGTCGACGCGGAATGCCCGGATCAGTCGTTCGGCGACCGCCGCCACGTCGCGCCGGCGCACGATGCCATCGGCGTTGGAATCGAACAACCGGAGTCGGCGCGCGAATCTTTCGACGAGGTCACCGTCTTCCATGACCTCATTGCGATTCATAGCGGCCCCCTAGAACCATGTTATGGGACCAGGAGGTCATTATCACTACCCGATGGGATGAACGCCGTCCCGCACGCGGGGGTTACCCGAGCGGCTTACCGCCTCCTTACCGCCTCCTTACCGCCTCCTTACCGTCACCGCCCGGCCCTTCCGGTCGGGGGATCCGCTCACCCACACTCGATCACGACATGATCACATGGAGGTGATGGTGGGCGGGAACTGGAAGGCGACCGCGATGGCGATCGCGTTCGGCGTGCTTTCGACGACCGCGACGGCGGTGGCGGGACGAGGAGGACCTGTCGGCGCTGACGGGCTACTCCGCGTTGTTCGGCCTGCACGCCGGCGGCGGTGGGGTGCTCGCCGCGGGCCAGGACTGGGTCTCCGGCGCGACCCGGCCACTGCTGCCGGCGCAGCGCGGCGGGGTGTGGATGAAGGCCGTGGGCGTCGTGCCGGACGGCTCGCAGGCCCGGTTCTCCGACGTCGCGTTCGTGTCCGACAGCACCGGCTGGGCGGAGGGGCGTGAAGGCTCCGGCCTGACCCGGTACCCGGTCGCGCACCGTTGGAACGGCACCGCGCTGGAGCGGTTCGCCCTGCCGTCGGCGGGCACGTACGCCGAGGCCAAGGGCGTGGTGCCGGTGCCGACCTTCGGCGCGTACCAGGTCGAGCTGACCGACGTGGTCGCGGTGGGCGCCGAGGTGAGGGCCGTTGGCCGCGCGGACGGCCGCCCCCTGACGTTGCGCTGGACCGGCAGCGCGTGGGCCGAGGTGGCGATGCCGCTCACCGCCGCCGGGACCAGGATCGACGCGGCGGCCCACGACGGGCGCGGCGGTCTGTGGGTGGCCGGCGAGACCAAGGTGGGGCGCCGCGTCGATGCCGTTCCTCGGCCGCCACCTGGCCGGGAACTGGAGCACGGAGTCCCCGGAGAGCCTGGCGCACAGCTCGATGCGCGGCATCACTGCGGTGCCGGGCACGGCGACGGCGTGGTCGACCGGGCGGTACTTCCGCGTCGGCGGCTTCTGCCACGGCAGCTGCCGGGCCACCATCGGGGTGTTCGGCTGATGCGCCGGCGGGCTAGCGCGCTGTGCCGTCACTGCTGGGGAAGTGCACGTTCACCGCCTGGTCGCGGGTCGTCGAGACGTCGAAGTCCTTCAGCCGGCCGTTGTCGTGTCGGAGTACGCCGCCGCAACACCTTGATCCGGCACGCCCGGTCGTCGTACTCGCCACGCAGGCGCGTGCGGCGCGCACGTCGTAGGCGTGGCTCCCGGGACCGGGCGTGGTCGGTTCCCTTCTGCTCCCGGCCGACCCGGCCGGTTCGCCGGTACACCTCAGCCCGTCCGGCGAACCCGACCCGGAGCCGGTCGGCGACCTCACCCGGCCAGGGCGGCACGCACCTCCGCGAGGACCGGTGAGTCGCCGCCCCGGCGGTCGAGTTCGGTCAACGCCTCGCGGTGCGCGCGGTCCAGGGCGTCCGCCGCCGGGACGGCGATGTCCGGCTCCACGCCGACCAGCTCCCAGTTCGTGCCCGACACCGGGTTGACCGCCCGCGCGGTCGGGACGGTCACCTCCAGGTGCGGGTGCACGGTGTAGCCCCCGCGCGGGTGCGCGCCGCCGCCCGTGCGCTCGCCGATGACGGTGGCGCGGCCGAGCTGCTGCAGGTCGTACGCCAGCTCCTCGGCACCGGAGAACGTCTTCCCGCTGGTCAGCACGTACACCGGTTTCTCGCCGCCGAACCGCCTGCCCGGCACGTGGGCCTGGCTCCAGAACTGCCGGAACACCTCGCCGCCCCGGCCGTGCATGGTGTTGAGGTGCGTTGCCTCGTCCAGGAGGTAGCTGCACGCGAACGCCACCGTCTCCGGGGCGCCGCCGGTGTTGTCGCGCAGGTCGACGACCAACGCCTCGCCGCGCGACGCCAGCGTGAACGCGGCCGTGATGCCCTCGGCGGCCCACTCGAGCGGGAACAGCGACGGCGCCAGCACCAGGTGCACCACCCCGCCCGCCAACCGCCGCAGTCGCGGCACGCCGCCCAGGGACAGGTCGAACTCGCGGGCCACCTGCCGCATCACCGCCGCGTCGTCGCCGTCGGGCACCTCGTCGGCGTGGAACTTCAGCCGGAGGTGCCGGTCGCTGTTCAGCGACTGGAGGTCCGCGGTCACCACGGCGGCAAGCTCCGCCGGGGTCGCCACCCCGTACGCGCCGGCGGCCAGGCGTGCGGCGAGCAGGGCGTCCAGCTGCCCGGCGACGTCGGGGAAGACGTAGTGCCCGACCAGGAGCTCGCGGGTCCGGCCGATGATCGCTGCGGTGTCCATGTCGGGGGAGTAGACCAGCGGCGTTGCGAAAGCGTCAAGAGATACAGACACTTGGCGGGTGGACGAGGTCCTGGAGATCGGTTCGCCCGAGCAGTACAAGGCGTTGGCGCACCCGCTGCGGCAACGCCTGCTGTTCGCGCTCGGCCGCGCACCCGCGACGACCAGCCAGCTCGCCGTGTCGCTCGGCGCCCAGAAGGGCAACGTCGGCCACCACCTGAAGGTGCTGCGCGAGGCCGGGCTGGTGCGGGTCGCCGAGACGCGGCGGGTGCGCGGCGGCACGGAGCAGTACTACCAGCGCACGTCCCGCCGCATCTCGGTGCCGGGTCCGGCGGCGGAGCACACCGAGGCGCTGTTCGGCGCGGTTGCCGAGGAGCTGCGGCGGGCGCCCGGTGAACCGGTGCTGGTGTTGCGCCACCTCCGGCTCACCGAGAGCGGAGCGCGTGAACTGGGCGAGACGTTGCGACGACTGGTGGACCAGACCGAGGACGCGGGAGGCGACGAAGCCGTGCACGGCGTCCTGGTGGCCCTGTACCGGCCGCGCTGACCACGGCAGACTGGAGATCGGCGGCGCTTCCCCCGTTGCCCGACACTAGGGGGAACGAGCATGACCAGGTACCGGGCGGCGTTGGCCGCCGCCGCGCGAGGCTGGCCCGTGATGCCGCTGCGCCCGCACGGGAAGACGCCCGCGCTGCGCGGCTGGGACGACGAGGCGACCCTGGACCGCGACCGGATCCGGCACTGGTGGTCGCACCGGGCCTACAACGTCGGCATCTCGTGCGGCCCGGCCGGGTTGCTGGTGGTGGACCTCGACGTGCCGCACGGCCGCGAGGCGTTCGCCCGCTGCGCCTGGCAGCACGGCGACGAGGACCCCCGCGACACCTACACGGTGGCCACACCCAGCGGGGGAGAGCACCGCTACTTCCAGGCGCCGGACGTGCCGCTGGGCAACACCGCCGGCCGGATCGCGCCGCACGTCGACACGCGGGGCGTCGGCGGTTACGTGGTCGCCGCCGGCTCCCTGCTCGGCCACGACCGGTACCGGGTGGTGCGTGACGCCCCGGTCGCGCCCGCGCCCGGGTGGCTGGTCGCCGTGCTGACCCCGCCGCCGCGCGACGACCTCCCGATCCCGACCCAACGGTCCTCGCCGCGCCGGGTCGACGCCTACCGCGCCGCCGTGGTGGAGGGCGAGGCGGAACGCGTGCGCGAAGCCCGCCCCGGCGCACGCGCGCACATCGTCTTCACCGCGGCGTGCCGGCTCGGCGAGCTGGTCGGCGCGGGCTGGTTGGACGAGGCCACCGCGATGGCGGTGCTGCTGGCCGCCGCCGCGGGGCACAACGGCATCGAGGGCTGGACCGAACGCGAGGCGCTGCACCACGTGGAGAACGGCATCGCGCTGGGTCGCCGGCGGCCCCGCGTCCTGCGGTGACGCTCACCCGACCGCGACGCTCACTCCGGCACGTCGTCGAGCCCGTCGCGGTCGGCCCACTCCAGCAACGGCTCCAGCGAGAACACCGCGTCGTCGATCCCGGCGTGCAGGTCGCCCAGCTCCGCGAACCGGGCGGGCACCGTGGCGATGGTGAAGTCACGCGGGTCCAGCGAGTCGATCTCGTCCCACCGCACGGGCGTGGACACGGTCGCCTCCGGCACGCCGCGCACCGAGTACGCGCTGGCGATGGTGTGGTCGCGGGCGTTCTGGTTGTAGTCGACGAACAGGCTGCGCGGGTCGCGGTCGCGTCGCCACCAGGCCGTGGTCACGTCGTCGGGCGCGCGCCGCTCCACCTCGCGGGCGAACGCCAGCGCCGCCCGGCGCACGTCGGCGAAACCCCACTCCGGCTTGATCCGCACGTAGATGTGCAGCCCGGACCCGCCCGAGGTCTTGGGCCAGCCCACCGCGCCCAGGTCGTCCAGCACCTCGTGCGCCACGTGCGCGACCCGCCGCACCCGGTCGAACGGGCAGTCCGGCATCGGGTCGAGGTCGATGCGCCACTCGTCCGGCTTCTCCGTGTCGGCGCTGCGCGAGTTCCACGGGTGGAACTCGACCGTCGACATCTGCACCGCCCACACCACGTCCGCCACGCCGGTCACGCACAGCTCGTCGGCGTGCCGGTTGTACCGGGGGAAGTGCACCCGCACGGTCCGGACCCACGGCGGCGCGCCGCCGGGCAGCCGCTTCTGGTGCACCTTCTCGCCGGCCACCCCGGACGGGAAGCGGTGCATCATGCACGGCCGCTCGCGCAGCGCGCGCACGATGCCGTCGCCGACCGACAGGTAGTAGTTGGCGAGGTCGAGCTTGGTCTCCCCGCGCGCGGGGAAGTAGACGCGATCCGGGTTCGAGATCCGCACGACGCGGTCCCCGACCTCCAGCTCCACCGAAGGCACCTTTCCGGCCATGCGGGCAAACCTAACCCGGATCGCGTCGATCAGCGCGTCACCAGCCTCCTTTCGCGGTTCGTGGCGGCGATCACGACGGCCGCGACGGCGACGGCGGCGCCCACGAGGGGCACGACCGGTGCGGCTACCGCCCCGCCGAGCACACCCGCGCCCGCGATGCCGGTGTAGATGGCGGACGCGTTCAGGGCGAGCAGGAGGTTCGCCCGGTCCGGGTCCACCGCCACCAGGGCCGCGAACAGGGGCGGGTTGAACGCCCAGAACAGCGCGCCCCACGCGGCCATCACGACGAACGCCGTCAGTCCGGCCAACATCGTCGGCAGCACCACGAGCACCGCCGCGCAGCCGGCCAGCGCCACGAGCAGCGGTGTGCGCGGCCCGTGGCGGTCCGCCGCGACGCCGCCGATCGCGTTGCCCAGCACACCGCCGACGCCGTAGGCGAGCAGGTGACCGCCGTCCGGCGGGTGGCCGGTGATCGGGCCCAGGTAGCCGTAGACGCTGAACGTGGCCAGGCAGGCCAGCAGCGACACGGCAAGCAGCCGTTGCACGGGCGGGTCGGCCAGCGGCGCGAGCCGTTGCCGGAACCCGACCGCCGGTCCCGGGCGCACCGGCGGCACGGCCGACCGCACCACCAGGGCCGCGACCACGCACAACACCGCCACCAGCACGAACGCCGCCCGGTAGCCGTGCCGGTCGGCGACGAACCGCCCGGCGGGCACGCCCAGCAGCGTGGCCGCGGTCAGGCCCGCCGTCACCACCGCCATCGCCTTGGCCTGGTGGCCGGGGTTCAGCTGGGCGGCCACCGCGGTGGCCGCCGGGGTGGCCAGCGCCGCGCCGCACGCGGTGAGCACGCGGGCCGCCAGCAGCAGGTCCAACGTCGGCGCCAGCGCCGCGCCGACGTTGCCCAGCGCGGCGACCAGCAGCGCGGTCACCAGCAGGGCCCGCCGTTCGAACCGCGCGGTGAGCATCGCCAGCACGGGCGAGCCGACCGCGTAGGCCAGGGCGAACGCGGTGATCGTCTGGCCCGCCGCGGCGGTGGTGACGCCGTGGTCGGCGGCGACCTCCGTCACGACCGCCGCGACCACGTACCCGCTGGAACCCGCCGCCACGGTCGTCGCGGCGAGCGCGGCGGTCCGGGCGCGCATCAGGACACCAGTCGGGGCGGCGCCGGGGTCAAGTGGGTGGTCAGGTCCGGTGGGCGGCGGCCGGTGAACGCCACCCGGTAGACGGTCTCCCGCACCAGGGCCACGGGTCTGCCCGCGCTGAGCAGGGTGGCCTGGCACCACAGGGCGGGCACGTCGTCGGGGCCGTCGGGCAACGGGTCGGCGAAGTCGGGGTCGTCGGGCGCGCGGGTGGTGGTGGCGTAGTGGGTGGCCCGGTGGGCGCCGGTGACCAGCGCGCCGAGCGGGGTGTAGCCGCGGGCGAGTTCGTCGCGGCCGGGCTCGTCGAGTTCGAGGCCGCGTTGGTGCACCAGCGCGGTGATCGCGGCGAGGCGCGGGCCGTGGTCGCCGAGGTGGGGCACCAGGTAGCCCTCGCGCCTGGTCACCACCGCGTGCGGTGGTAACCCGAGCAGGTGGGCCTGTCGGGGGGTGAGGTGGTGCCGGGTGTCGGGTTGCCGGGGATCGCGGCGCAGGCGGTAGCCCACCCACAGGGACAGCACGCGGGTGAAGGGGACGGGTACGTCGCGCAGGAACCTGGCCATGGTCTCGGCCCGGGCGCCTGCCTCGTCCGCGTGTTCGGCGGGTACTGAGTGGATCATCGGGGTGCACCTTCCGGTGAGGCCGCACACGTCGTTGTGCGGGCGTCGGTGCGATGGACACCACGATGAGGCCGCATTGATGCGGAAACATCGGTTGGGTGACGGAGAAGATCGCGCACACGCGGGGGCGCCCGCACGACGTGGCGGGCGCCTCCGCCCGGAGGGGTACGCGCGTGGTGGGACTCAACCGGGTGCGGTAGGTGAAAAGCGCCGCCACGGCCGGGCGACCCGCCGGCGACCACCCCTACCCGATCCGCGTGCCGGAGGCCACCGCCTGGCTGGACAGCTGCCGCCTGACCGACACGCCCTACGACCCGTGCACCCCACCGCTCGAACCCCCGTACGCACCGACCGACCACCCGCTGGCCATCAGCACCGCCGCGTACGTGGCGAACACGGCGACACCGCCGGCCTGCTCTCCCGCTGACCCAGCAGGCGTCCGATCTCCGCCGCGCTCAGCTCTCCACCGGTCGCGACGCCAACCACAGCTGGTGCTCCCGGCTGATCGTCTCCTCGGCCTCCGCCACCGCCTCGGCCCACGACGCCTCGTCCGCGTCCAGCAACTTCGCCCGCACCAGCACCAGCTCGCGCGCCGCCAGCGAGTAGCCGGTCGCCTGGGACGAGTGCCGCCGCGTCGCGAGCCACGCCGCGCCACTGGCGACGGCGGCGGCGAGGATGCCGGAGGCGTCCACGTCCCACACGTCGAACGCACGCCCACCCGCGAGCACGATGGCGAGCACCTCGCCGACGATCAGCGCGATCCGCCACTGCATCGCCCGCCGGCGGTCGGCCCGCGCCTTGGCCGTGTACCACCGCTTCTGCTCCTGGAGCCGGTTCTCCAGGTAGGTCGTCCGCCGCCGCTCGAACGGCGCCTCCCGCAACGCCGTCATCGCGGCCGTGGCCGACGGGTCGTCGCTGTCCAGCGGCAGCCGCTGCTCGCTCTGCGCGACCACCTCGCCCACCCGTTCCTGGAACAACGCCTTCGGCCGCGCCACGTCGGTCGAGAACGGCGCACCGGCCGCGGCGTACCGCCAGGCCAGCGTCTTGATCGACTCGGCGACCGCGCGCCCGGCGTACCAATCACGCTCCGGCTGCTGCGTCCACAGCAGGATCTCCACCACCAACGCCACCGAGAACGCCACCAGCGCCAGGAGCCCCCACGGGTGGACGGCGGTCTGGCGCTCCCACTCCAGCGCCCCGCCGACGGCCGCCACGACCGCGCTGATCAGCCGGGTCCGGCTCCACGTCAGCGTCAGCCGCTGCCCACGCCGCGACGTGCGTTCGGCGTCGTGGAAGAAGCCGGGTAGGTCGGCATCGGTCATTGCCCTCCATCCGTGGCGCGGCCCGGGATCACCGCCCGCACCACGGCGTCCACCCCGGTGCCGGCGGTCACGATCATCCCACCGGACGGGTCCCACACCGCGGAACGACCCGCGGCCGACTCGTACCCCTCACCCGTCGAGCCCGCGAAACTCGCGATCGCCACCCACACGTCGTGCTCGACCGCGACCCGCCGCGCCCGTTCCGCCACCACGCGCGAATCCCATGCGTGTTCCAACACTCCGGCCACGTACACGTCCACGCCCAACGCCACCGTGTCCGCCGCGTGCCGACGCACGCCGGTGTCCTTGCACACGGCCAGCCCGAGCCGGACCCCGTCCACCTCGACGACCGCGGGCGCGTCACCGGGACGGAAGCGCACCGACTCCCGACCACCGAGCCACATCTTCCGGTACGCCACCCGAACGCCGGTGGCGGACACCTCCAGCACACCGATGTTCGGCCCGCCGACGGGCCCACCGGCCCACGTGCCACCCGCCCCGCCGAACGACCCGCCGACCGGCGCGCCCGCGAACGCCACGGTCCCCGTCTCGGCGCACGCCCGCACCAACGGCTCCACCAGGTCGAACGGCACCACCGGCGCGTCGAGGTGGTACCCCGTCAACGACAGCTCCGGGAACACCACCACCCGCGCCCCAGCCGCGCGCACCGCCTCCGCGTGGGCCGCCACGTTGGCGGTCACGTCGTAAGGGGTGCAACGCGGCTGGGCGACGGCGATCGTGATCACCCGACGACCCTAACGACCTCACCGACCCGGACGCGGCACCTTCGCCCAATCGACGTCGGAGGCCAGGTAGAAGCCGGTGTAGGCGGGCTGGTTGTAGGCCGTCTGCTGCCTGGCCACGTCCACCCGGTACTGCGGGTCGTGCATCAGCGTGTAGAGCTTGTGGCCGGTGACCTCCGTGCTCACGTAGATCCGCAGGGCCGAGCTGTCCGCCGTGCGCACCACCAACTCCTCGCGCCAGTCGCCGAGCACGTCCGCCACCAGCGCCGGGTTGCCCTTCGTCCCGTTGTTGGTCCGCGTGCCCTCCGCGGTCAGCAGGGTGCCGCGCCGCCAGTCCTTGATCGTCGGCGTCACGTCCTGCGCGCCGTCCACGATCTGCGTGGTCAGGTCGGCCGCCCAGCGGATGCTCGCGTTCGTGCCCGGGATCGCGGTCGACAGCGGACGCCCGTCCGCCGACCACAGCCCCGCCGCGTCGGTGCCGCCCGGCAGCGACGCCCACGTCTCGAGCCCGGGTTCGTCCGGCAGCACGTCGCCGACCATGCCGCGCCCGGTGTCCCGGCCGGTGTACCCGCCGTAGATCACCTCGCCCGTGGCCGCGTCACGCAGCGCGTAGCCGTACGGCGCCGAGGTCCCGCCCTCGTGCACCATGTAGATCTCCATCCCCGGCCGGGCCGGGTCGATGTCGGTCACGTGCAGCGCGTCGCCGTGCCCGAGCCGCGCCACCGCGCCGGGGTTCGCGCTGCCCGGCGGCATCACGTCCGCCGAGTGGTAGAGCACCTTGCCGTCGTGGTCGAGGGTGGACGCCCCGTAGACGATCTCCTGCTTGCCGTCGCCGTCCACGTCCGCCGCGCTCAACGAGTGCGCGCCCTGCGTGGTGAGGGCGCCGTGCGTCGGCGACGTGCCGTCCTTGCCGTGCGCCGGGAAGTTGAACGGGTTGGTCATCGGCACCCAGCCGCTGTCCACGAACCAGTCCTTGACGAGCTTGCGGCCGTTCCACCGGTACGCCGCCAGCGTCGTGCGGGTGTAGTAGCCGCGCGCGAACACCGCCGACGGGCGCTTGCCGTCCAGGTACGCCACCCCGGCGAGGAACCGGTCCACCCGGTTGCCCGGCTCGATCCGGGAGTACGCGTAGTCGCCCCACTTGAGCCCGTCGTCGTGCCGACCCGGCTCGTACCGCACCGTCTCCAACTCGCGACCGGACTTGCCGTCCAACACGGTCAGGTACTCCGGGCCGTCGACGACGAACCCGGCGAACGCCCGGAGGTTGTTGCGGGTGCTGCGGCCCGGCGCGTACACGTCGATGAAGTGGTCGGCCAGCGACCGCGCGTCCACGTCGGACAACGGGTAGGTGTGCCGGACCGGGATGCCGAACGCCTGCTCCAAGGTCGCGGGCCACCGCCCGGCCACCACTTCGGGGTGCGCGTGCCAGCCCTTGAACATCTCGACCACGTGCTCGTAGTAGCCCGCGGGGCTGAGCCGGTAGTCGTCGCTGTGCGAGTAACCCGCGCGCACGTCCTCGCGCGGCATCGTCACGTGCCGCTCCGACACCGCGTTCCCGCGCCGGTCGTACGTCGTCACCTTCGACCCCGGCGCGGTCTTCAGCATCATCTCCGAACGGCCGTCGCCGTCGAAGTCGTAGACCAGGAACTGCGTGTAGTGCGCACCGGAGCGGATGTTCACGCCCAGGTCCACGCGGTGCAGCAACGTGCCGTCGAAGCGGTAGGTGTCGATGTAGGTCGACCCGGTGTAGCCGACCTGCGAGACGTCCTTCTGGTTGGACGGGTCCCACTTCACCACGTACTCGTAGCTGCCGTCGCCGTCCACGTCGCCGACGCTGACGTCGTTGGCCGAGTACGTGTACGCCTCGCCGGCCGGCGTCACGCCGTCGGCGGGCTTGCGCAGCGGCAGGTCGTGGGACCCGCCTTCCCACGGCGAGACGGGCTTGCTCGCCTCGCCCGGTCGACCGCGGACCACCGGCGCCACCCGGTACTCCGAGCCGCCCTCGGCGTCGAGGTAGTTGGTGCTGTCGGTGACGGTGGCGATGCGGCGGCCGTCCCGGTAGACCGCGAACGCCGGACCGGCCAGGCCGGTGCCGGTGTGGCCGGTGACCTCGTGGCGCAACAGCCGCCAGCTCAGGAACACCCCGTCGGCGGTGCGCGCGGCGACCAGGCCCCGGTCGAGGCGTTCGAGCCGCGGGCCGTCGGGCGTGGCGGAGGCGGTGGACGAGACGGCGGACGTGCTCAGGACGAGCGCTAGGGCCGCCAGCACGGCGGGCAGGGGTCTGACGCGGGTCATCTGCGGCCTCCCAAAGGGCGCGACGTTGCGCGAGGTGCGTGACGACGCCACACGATGAACCGTTTCAACAGGAATGGCAAGACCTGGTGTCGCCGCCGTTGCAGCGCTCAAGAATCAGTCTTGACGCCATGGTAGGGCTCACCTAGCGTGGTTGAACCGATTCAATCGAAGAATGAGGGTCATGGGACGGTTGTCTCGCCGCGGCGGGGGAGGCCCGCCGGTCGGGCTGTGGTCGCCGACCGGCGCGACCATTCGGATGCCGATCCCCGGCCCCACGCGCTTCGAGGCCGCCGGTGCGCAGGCGCCGGGCACGGTGACCACGTTCCGGCCCGGTCGGCGTGATCGTGCCGCGGCCGGCCCCGATCACCACCGCGATCTCCGGTGACGCCGCGGGTGGTGCTCGCCGGTGCGGCCGGCTACGGGCGGCTGTACCTGCGCGAGGTCGCCGCGCTGGAGGCCGGAGGGCTGGTGCGGCTCACCGGCGTGTGCGAGGTGGACCCGCTCGACGGCGAGGCGCGACGGCTCGTCGGCGCCCGGCCGGTGCACGCCGACCTGGCGAAGCTGATGCGTGACGCGGACATCGGCATCGTGTCCACCCCCATGCACACGCACGTGCCGTTGGCGCGGCAGGTGCTGGCCGCCGGCGCGCACCTCGTGCTGGAGAAACCGCCCACGCCCACGCTGGCCGACTGGCAGGACCTGGTCGACCGGTCGGAGGGGAGGCTGGTCCAGGTCGGGTTCCAGAGCCTCGGTTCGCACGCGGTGCACCGGCTGGCCTGGTTGATGCGGTCCGGCGCGTTGGGTGAGATCCGGGGCATCGGCGTGCGCGGCACGTGGTCGCGTGACGACACCTATTACACCCGTGCGCCGTGGGCGGGCAGACGAGCGCTCGACGGCGTGCCGGTGGTGGACGGCGCGCTGACCAACCCGTTCGCGCACGGCATCGCGACCGCGTTGGAGCTGGACGGCAGCACGGGCGTGGACGACGTGCACGACATCGAGCTGGAGCTGCTGCGCGCCCGTGACATCGAGGCCGACGACACCTCGTGCCTGCGGCTGCGCACCCGCAACGGCACGGTCGTCGTGGTCGCGGCGACGCTGTGCGCCGAGGTGGTCCGGGAACCGGTGCTCGTCGTGCACGGCAGCCGGAAGCGCGCCGAGTTGCACTACACCGAGCACCGGCTGGTGATCGACGGCATCGAGGAGCGCCACCGGCACGACTCGCCGCTGCGGAACCTGCTGGACCACCTGGCGGACCCGGCCGTGCCGCTGCACGCGCCGCTGGCCCGGACCGGCGCGTTCATGCGCGTGCTGGAGGCCGTCCGCACCGCGCCGGACCCCGTGCCGATCGACCCCGCGTGGTTGCGCCGCAACGGCAAGCGGGTGGACGTCGACGGCGTGGACCACGTGGTGGCCAAGGCCGCCGAGCACCTGCGCACGTTCGCCGAGCTGGAGGTGCCGTGGTCGCCGCTGGGCGGGGTGGCCCGGCACGGCTGGGACGGCGTGCGGCTGCCGATGGTCGTGCCGCGGCCGGCGTTGCACCCGGTGCGCACGCTGGGCGGGGTCGTGGTCACCGGCGAGCACCCGGACGACCACCCGTGGCACCGGGGCATCGGCCTCGCGCTGCCCGACGTCAACGGGGTCAACCTGTGGGGCGGGCGCAACTACGTGCCCGGTCAGGGGTACGTGCCGGGCGAGCTCGGCCGGGTCGAGGAGGCCGGGCCCGACGAGCTGGCCTGGTGCGACTCGGTGGGCGCGGTCCTGCTGCGCGAGCGCCGCCACGTCCGCCGCCGCATGGTCGCCGGTGGCTGGGAGCTGGAGTGGACGAGCGTGCTCACCGCGGCGGACCACGTGGTGCTGCACAGCCCGGGCAGCAAGGGCCGGGAGGGCGCGGGCTACGGCGGCTGGTTCTGGCGGCTGCCTGACCTAGACCCGAGGTCCGTGCGGGTCTGCAGCCCCGACGGCGTGGGTGAGGCGGAGGTCAACGGCCGGCCCGCCCCGTGGCTGGCGGTCGTGGTCGGCGATCCCGTGCGGAACCCGGACGAACCGGCGTGGACGGCCGTGGTGTCCGGTCCGGCCGACCCGTGGTTCGTGCGGGTCGGCCGGTACCAGGGCATCGGCTCGGCGCTCGCCTGGGACGAGCCGGTGGTGCTCGAACCGGGGCAGGAACGGGAGATCACCGTGCGGGTGGCGTTCTACGACGGCGTGCGCCCGCCGTGAGCGGAGTAGTCCAGACCGCTGACAAGCCTTGCGGCGCAACAACAGCGTAGTCGTGAAACGAATCAGTCTCGGAGGTCGGCGTGCGACGTGTCTGCTTCCTGCTCAGGGTGCGCCCGGAGCGGATGGAGGAGTACCGGGAGCGGCACCGCGAGGTGTGGCCGGAGATGCGGGAGGCGTTGCGGGAGACCGGCTGGGGCAACTACAGCCTCTTCCTGGCCGACGACGGCCTGCTCGTGGGCTACCTGGAGACCCCGGACTGGGACGCCGCCCAGCAGGGGATGCGCGACCGCGAGGTGAACGACCGGTGGCAGGCCGAGATGGCCGAGTTCTTCACCGCGCTGGACGGCAGGCAGCCCGACGAGGCCATGAGGCCCTTGACCGAGGTCTTCCACCTCGACTGAGCAGGCCCTGCTGGTCGACCGGGAGGCGCCGGCCGGGGCGCGGCGGACCGGTGACTTGCTCGGCGCGAACGCCGTGCTGATGGACGCCTGCAACACCGACGTCCGGCCGCTGGTGGCGTCGGTGCGGGAGGACACGGGACTGGACCTGATGGCGGCCTGCGCCCGGTCCGGCTGCGGCGAGCGGATCGTGGCCGAGCGGGTCGGCGGGAGCAGGCGGGCTGGGGTGCGTGAACGCCGGTCCGGGCGCCGTGCCGGCCGATGAAGCCCGCCCCTTCGCCACCTGCTGTCCGCCGAGGAGGCGCGCCGGTCATCCGCGTCCTCACCGACGTCGCTCGCGGTGTCCGGGACGCCCCGGAACTGGTGGCGCGCGAGTCGAGTCGCGGGGTGCGGCGGAGCCGCCGCAGCGCCAGGTGAGCGATGGTCTTTGAACCTTTTCAGAGCACCTCTGAGCAGGTGAGCCGGCCCGCTCGGACCAAGTGGGACAAGTGGCCGTGAATCGTTTCATCACTTGACGGCGGCTCGGTGGCAGTGCTGTCATGTGCCGGGCGAGGGCGTTACCCGGCTCACACCTGGGAGCGCTCCCAGAATCTGCGACGAAGGAGCAACGGTGCTCACCAACTCGTTCAGGGTGCGGGCGATCGCCGCCGTCACGGCGATCGGCGCACTGACCGGAGGCCTGCTGGTCGCCGGTGTGGCTTCGGCGGCCCCCGGCTGCGGGGTCGACTACGTGGTGCAGAACAGGTGGCAGGGCGGGTTCTCCGCGAACGTCACGATCAAGAACCTGGGCGACCCGGTCGACGGGTGGACGCTGGCCTGGTCGTTCCCCGGCTCCGAGCGCTTCGGCCAGGGCTGGAACGCGACGTTCGCCGCCTCCGGCGCGAGCGTGACGGCGACCAACGTCGACTGGAACCGGTCGATCCCGACCGGCGGCACGGCGTCGTTCGGCTTCAACGGCTCGGTGACCGGCGACGTGGTCGGCGTGCCGACGACGTTCACGCTCAACGGCACCACGTGCACGGGCGGCGTCGATCCCACGACGACGACCACCACGTCGACCACCACAAGCACCACCACCACGACGACGACGACCACTACGACGACCCCAGGGCCGGGACCGTCCGACCCGACCGGCCGCAAGCAGGTCGAGCGGCTGGACCGCGGCGCGATCAGCGTGCGGTCGGGCAGCGGCAACCTGGTCAGCTGGCGACTGCTGGGCGGTGACCCGCAGAACGTGGCGTTCAACGTGTACCGGGGCGCGACCAAGGTCAACGCCTCGCCCATCACCGGCTCGACGAACTACCTGGACAACGGCGCCGCGGCGGACGCCTCCTACACCGTGCGCGCCGTGGTGGACGGAGCCGAACAGCCGGCGTCCCCGGCGTCGCTGGCGTTCGGCTCCGGTTACCGGGACGTGCCGATCCAGTCGCCGGGCAGCGGGTACGTCGCGAACGACGCGAGCGTCGGCGACCTGGACGGTGACGGCGACTACGAGTTCGTGCTGAAGTGGGATCCGGACAACGCCAAGGACAACTCGCAGTCGGGCGTGACCGGCAACGTCTTCATCGACTCCTACCGGCTCGACGGCACCCGCCTGTGGCGGATCGACCTGGGCCGCAACATCCGGGCGGGCGCGCACTACACCCAGTTCCAGGTGTACGACTACGACGGCGACGGCAAGGCCGAGGTCGCGATGAAGACCGCGGACGGCACGCGGGACGGCCGCGGCACGGTGATCGGCAACGCGAGCGCCGACCACCGCAACTCCGGCGGCTACATCCTGACCGGGCCGGAGTTCCTGACCATGTTCAACGGCCAGACCGGCGCGGCGATGTCGACGGTGAACTACGACCCGCCGCGCGGCAACGTCTCCTCCTGGGGTGACAACTACGGCAACCGGGTGGACCGTTTCCTGGCCGGCACGGCGTACCTGGACGGCGCGCGACCGTCGTTGATCATGGCCCGCGGCTACTACACGCGTGCGGTGATCGCGGCGTGGGACTTCCGCGACGGCACGCTCACCAAGCGGTGGACGTTCGACTCGAACGCCTCGGGGAACTCCGGTTACGCGGGGCAGGGCAACCACTCGCTGACCATCGGCGACGTCGACCAGGACGGCCGGGACGAGATCGTCTACGGCGCGGCCACCATCGACGACAACGGCCGCGGCCTCTGGACCACGGGTCTCGGGCACGGCGACGCCGGCCACCTGGGCGACCTCGACCCGTCCCGGCCCGGTCTGGAGTACTTCAAGGTCTCCGAGAGCACCAACCAGCCCGGTTCCTGGTTCGCCGACGCCCGCACCGGCGCACGGCGGTGGACCACGGCCTCGGGCAGCGACAACGGCCGGGGCGTGTCGGCCGACATCCACGCCGGCAGCCCCGGCGCGGAGTCCTGGTCCAACGCCGACGGCAGCCTGCGCAGCCCGAGCGGCGCGAACGTGGGCCGCAAGCCGTCCTCGGCGAACTTCCTGATCTGGTGGGACGGCGACCCGTCGCGCGAGCTGCTCGACCAGACCCGCATCGACAAGTACGGCACCGGCGGCGACACCCGCCTGCTCACCGGTTCCGGTGTGGCCTCCAACAACGGCACCAAGGCCACGCCCGCGCTGAGCGCCGACCTGTTCGGCGACTGGCGCGAGGAGGTCGTCTGGCGCACCAGCGACAACCGCGCGTTGCGGATCTACGCCACGCCGAACCAGACGGACCGCCGCATCCCGACGCTGATGCACGACACCATGTACCGCGTCGCCATCGCGTGGCAGAACACGGCCTACAACCAGCCGCCGCACCCGAGCTTCCACATCGGGAACGGCATGGTCACCCCGCCGTGGCCCGACGTGCACTACGCCGGCTGACGACCGTCGGCGGATCACATTCCGTTGCCGTGGCCTACCTCACTCGGGGTAGGCCACCGGCATTTCCGGGTGTGAATCCCGCGGTCAGGGGGTATCAATCCGGGGATCGAGGGAGGTCACACCATGGGCAAGCACAGACTGGGCCAGTCCGAGGGGCGCCAGTGGGGCGGTCCCGACCTGGTCAACGGCGCGGAGGACGCGTTGGGCCGGTCGGACGGCGAGCAGTCCGAGCAGTCCGCGGCGGAGGGCGTGGAGGACGACTAGGACGACACCTCGACGTCCGGGTCCTCGGCGACCGAGCGCAGCGGGGTGACGGTCGGCCGTCCCCCGGCCAGCAGCGCCGCGTCGGTGCCGGGCTCCAGGTCGTCCTCGACCAGGACGGCGGCCAGGCCGATCGTGCCGTCGTCGCTGTCCTTGATCCGGGTGCGCACCGTCCCGAACTCGGCGAGCGCGGCCCGTTCCGGCTCGCCCACCTCGGCCCGGTTGGGCACGTTCAGGTTGAGCACCGCGCCCACCGGCAGGGCCGCGACCCGGTCGAACAGCGTCGAAGCCACCGCGACGGCGGTCTCCCAGTGGTGCGTGACGTCCGGGTCCAGCCCCACGTCGAGCGACACCGCCATGGCGCGCGCGCCGTTGATGGCGGCGGTCAGCGCCGCGCCGACGGTGCCGGAGTGCAGCACCGCGCGGCCGACGTTCGCGCCGCGGTTCACGCCGGACAGGACGACGTCGGGCGGGTCGCCGAAGGCGCCCTGGGACGCGACCAGCGCGATGAAGGCGGGGTGCGCGGCGACCGCGTAGCCGGGCACGTCCGGCAGCCCGGGCAGCTCACGCCGCTCGACCTGGACGTGCCGGTCGTCCTCGGCCGCGGTCAGGCCCGCGCTCGTGCCGCTGGACTCCCGCGCGGGCGCGGCGATCACGGTCGTCCAGCCGTGCGCCACCGCGCCGCGCGCCAGGGCGGCGAGCCCCGGCGAGTCGATGCCGTCGTCGTTGGTGATGAGCACCCTCATGCGTCCTCCCACGGCCGCAGCCGCACCCGGTCGACCAGTCCGCGCACCACGTCACCGCTGCCGGTGCCGAGCCCGTGCCTGGTCACGTTCACCGCGCCCGCCGCGGCGCCCAGCTTCAGCGACTCCTCCACGGACCGGCCGAGGGCCAGGCCCGCGGCCAGCCCGGCGGTCATCGAGTCGCCGCCGCCGCGCGTGTCGACCGGGCTGAGCTCGGGCGTCTCCACGAGGTAGTGCGTGCCGTCGAGCCACGCCAGCGTCTCCTCGGCGGCCCGGGACACCACGACCGCGCTCGCGCCGGACTCCGCGACCCGGCGGCAGCCCTCGACCAGGTCGGGCAGCGAGTCGGACTCGGCGAGCCCGTCGGACACCAGCTCCTCGTGGCTGACCTTGACCACCGTCGGCCCGCCCGCGAGCGCGGCGGCGAGCCGTTCACCGGACAGGTCCACGATCACGCGGCAGCCGTTGCCGCGGAGGTCCTTGGCGAGTCGTTCGTAGACGGAGTCGGGCACCGGCGTGTCGGCCTCGGCGGGGCCGCTCAGGACGGCGACGCCCGCGTTCAACGCCTCGATGAGCGTCATCTCGTACAGGTCGTCGAGCTCGTGGCGGGACAGCGCGTCGGCGGGCATCCGCACCAGCTGGTCGCGCCCGCCGTCACGCCGGTCGTGCACGTAAGCGCCGTTGCGGGCGGCGACGTCACGCGCCTTCAGCTCGACCCCGATCAGGTGCCGCAGCACCTGCCCGGTCTCGCCGCCCAACGCCGAGCACAGCACCACCTCGGCGCCGAGGGACTCGATCATGCGGGACATCCACACCCCCTGCCCTCCGGCGTGGATGTGGATGTCGGGCGTGCCGTCCAGCTCTTCCACCGTGACCGTCAACTCTGGGGACGGCGCGAACACCGCTACTCGACCGGGCATAACGGACACCTACCCGCTCGGCCGTTGATCGAATCACGGTTCAGCGCCGGTGCATGAGTTCCTCGCCGCCACGGGGTGGGTCGTGACCTCGGGCTGACCGCGGTCACGCTCGCCACCCGCGCGTCGGTGACCTCCGCGATCACGGCTTCGGTCGTCGAGGTGCGGTACGTGGCTTCGCCGTCGCCGGTGTCGCCGATCGACCCCGTCGCAGCTTCGGCCATGCCAGGGATGAGGCCACCGAGCTGCCGATGCTGTGTGTCCTGCGTCACATCAGCGGCAGCCGCGGCTCGGCGAGCCAGGTGCGGAAGTACGCCGTCAGCGGCTCGGGGCAGTGGCGTTGGGCCAGTGCCACGAAGTCGCTCGTCGTCGCGGTGCTGTGCCGGCGGGTCGCGGTCCACTCGCGGAGGGCGCCGAAGAACGCCGCGTCACCCAGCCGGGTCCGCAGGCCGTGCACGGTGAGCGCGCCCCGCTGGTAGACCCGGTCGTCGAACAGGTTCGCCACGCCGGGGTCGCCGATGCGGAGGTCCTGCGGCAGCCGGGCCAGGCGGGCGTGCGCACGGGCGGCGTGCGCGCCCGCGGTGGGGCCGCCGGACCGCTCGGACCACAGCCACTCCGCGTAGCAGGCGAAACCCTCGTTCAGCCAGATGTCGCGCCAGTCGGCCAGCCCGACGCTGTTGCCGAACCACTGGTGCGCCAACTCGTGCGCGACCAGCCGCTCGTGCCCGCGCCGCCCGTCCACGTGGTTCGCGCCGAACACCGACATGCCCTGCGCCTCGACCGGCACTTCCAGCTCGTCGTCGGTCACCACGACCTGGTAGGTCCGGAACGGGTAGGTGCCGAACAGCTCCTCGAACACGGCCATCATCCGCGGCTGGCGGGCGAAGTCGTGCCGCGCGGCGCGCAGCAGCCGTGCGGGCGCGGCCACGTCCTGGCCCTCGGCCAACGGCAGCCGCTCGTAGAGCCCGATCTGCACCGACGCGAGGTACGTCGCCATCGGCTCGGCCTGCTCGTAGACCCACGTCGTGCTGCTGCCACCCGTGCGCCGGTCGACCAGCACCCCGTTCGCCAGCACCGCGTACGGCGACGGCGCGGTGACGGAGACGCGGTAGGTCGCCTTGTCCCGCACCAGGTCGTTGCACGGGAACCAGGACGGCGCGCCGATCGGCTGGCTCGCCACCAGCGCGCCGTCGGTGAGCTGGTCCCAGCCCAGCTCGCCCCAGTGCCGGGAGCGGACCGGGCGGGCCACGCCCGAGTACCGCACCTCGACGGTGAACGGTCCGTCCACCGGCCGCGCGGGTCGGGCGCGCAGCTTGCCGCCGCCGTGCACGTGCCGGGCGGGTCGGCCGTCCACCAGCACGCGGTTCACGGTCAGCGTGCCGAAGTCCAGCACCACCCGCGCGCACGGGCCGGCCGCGACGGCGGACAGCGTCGCCCGCCCGGCCAGCCGGCCGGTGTGCGGCTTGTAGTCCAGCTCCAGGTCGTAGTGCGAGACCCGGTAGCCGCCGTCGCCGTGGTCGGGCAGGTACGGGCCGGTCATCGCCAGGCGGAGATCGGGTTGCCCAGCCAGCGCGTGCCCCCGGGCACGTGCTCGCCGCGCATCACCAACGACGCCGGGCCCACCGTCGCGTGCGCGCCGACCGTCGCGCCCGGCAGCACGATCCCGTGCGGGCCGAGGGTCGCCCCGTCCGCCAGCTCCACCTGGTCCATGCGGAGGATCCGATCATGGAACAGGTGGGTCTGCACCACGCACCCCCGGTTCACCGTCGCGCCGTCGCCCAGCCGGACCAGGTCCGACTCCGGGAACCAGTACGACTCGACCCACGTGCCGCGCCCGATCCGCGCGCCGAGCGACCGCAGCCAGACCGCCATCACCGGCGACCCGCCGGCCCGGCCGACCAGCCACGGCACCGCCAGGACCTCGACGAACGTGTCCGCCAGCTCGTTGCGCCACACGAACCCGCTCCACAACGGGTGCTCACGCGCCCGGAACCGGCCCACCAGCAGCCACTTCGCCGCCGCCGACACCGCGCACGCCAGCACACCCGCCGCGAGCAGCACCGGCCCCGCCCACAGCGGTCCGAACTCCCGCAGCGCGAACAGCACGCCGACCACCAGCGCCACGTGGCACATCACCGGCACGATCCGGCACAGCTCGACCAACGCCCGTGCCACGACCAGCCGTCGCGGCGGGTCGAACGTCCGGCTCTGGTCGCCCTGCTCCGCCGCGCGCGGCAGCTTCATCGGCGGCATGCCCAGGTACGAGCTGCCCGCCTTGGCGCGCTTCGGCGTCGAGGACAGCACGCCGACGAGGCCGCGGTTCGGCACCGAGCGGCCCGGCGCGGTCATGCCCGAGTTGCCCAGGAACGCGCGCTTGCCGACCCGTGCGGCGGCGATGCGCAGCCAGCCGCCGCCCAGCTCGTAGGTGGCGACCATGGTGTCGTCGGCGAGGAACGCGCCGTCGCCGATCGTGGTCATCTTCGGCAGCGCGAGCACGGTGGAGGCCTCGACCCGGCGGCCGACCCTCATCCCGAGCGCACGCAGCCACACCGGCGTGAGCAGGCTCGCGTACAGCGGGAACAGCACGACGCGGGCGATGTTCATCAGCCGTTCCGTGGT
Organism: Actinosynnema sp. NPDC023794; assembly: GCF_040639675.1. NCBI lineage: Bacteria > Bacillati > Actinomycetota > Actinomycetes > Pseudonocardiales > Pseudonocardiaceae > Actinosynnema > Actinosynnema sp. NPDC023794. Next base: position 175,277 of record NZ_JBFAFR010000011.1, on the reverse strand, counting down.
CCACGCCTGCCAGGCGATCCGACTGTGCACCGGGTACGCGCCGGCCCGCAGCCCGACGCCGAGCAGCCGCACGGACACGAGCACCAGCAGCGCGTACGAGCCCAGCCACGCCACCGTCGCCAACGGCACCGCGAGCAGCGCCGAACCGAGCGTCAGCGGCTCGCGCGCGATCAGCAGCACCGGGAGCACCGCCGCCGCCACCGGCAGCAGGCCCAACGCCGACGTCGTCACCGCGTAGACCAGCTGCCACCACCACGACCGGGGCGGACGCGGACCCGGGCGGGCCGCCTTGCCGTGGCGCTGCGCCGGGACGCCCGCCCAGCGCTGACCCGTCGGCACGGAGCCGATCACACCGGAACCGGGCGCGACCTCCGCCCGCTTGCCGACGCGGGCGCCGGGGAACAGGGTGCTGCGGGCGCCGACCACCGCGCCCGCGCCGACCCGGAGGCGGCCGACGTGCAGCCGGTCGCCGTCCACCCAGTGCCCGGACAGGTCGACCTCGGGCTCGATCGCGCAGCCCTTGCCGAGCTTGAGCATGCCGGTCACCGGCGGCGCGGAGTGCAGGTCCACGTCCGGGCCGATCCGCACGCCCAACGCGCGGGCGTAGTGCGTGAGCCAGGACCCGGCGAGGTTCGTCGCGCCGCTGAACTCGGCGAGCCGTTCGGCGGTCCACAGCCGCAGGTGCACGCCGCCGCCGCGCGGGTACGTGCCGGGACGCAGGCCGCGCAGCAGCAGCCGCGCGCCGCCCGCCGCGATCGCGACCTTGCCCGGCGGGCTGACGAACACCAGCCACCCGGCCGCGATCCACCACCACGACACCGGCGTGGTGAAGCCGACGACGTTGCCGACCGCGGCGAGCCCCACCGACCACCGCAGGCCGACCAGGCTCAGCAACGGCGCCAGGAGCAGCGACTGGATCACGCCGGTCCGCCGCGGCGTCGGCGCGACCTCGCGCGTGACGCCCCGGTGGCCGCTCAGCTCGTCCAGCCGCGCGGCCAACGCGCGCAGCGCGGGGTGCTGGTAGACGTCGTTGACCGAACCGCTGGGGTAGCGGGTCCGGATCGTGGAGACCAGCTGGGCCGCGGCGAGGCTGCCGCCGCCGTGGGCGAAGAAGTCCGCGTCGGGGCCGGCCACCCGGGTGCCCAGCAGCTCCGACCACTGCTCGGCCAGCCACCGCTCGGTGTCCGTGAGGTCCCCGGCCGGCGCCGCGACGTCCAGCTCCCGCAGCGGCCACGGCAACGCGGCCCGGTCGACCTTGCCGGACGTGCGGGTGGGCAGGGTGTCGACGGCGGCCAGCAGCGGCACGAGCGCCGCGGGCAACGCGGTCCGCAACCGGGCCAGCGCGTCGGCCTGGTCGAAGTTCTCGTCCGCGACCACGTACCCGACCAGCACCTGGTTGCCCGCCTTGGTGGTGCGCACGGCCGCAGCGGCGCCCGCGACGTTCGGCAGCGCCTGCAGCGCCGCGTCCACCTCGCCGAGCTCGATCCGCCGGCCACCCAGCTTGACCTGCTCGTCCGCCCGACCGAGGAACAGCAGGCCCTCGGGCTCGGCGCGGACGAGGTCGCCGCTGCGGTAGGCGCGGTCCCAGCCCAGGGCGGGCAGCGGCGCGAACTTCTCGGCGTCCTTGGCCGGGTCGAGGTAGCGGGCCAGGCCGACGCCGCCGATGACCAGCTCGCCGGAGCCGCCCATGGGCACCGGCGTGCCGGTGGCGTCCACCACGGCCAGTTCCCAGCCGTCCAGCGGCAGCCCGATCCGCACCGGACCGTCACCGGTCAGCCGGGCCGCGCACGCCACGACGGTCGCCTCGGTCGGGCCGTAGGTGTTCCACACCTCGCGGCCGTCGACGGCGAGCCGCTCGGCCAGCTCCGGCGGGCACGCCTCGCCGCCGAAGATGAGCAGGCGGACGTCGTCCAACGCGTCCACCGGCCACAGCGCGGCCAGCGTCGGCACCGTGGACACGACCGTGACCTCGCGCTCGACCAGCCACGGTCCCAGGTCGAAGCCCGTGCGGACCAGGGCGCGCGGCGCGGGGACCAGGCACGCGCCGTGGCGCCAGGCGAGCCACATCTCCTCGCACGAGGCGTCGAAGGCGACGGACAGGCCCGCGAGCACGCGGTCGTCCGGGCCGATCGGGTCGTCCGGGAGGAACAGGCGTGCCTCGGCGTCCACGAACGCGGCGGCGGCCCGGTGCGAGACCGCGACGCCCTTGGGCTTGCCCGTGGAGCCGGACGTGAAGATGATCCACGCGTCGTCGTCCGGACCGGGAGCGCCGACGAGACCCATGGGCGTGCCGCGCAGCTCCAGCTCCCCGGTGACGACCGCGCACACCTCGGCCTCGGTGAACACCAGTTCGGCGCGCTCGTCCGGGTCGTCGGCGTCGACGGGAACGTACGCGGCGCCGGCGGTGAGGATCGCGAGCACCGCCACGTACAGGTCGACGGTCCCGGACGGGACGCGGACGCCGACCCGGTCGCCGGCGCCGATGCCGGCCGCCGCCAGCTCCCGGCTCCGCGCGTCGACCTCGTCGAGCAGTTCCCGGTAGGTCAACGAGGTCGTGCCGTCGTCCAGCGCGGGGGAGTGCGGGTGCCGACGCGCGGTGTCGGCCAGCACGTCGACCAGGGTGCGCTCGGGAGCGGGGGCGCCGGCGCGGAACAGCGCGGGCGCCTCGACCAGCGTGGGGAAAGCGGTGTCGGGGGCGATGGTCACCGACGGGCACCGATGGGGCGAAGTCGCACTGTGAAGTCCTCCAAGAAAACGCCGACCTGCGACTTTACCCGGGATTCACTCCTCCGTCGCGCGCTCGTGACCACGAGTGGGTGGTGTCACATCGTGTAACGGCAGCGGTTCGGGCGTGATCACTCCACAGTGGACGCCCCGAGTTCCTTGTGCACCAACGGCATCACCTCGGTGCCGAGCAGTTCGATCGCGTCCATCACGAGCTCGTGCGGCACGCCGGACCAGTCCATCTGCATCGCGTAGCGGTCGGCGTTCACGAGCCTGCCCACGGAGATGAGGCGTTCCGCGACCTCCACCGGGCTGCCCGCGAAGATCGACTGCGCGCCCCGCGTCCACGAGTCGTACTCCGCCCGCGACGGCACGGGCCAGCCGCGTGCCCGCGAGCCGTACTTCATCGTCTCCAGCCAGTACGGGTAGAACGCGTCCTTGGCGTCCTGCGACCGGCGTGCGATCAGGCCGATCGCGCTCATGGTGACGTTCAGCCGTCCGGGTTCCTGCTCGCCTGCCTCGCCCGCGCGCCGGTACAGGTCGACCAGTGGCGCGAACCGCTCCGGCTCGCCGCCGATCACCGCGTACACCACCGGCAACCCCAGCAGCCCGGCCCGGATCGACGACTCCGGGTTGCCGCCGGTGCCCACCGAGATCCGCAGCCGCGACCCGTAGGGCCTCGGGAGGACGTGCGCGTTCGCCAGCGGCGCCCGGAACTTCCCCGACCACGTGATCGGGTCCTCCCGGTCGAGCTTCAGCAGCAGCGCCAGCTTCTCCTCGAACAGCTCGTCGTAGTCCTCCAGGTTCGCGCCGAACAACGGGAACGACTCGGTGAACGACCCGCGCCCGGCCAGCAGCTCCGCCCGGCCCCGGCTGAGCTGGTCGAGCGTCGTGAACTGCTGGTACACGCGCACCGGGTCCTCGGTGCTGAGCACGGTGACGGCGCTGCTCAACGTGATCCGCGAGGTGAGGCTCGCGGCGGCGGCGAGCACCGTGCCGGGGTTGGAGATCGAGTAGTCGGCCAGGTGGTGCTCACCCAGCCCGTAGAAACCGAGCCCCAGCTCGTCGGCCAGCTTGATCCGCTCCAGCGTCTGAGCCAGCTTGTCCGCGACCGAGACCTGGTCACCCGTGATCGGGTCCCGGTGCCGGTCGCCGAAGCTGTAGACGCCGAGCTGCATTCCCTTTGTGGACACGTCAACAATTTAACCCGGACATTGGTGACACGTCAACATGTTGTTGCTAGCGTGGGGCGCATGGGCGAACCGCGGTGGCTGGACGAGCGGGAGGCGCGGGTGTGGCAGGCGTACCTGGCGGTCGACCGCGAGCTGCACAGCGCGTTGGAGCGGCAGTTGGTGCGCGACTCGGGGCTGTCCAACGCCGACTACGCCCTGCTCGTGCCGCTGTCGGAGGCCGAGGACGGCGTCGTGCGGTCACGCGAGCTCGGCGCGCTGGTCGGCTGGGAGCGCAGCAGGCTGTCGCACCAGGTCGGGCGGATGGAGAAGCGCGGGCTGGTGACGCGGGAGGAGTGCGTCGAGGACGCGCGCGGCTCGATGGTGCGGCTCACGCCCGCCGGACGCGCCGCGATCGAATCCGCCGCTCCGGGGCACGTGGAGACCGTCCGGCGGTACCTGTTCGACGAGCTGTCGGCCGGGGAGGCCGAGGTGCTTGACCGGGTGTTCCACCGCGTGCTGGACCGGATCGCCGCGGACGGCTGAGCGCGGACGGCTGAATGTCGATTGCCGAGGGAGGGCGGAAAGCCCGAGAAGCCCGGCGTTGGGAAGAGGGGCCGCTCGGGTGCGGCCCCTCCCCGGCCCCCCGGGATGCCGGACGGCGGCCAACCGCGGGCCGGCCCGGCGGGTGTCCGGCCGTCGGGGTGCCGAACACCCCTCAGCGTCGCGCACCCGTGCGGGAGTCCGCATCGCCAAACCTCCGTATGCACCTCCGTGTCCGCGATCGCGCGGTCATGTCAACCGATCTCCGTACGCTGTCACCCGGAATACGGAGAGCGGTGGATGCGCGGTGTGTGGCGCTCACACGAAAGTGGACGCCGCAGAACCCGATCGCACCACAAGGAGACGACGTGCAGCTGACCGCGGAGTTCGCCCCGGACCGACAGGCCCTCGTCGGCGGCCCACTGCGCGGATGGCAACACCACGCCCACGAGGACGCGCTGGCACGCCGCGGCCCCGTGCACCCGGCGGAGCTGCCCAACGGCCTGGAAGTCCTGGTCACCACCATGGGCCTGGAGGCGACCCGCACGCTGCTGAGCGACGACCGGCTGGCCAAGGACGCCGCCGGGCTGCGTGCCGCGATGCAGGACCAGTTGGCGCGCAAGGGCAGGCCGACCGACCTGTCGCGGATCATCGGCCCGTCGATGCTCAACACCGACCCGCCGGACCACCGCAGGCTGCGCGCGCTGGTGTCGCAGGCGTTCACGGTCCGCCGCATCAACGCCCTGCAACCGGCGGTGGAGAAGACCGCGCGGGAACTGGTCGCGGCCCTGCCCGAGGACGCCGACCTGATCGAGGGCCTCGCGTTCCCGCTGCCGCTCGCGGTGATCTGCGACCTGCTGGGCGTGCCCGTCGAGGACCGCGAGCAGCTGCACCACTGGACCGCGGCGATGATGACCGAACGGCCCGAGCTCGTCGTGCCCGCCTCCGACGCGATGTTCGGCTACCTGGCCGGTCTGATCGAGTACAAGCGGGACCAGCCGGACGACGCGTTGCTCAGCGGCCTCGTGCAGGCCCAGGTCGACGGCGAGCGGCTGACGCCGGAGGAGCTGCTGACCACGGCGATCCTGCTCGTCGTCGCGGGGCACGAGACCACGACCGGTCTCATCGGCAACGCCGCCGTCGCGCTGCTCGCCACGCCGGGCGCGTGGGACGCGGTGAACGACGACACCGTCGGCGCCGCGGTCGAGGAGGCGGCCCGCTGGGACCCGCCGGTCCGCGTCACGCCGCACTACCGCGCCACGGCCGACATCGAGCTGTCCGGCGGCGTGATCCCGGAGGGGTCGGTGATCATGATCGGCCTCGGCACGGCCGGCCGCGACCCGCTGGTGCACGGCCCGACCGCGGACCGGTTCGACCCGACGCGCGTGCCGATGGGCGGCAACGCGGCGCTGGGGCACGCGACGTTCGGGCACGGCGTGCACTACTGCCTGGGCCACCACCTGGCGAGGATCGAGGCGCGGGCCGCGCTGTCCGCGTTGCGGGCACGGGCGCCGCGGGCCCGGCTGGCGGTGGACCCGTCCGAGCTGGAGCGCGGTGACAAGGTCGTGCCCAACACGTTCGCCTCGGCGCACGCGCTGCTGGAGCCGTGACCGCTCAGGTCACCAGGCCCCGGCGGTAGGCGTAGACCACGGCCTGCACGCGGTCGCGCAGGTCGAGCTTGGTGAGGATGCGCGACACGTACGTCTTGACGGTCTCGTGGCTGATCACCAGCGTGGCGGCGATTTCGCTGTTGGACAGGCCGTCGGCGATCAGGCGGAGCACCTCCAGCTCGCGCGGCGCCAGCGGCACGTCGTCGCGGAAGCCTTCGGTGGGCCGGATCCGCGTGGCGTACCTGCCGACGAGCTGCCGCGTCACCTCCGGGTCCAGCAGCGCCGCGCCGGCGGCGACGGTGCGGATCCCGTGCAGCAGCTGGGCGGGCGGCGCGTCCTTCAGCAGGAACCCGCCCGCTCCCGCGCGCAGCGCCTCGTACACGTACTCGTCCAGGTTGAACGTCGTCACCACGAGCACCTTGACGGGATCCGCCACGCCGGCGCCGGCCAGCAGGCGGGTGGCCTTGATGCCGTCGAGGACGGGCATCCGCACGTCCATCACCACCACGTCCGGGCGCAGGCGGGCGGCGAGGTCGACCGCGGTCCGCCCGTCACCGCACTCGCCGACCACCTCGAGGTCGGGCTGCGCGTCGATGATCGTCGCGAAGCCGGTGCGGATGAGCGCCTGGTCGTCGCAGACCAGGACCCGGATCGGGGCGGTCACGACGGCCCGCCCGCGGGGATGCGGGCCTGGACGACGAAACCGCCGCCGGGTCGCCTGCCCGCGTCGAACCGGCCGCCGAGCACGCCGACCCGTTCGCGCAGCCCGGTCAGGCCGCGCCCGCTCCCGCCCGGCGACGGGGTGCCGGGGCCTTCGGTGGTCACCTCCACGGTGATCTCCTCCTCGCCGTGCAGGACGTGGACCACGGTGCGGCTGCCGTGCGCGTGCTTGAGCGCGTTCGTCAGCGCCTCCTGCACGACCCGGTAGGCCGCGACCTCGGCGCTGCCGGTCGTCTCGGGCGGACTGCCCTCCTGGCTGAACTCGACCGGTTGGCCGGCCAGCCGGGTCTGCTCGACGAGGGCGCGCAGTTCGCCGACGGGTTGCACGCCCGGGTCCGCGTCGCGGCCGGGGTTCAGCAGGTCGAGCAGGTGCCGCAGGTCGCCGATGGCCCGGCGGCCGGTGTCGGTCACGGCGTCGAGCGCCTGGTCGAGGCGTTCGGGCGCGGCGATCAGGTAGCGCGCGGACTCGGCCTGCACGACCATGGCCGTCACGTGGTGGGTCACGACGTCGTGCAGCTCGCGCGCGATGCGCGTGCGTTCGGCGACGCGGGAGGTCTCGGCGACGTGGCGGCGGCGTTCGGCCTCGGCCGCCCGGGACAACCGCAGCCACGACCCGATGCCCCACGCGATGGCCAGCGTGAGGTAGAACGTCGAGAGCCCGACCACCCCCTCACCCGGCGCGAGCCGTTCGATGGCCACCGCCAGCGGCACGTACGCCGCGGACAGCAGCACGGCGGCGGTCCACCGGTGATGTGCCAGGTGGGCGCCCGCGCTGATCAGCGCGATGGGCAGCGCGGTGCCCGCCACGGTGTGGTAGCCGCGGAGCTGGTCGACCGCGAAGCCGAGCGACACCAGGACGAGGCAGACGGCCGGCCACCGCCGGCGCACGGCCAGCGGGAGGGATTCGAGCGCGATCACCACGACGGTCAGGGCCTCGAACGGGCGGTGCGGCAGGGCGCCGAGCTGCGTCCCGTAGTCGTTCAGCCCCGGCAGGAACGCCGTGGCGGCGATCAGCAGGGCGAACGGGAGGTCCCGCACCACGACGTCGGACCGCCGCCACAGGTCCCCCACCGCGCGGACGTCGATCACCCGGCGAGCGTAGCGGGCGCGAGGTCGCGGTCCGCGCGGCGTCGGCGGGGGACGATGTGGCCGCGACGGCGGGCCAGCCACAGGAACGCGACCGTCAGCAGCGCGCCGAACGCCACGGCGTACCCGCTCGCCTCGGGACCGAAGTCGCCGCCGGTGAGCAGGGTCGGACCCGAGAGCGTCGAGTCCAGCAGGCCTTCCGCCGTGTCGTTGCCCGAGACCTCGGCGGCGAAGATGCCCGCGAGGGCGAAGTTCCAGCCGAAGTGCAGCCCGATCGGCAGCCACAGGGTGCGGGTGGCGGCGTAGGCGGCGGCGAGCATGAAGCCCGCCTCGATCGCGATGGCGGTCGCGCCCCAGAGGCTCGCGTTCGGGTTGGCGATGTGCGCCAGGCCGAACACCACGCCGGTCAGCAGCAGCGCGATCCACGTGCCGGCGCGTTCCTCGACGATCCGGAACAGGACGCCGCGGAACAGCAGCTCCTCGGTCACGGCGGCGGCGGCCATGAAACCGACCAACGCCACCATGCCCGTCACCGAACCCAGACCGGCGACCGAGTAGCCGCCGACCCACGCGATGTTGGCGATGACGGCCCCGCACATCGCGACACCGATCAGCAGCCCCCGACCGGTCGCGACAACGGCGCCGCTGCGTCCCACCTCCACGGGCGCACGAAGCTCGGTGCGCCGCACCACCCACGCGTAGACGACCACGGCGAGCACGGCGGTCGCGACGCCGATCGTCAGCGTGAGCCAGGGGTTGCCCTGCGCGGCGGCGACCCCCTGGCTGCCGACCAGGGCGACCGCGGCGACGGCCAAGAGTTGCAGTAGCAGGCGCATGAAGACTCCTCCGTCCGGTCCGCGACCACTCGGCCGCGGACCGGACGGACGCTACGGAGCCGGCGTCGTCGGATCATCACCGCGCGGTGGACATCGGCATGTAGCTCGCGCGGGGGACAAGGCCCGCGCCGGTGTGATCTGGATCATTGCGGAGGTTGACCCCGGGTCAGGGTGCAGGCTCGTCGCAGCGGCACGACGCCGACCGGGAACAGCGGGACCACAGGAGCGGACCACCATGCACACCACCCCTTCCGACCAGGACAAGAGCACCCTGCGGACTGCCGGGCACGATCGCCCGGAGCTGAGGAAGGCGATCGAGGAGATCGTCGATTCCGGCTTCCTCGGCGTGTCGCTGCGCGTGAACGACGAGCGGGGCGAGTGGGTCGCCAGCGCAGGCGCGGCCGAGCTGGGCGGCGCCGCGACGCCGCCGACGAACGGGCACGTCCGGATCGGCAGCAACACCAAGACCTTCATCGCGACCCTGGTGCTGCGGTTGGTGGCCGAGGGCGCGGTCGGGCTGGACACCCCGGCGGCGGACTACCTGCCGGGGTTCGGGCTGGACGGGCGGATCACGGTGCGGATGTTGTTGCAGCACACCAGCGGGCTGTTCAACTTCAGCGGCGAGGTCGACGCCGACGGGACGATCGCGCCGGGCATCCCCATCGCGTACGGCCCCACGGGCCAGGAGTGGCTGGCCAACCGGTTCACGACCTACCGGCCGCGTGACCTGGTGGCACTGGCGTCGGCCAAGCCGGCGCGGTTCGAACCGGGCACGGGGTGGAGCTACTCCAACACCAACTACGTGCTGGCCCGGCTGCTGGTCGAGCACGTCACCGGCCGCCCGGTCGCCGAGGAGCTGCGGCGACACGTCCTGGGCCCGCTGGGGCTGTCCGGCACCGCGGTGCCGGACGCCTCACCCGAGATCCCCGAGCCGCACGCCCACGCTTACTACCGCTACGAGGACGCGGGCGAGCGCAAGACCGTCGACGTCACCCGCCAGAACCCGTCCTGGATCTCCAGCGGCGGCGACATGATCTCGACCACCCGGGACCTCCACACGTTCTTCTCCGCGCTGCTGGGCGGCGAGCTCCTGCCGGCCGCGCTGCTGGCCGAGATGTACGCGCCGCACCCGACGGGCATCCCGGACATGGACTACGGCCTGGGCGTGTTCGTGCTGACCACGGCCGATGGCGGCACCGTCATCTGCCACAACGGCGCCGCCATCGGCCACGCGGCGCTGATGTGCGGCACCCCCGACGGCGGCAAGACCCTGACCGCCGCCCTGAACTGCGTCGACGACGCCGAGCTGTCCATCGCGACGGCGTTCCGGGACGCCCAGCGACGGCTCGTGGACGAGGTGTTCGGCGGCGTGCGGGCCGACGCGGACCACCAGGCAGGCTGAGCGGATGAGGAACGGGGTCACGATCGGGCAGGCGGCGGCGTTCGTCGGCGTCACGGTGAAGACGGTGCGGCACTACCACACGCTCGGCCTGGTCGAGGAGCCGGAACGCGACGGCTCCGGCTACCGCAGGTACGGCTCGGCCGAGCTGTTGCGGCTGGTGCAGGTCCGGACGCTGGCCGCCGCCGGTGTGCCGCTGGCCGGGATCGGACCCCTGCTCGACGCCGACGCCGCGCGGTTCACCGCCGCGCTCGCGGACGTGGAGCGGCAGCTCACCGAGCGGATCGAGGAGTTGACCGCGCGGCGCGACACGGTGCACCGGCTCGCCGACGGCGACCGGGCGCTGCTGCCCGACCGCGCGGTCGCGCTGCTGGAGCGGATGGGCGAACTCGGGTTCCCCGCGGCGGAGGTGGCGGCCACCAGGGAGGGCTGGGTGCTGGCCCGGGCGCTGGTCCCGGAAGGTTTCGACGACTACCTCTCCCAGTTCGAGCACGCCGTCGAAGACACCCGCCTCGTGTCCCTGGCCCGGCGCGCGGTCGAGGCCGCGGCCTGGGATCCGGACGACCCCCGCCTCGACGAGCTCGCCACCGCCGCGGCCGACCACTACCTCGCCGACCCCGCGCTGCTGAAGACCGTGACCGGCCTGCAAGCCCGCACCGACGCCGCGACCCGGTACACGCTGATCGCCCACCACGGCCAGGAGCGGACGCCGGCCGCGGCACGGCTGGCCGCGCTCTTCGAGACCAAGCTCCGCGCCGCGGGCGTCTACCTCCCCCGGACGGATCCCCGCTGAGTGGGTCAGTGGCCAGTGTGCCGCCTGCCTCACCTGCGCGACCCACGGCCGCACCCCTTCGGCAGGTGCCTCGACGGTCGCGCCCCCACCACTCACCGACCACCTGTCGATCGTTCCTGGCCGTGGGTGAACGGTTGCGGACGAGTGCTCAGCAACAGCAGCGCCAGCGGGATCAGGACTGCCGTGGTCAGCGCGATCAGCAGGCGTGCGCGGTCCGCGGGCGCGAGGTGGTGCGAAAGGCGGAGGTGGATCACCAGGTGCGGCACCGCGAACATCAGGTAGGTGACGAGGGCGGTGCGGACGACGAGCCGCTCGGTGGTGAGGACGGCGACGCCGAGGACCACCGAGGTCGCCAGGCTCATGGCGCCGTAGTCCATCATCAGGTGGGCGTTGTACGGCATGTGCATACCCACCCACGGAACGTCGAAGAACGAGCGGGGCAGGAACAGCGCCCAGCAGCCGACGCCGAACTGGGTCGCGGTCAGGAAGGCAATCCCCGCTCGAAGCAGTTTTTCCGTCCTCATGCCGACCATCCCCGGGGGAGCGCCTCGGCGAGGTAGTCCGCGAAAGTGATCTTTCCTACGGCGTGCTGGGGAGCCAGGTGCCCGCCTTCCCGGTAGCCGCGCATGGCGCGGCCGGGGATGGGGATCCGGACCACCGGCCGATGGTGCCCGGCCGTCCGCGTGTAGGCGCGAGCCAGGTCGACGGCGGTGCGTATTTCGGGCCCGCCCATGTCGGGGGCTCGTCCGGCCGGTGCTCCGCCCGCGAGGAGGGCGAGGCGATCGGCCACGTCACGCACGTCGATCGGCTGGAAGTCGACCCGGGCAGGCACCACGACCGCAGGCAGCCATCGCATGCGGGCGCACATCCAGGTGATCAGGTCGTGGAACTGGGTCGCGCGCTGGATCGTCCAGGGCAGGCCCGATCGTTCCAGCAACTGCTCGCACGCGAGCTTGGCCCGGTAGTAGGACAGGTCCACCCGGTCGACGCCGACGACGGACACGTAGATCAGGTGCGGGCCTCCGGCGCGCTCGGCGGCCCGGAGGAGCCTGCGCATGCCGTCCACATCCGCGCGGCCGGTACTGGTCGCGCAGTGGATGACGGCGCCCACCCCGGTCACTGCCGCATCGAGTCCGTCCCCGCTGAGCAGGTCGCCGTTCACCCACCCGTACCGGGCGTCCCGACCGGCCGGTGGCCTGCGACTGAGCAGGCGCACATCCCGGCCGGCGGAAAGGAGCCGTGGCACGAGCGCGCGGCCCAGCCGGCCGGTAGCGCCCGTCACAAGGACCGGATCGGTCACGGATGCACCTCCAACGAGAGCGCGGCACCGGCTTCTGTGCCGATCGGCCACGCGTAGCTGTCAGATCACCGCCCACGGCGAGCAGCGCCGGCGTACGCGGTCACCCGCTAAGAACCGGACAGCCCGGCGGAATGTGACAGCCGTGCCGCGAAAGCCAGCTTGTCGGGAGTGGCGACGATGAGGATCCGGGCGATGCGGTCTGCCACGACCTCGAGCACCATCACGCCGATCAGGTCCGTTCCGGCTGATGCGAACGCCGCCGGCTCGCCGTTCACCTCGGTCCTCGTCAGTTGCACCTGCCCCGAAGTCCTGGCCAGGACCGCTTCGAAGTAGCGCGTCACCCGAGCCACGCCCGCGATGGGCCGCCGGGCCGCGCCCACCCGGCCGCCACCGTCCACCCACACGGTCACGTCCTCGGCAAGCAGCCGCTCCAACCCCGCCACATCGCCGCCCTCCGCCGCGGCGAGGAAACGCTCCACCAGGTCGGGACGGCGCCCTCCACCCACTCGGCGCGGCACGCGCCCGGCACCGCCGGCGTCGGACAGCCTCCGCCGAGCACGGTGGTACAGCTGGCGGCAGTTCGACTCGGACAGCCCGATGACCTCGGCCACCTCCCGGTGGCTGTAGGCGAAGGCTTCCCGCAGCACGAACACCGCCCGCTCCACGGGAGTGAGTCGTTCGAGCAGCACCAGGAACGCCAGCGTGACGAAGTCCCGCCGCTGCACCGTGTCCAACGGACCGAGCGCGCCGTCGGCCGTGGGCACGGGCTCCGGCAGCCACGTGCCGACGTACTGCTCCCGACGGGCGCGGGCGGACGTCAGCCGATTCAGACACAGGTTGGTGACGACCTTGGCCAGCCACCCCGGCACCGACTCGATGGCCGAACCCCGTGCGCGGTGCCAACGGAGAAAGGTGTCCTGAACGACATCTTCGGCCTCCTCGGCCGAGCCCAGCATCCGGTAGGCCAGACCGAACAGCCGCAGCCGGTGCTGCTCGAACTCCTCAACCGGGTCGGCCCCCATGCCCCGAGCATGGCAGGGCGCACTTCCGGCCCGAGATTCGGCTGCTCGTGGCCACCCGCGACGACGAGCTCACCATCCGCGCGGGCCCTAGTCGGCCATGCTCGCCAGGAGCGAGATCAGCTGGTGTCGGCTGCTGATCTCGAGCTTGCGGTAGATCCGGGTCAGGTGCGTGTGGACGGTCGCCGGCGAGATCACCAGCCTGGTGGCCACCTCCGGGTTCGACAGCCCGTCGCCGACCAGCTTGGCCACGTTCCACTCGGCCGGGGTCAGGCCTCCCGGACGGCGGTCGGGCTCCGGCGTCGGCACCTCGTCGAGCACGACTGCCAACGCCTGCTCCACCGACTCCGCCGGGCCCGCGTACGCCCGCGCGTACTCGTCCTCGCCGAGCACCGCCTTGGCCCGGGCCACGGCCTGCGCGGTGACCCACGCGAACGGCACCAGGCCGTCCACCCGGACACCGGTCACCCGGTGCAACCCGTGCGCCAGACCCAGCATCCGAGCGGCGGCGGAGCCGTCACCGGCCCGGGAGTGCGCCCACCCCAACGCCTCGATCGACCACAGCGGACCCCACTTGTCGCGGATCTCCCGCTGCACCCGCAGGCCCTCCATCAGCACGTCCAGCGCGCCGACCGGGTCGCCCCACCGCGTCTGCACCACGCCGCGGCACCAGTGCGCCCAGCTGATGCCCCACAGCGCGCCGAGCCGCTCGCACTCGGCGTAGAACTCCTCCGCCGCGGGCTCGGCCTGCTCACGGGAACCGAGCAGCACCAGCGACACGGTCAGCATGATGTGCGCGAGGTGGTGGTCCACCGCGAAAGCGGGCCCGAGCGCGCCGAACTCCTCGTGCGCCTGCCGCAACAACTCGACACCGTCGACCGCGCCCAGCGCCAGCACGGCGTACGCGCCGCGCACGAACGTCACCGCGGGCACCGGCCCGCCCACCTCACGGGCCATGGCGTCGGCCTCGTCCACCCGCCGCGCGACGAGTTCCCGTTCCACGCCCAGGCACAGCGCGATCCACGCGTCGAGGGCGATGGCGCTGGCCCGCAACGGGTCCGCGGTCGGCGGTGTGGCGGCGAGCGCGCGTCCCAGCCACAGCCGTTCTTCGGGTAATCGACCGGCGTAGGTGTACCAGCGGGTGCGGGCCAGGTCGACGCTCATCAGCAGACCGGCGTGCGCGGTGTCGGGGTTGCGGATCAGGTCGTTGAGCACCACGCGGTGGTTGGCCATGTCCGCGTCGACCGCCGCGAGCAGCGCGGCCTCGTTGTGCCCGGCGAACGACGCGGCCAGCCGGGCCGCCTCGCGCCGGAAGTAGTCCTGGTGCCGCTGCCGCACGTGCTCGACCTCGCCGGCGGACCGCAGTTCGGCCGCGCCGTGCTGCCGGATCGGTTCGAGCAGGTGGTAGCGGCTGCGGTCGGCGGACGGCAGCGCGATCGACTTGTCCAGCAGCCCGGCCAGCGCGTCGGCGACCTGGTCGGCGGCCAGTCCGCCGCCCGCGCACACGTCCTCCGCCGCGGTCAGGCTGAACCCGCCCTCGAACACCGACAACCGCGCCCACAGCAGGCGTTCGTCGGGCGTGCAGTGCGCGTGGCTCCAGTCGATGAGCGCGGCCATGGTCTGGTGGTGCTCGACCGCGGTGGTGTCGTTCGCGGTGAGCACGCGCATCACGTCGTCGAGCCGGTCGGCCAGCAAGGACACCGGCATGGACCGCATCCGCACCACGGCCTGCTCGATGGCCAGCGGGATGCCCGACACCCGGCGCAGCACGCGCACCACGTGCGGCCAGTTCTCCGGCGTGACCCGCCAGCCCGGCACGCTCGCCTCGGCCCGGTCCACCAGCAGCGCCACGGACTCGTAGCCGAGGTCGAGCGGCGCGTCCTCGGCGGGCACGTCCAGCGGCGGCACCATCACCAGCACCTCGCCGGGCACCCGCAGCCGGGCCCGGCTGGTGGCCAGGACCCGCACGCCGGGCGCGGCGCCGAGCACCGCGCGCACCAGCCGCGCCACCGGTTCCACGAGGTGCTCGCAGTTGTCGAGGACCAGCAGCACCTGCCTCGGCCGCAGGTAGTCGACCAACGTCTCCAACGGCGTCGTGGTCGCCTGGTCGGGCACGCCGACGGCGCTCAACACCACCTGTGCCAACAACTCCGGGTCGCCGCCGCGCGCGGACGCCAGCTCGACCACCCGCACGCCATCGTCGTAGGCGCGGTGCACCTGCGCCGCGAGTTCCAGCGCCAGCCGGGTCTTGCCGCCGCCACCCACGCCGGTGAGCGTGATGAGCGGCGCGACGCCCATCCGCCGGCGCAGCTCGGCCAGCAGATCCTTGCGGCCGACGAACGAACTCAGCGCCCGCGGCACCACACCGCCTCCCGCTGCCCGCTCGGTCATCCGGACACCGTACGACATCGGACTGTGCGCGTGCCGTGAGATCGACAAAGCAACGCGTGGGCGAACCACCTTGCAAATGCTTGCAGAGATCGCTCCACGTTCAGGCTCGTCAAGCCGTTTACGCCCGTGTGAAGCCGGCGCTGGTCTGCAAACAATTGCCCCACTTTGCGCAAT
The DNA here is from genome assembly GCF_040639675.1 of Actinosynnema sp. NPDC023794. Lineage (NCBI taxonomy): Bacteria > Bacillati > Actinomycetota > Actinomycetes > Pseudonocardiales > Pseudonocardiaceae > Actinosynnema > Actinosynnema sp. NPDC023794. The sequence continues at coordinate 159,513 of NZ_JBFAFR010000011.1, read as the reverse complement.
GAAGCGTGACGGGAGCAGCGATGCGAGCGAGATCGCGACGACCGACCGCCTTACTCGTGGCCCTCGGCCTGACCGGGGCGGCGTGGACCGCGCCGGGCAGTTCCGGCGAGAGCGGGACGACGGCGCCGGCCGCCGGCGCGGCGGCGAACAGCACTACGGTCTTCTACCGCCTGCCTTCGGGGTGGCCGGTCGCCAACGTGCACTACCAACCGCGCAACGGCCCGTGGACCGCCGTGCCGGGCGAACGCACGGAACCGGCGGCGTGCGCGGGCCGGGTGTGCCGGACCGTGTCACTCGGCGACGCCACCGGCCTCGTCGCGGTGTTCAACAGCGGCTCCGGCACCTGGGACAACAACAACGGGCAGAACCACGGCCTGGGCACGGGCGACGTCACCGTCGCCGCGGGCGTGGTCGGCGTCGGCGACCCGTGCGGGACCGACCCCGATCCCGGTCCGACGAACCACGCGGAGGTCTACTACTCCACCAAGACCCGGAACTGGACCGCGACCCGGATCCACTACCAGCCGACCGGCGGCCCGTGGACGGCCGTGCCGGGTGTGCCGATGGAGCAGGTGTGCCCGGACTGGGCGCGCGCCTCGATCGACCTCGACCAGGCCACCGGCCTCAAGGCCGCGTTCAACAACGGCTCCGGCCAGTGGGACAACAACAAACGGCGCCGACTACGCATTGCGGACCGGGCGCAGCACCGTGGAGGACGGCGTGGTCACGCCGAACGCGACCGACCCCTGCGGACCCCCTGCCCCGCAGGACGCCGTCGCGCCGAGCGTGCCCACCGGCCTGCGGGCCACCGCGTCCGCGCTCACCGTCTCGCTGACGTGGGCGGCGTCCACCGACAACGTCGCGGTCGCGGGGTACGAGATCACCCGCACGGGCGGCGCGTTGGGCGCGGTCGTGCGCAACACCGGCACGGTGGGCTTCGCCGACGGCCCGCTCACCGCGAACACGACCTACACCTACGCGCTCAAGGCCTACGACGCGGCGGGCAACAAGTCCGGCTCCACCGCGTCCGTCGCGGTGACCACGGGCGGCGTGCCGCCCGCGCCACCGGGCGGCACGCCGTTGGGCGGCGACCCGCGCGAGGACTCGATCTACTTCGTGATGACCGCCCGCTTCAACGACGGCGTCACGGCCAACAACCGGGGCGGCAGCCAGCACGTGCGCTCCGGCAACGCGGCGAACGACGACCCGATTTCCGCGGCGACTTCCAGGGCCAGGTCGACAAGCTCGACTACATCAAGGGCCTCGGCTTCTCCGCGGTCTGGATCACGCCGGTCGTGCTCAACCGCTCGGACTACGACTTCCACGGCTACCACGGCTGGGACTTCCACCGCGTCGACCCGCGCCTCGAGTCGCCCGGCGCGACCTACCAGGACCTGATCGACGAAGCGCACGCCAAGGGCCTGAAGATCTACCAGGACGTCGTCTACAACCACAGTTCCCGGTGGGGCGCGAAGGGCCTGTTCCAGGCGAAGGTGTTCGGCGTCCGCGACAACCAGTGGTCCTGGTACTACGACCAGCCGGTGCAGGGCTTCGAGTACGACGGCCTGACCATCGACCCGAACACCGGCAAGTCGTACTGCAACGGCGACCTGTGGTCGACCACCGAACCGACCGGCAACACCTGCCCCGGGCAAGGTCGGCGCGGACGATCCTTACCTGAGGTGACACTTCCGGCCGAAGGGCAGGCGTGCCCTCCACCGCCCGCCCGCCGGATCCCGCTGTCACTCCTTCGGGTGATGCCATGGACACGTGTTGCTTGAGCATCGCGATGTTCACGGCAGAGGACATCAGCAACGAAGGCGGTGCCGACGCGCCGGGAAGGTCGACGATGCGGACGACGAGGGTGCAACGACGCCAGCAGGTTCAGGCGTTCATGGCGTCGGGCGTCACGGCAGCCCTGGGGATTGCCGTCAACTTCGCCACCGAGTGGAGAACCAGCCTCCTCGCGTGGTCGGCTGTGGTGGTTCTGACCGTCGGCTCCGGGTTCTTGGCGCTCCTCGTCAGCGGGTCCGGCCACGGTCCAGGAGGCGATGCGACACGCGGTGGGAGCGTGTATGCGCAGGGAACAGGCAGCGTCGCCGCACACAGCTTCAGTTACGTCGCGCACCAGAACCCTCCGGCGGTCCGGCTCGTCGTGGTGGTCGCCGCAGTCGTGCTCATAGCAGGCGCGGGGGGTCTCTTCGCGAATCGTCTGTTCGGATCGGTCACGGGTAGTGCGGTGTCGGACGGCACGCCGTCTCCGCCGCCGTCGAGTCCCCTCCCGTTCACGCACGCGGTCCGGAAGATCACTCCGACCTGCGGTGCGCCGTGGATCACGCCGAAGGCGCCGGACCGGATAGCCCTGCCCGTTCCGGACGAGATCACGACGGCCGGTGGCTGGTCCGAGTGGGACGTGGTGAACGAGGACGGCGCGGCGGCGAGCCCCGGACAAGTGATGGTCACCATCCAGGGCAGGACGGACGCGGAGGTCGTGCTGACGAACCTGGAGGTGAGGGTGGTCGCCCGGCGCGAGCCGATCCGAGGCACTTCACTCGCGCGGCAGTGCGGTGATCCGGGAGCGGTCCGCTGGCTATCCGTGGACCTTGACCGGGACCCGGTCGCACCGACGGCGGACAGGTTCGACGAGGTGCACCCGTTCACCCCTGATTGGGAGCGCAAGCCGATCAAGTTCCCCTACACCGTTTCGCTCGGGGACGCCGAGACGTTCGTGGTCAAAGCGAGCACCGAGGGCTGCGACTGCGATGGGTGATCGGACTGCACTGGGCTTCACAGGGCCAGACCGGTGTCCTGCCGATCACTGACAACGGTCGGCCGTTCAGGACCAGCAGCGCCAAGAACGCACGTACCTGCTACGTGCTGGAGACAGAACTGACCTGCTACTGAGGTCAGCCGCTCAGAACCAGGCCAGGACGGACTCCACCTCGACGTCGAGCTCGGACACCGGGATGTGGCCGAACTGCTCCACCACGACCCGGCCGTCGCGTCGGCGCCACGTGCCGCGCACCTGGCCGTCGACGACGAGGTGCGGACCCACGGTCTGCACCAAGGGCGCGTGCAGGGGATCCAGCAACAGGGTGCGGTCGGAGTAGCCGAGCAGGAACGTGTCGAACGGCCCGAGGAGGCGGACGGTGCCGTCGAGGTCGGCGGCGTCGGTCGTCGGCAGCTGCCAGCCGTGCTCGCCCTCCACCAGCTCGTCGAACGGGAACGCGGCGCGCACCTCGACCTCCGGCAGGCCGCTCCACGCGGTGAAGTCCTCGACCGTCGCGGGGCCGTGGGCGCGCAGGTAGCGGCGGACCAGCTCGGCGACACCGCGCGGCTCGTCATCGGCGCGGGGGAGCAGCCGGTAGGTCGATTCGCCCGCGCAGACCACACCTCTGTTGGCGGCGTAGGCCAGCAGGTAGGCGGGCGCGGCGGTGGCCGGGTCGAGCGCCACGCCGACGTCGGCGAGCCGGGCGACGACCTGCGGCCTGGTCAGCGGTTCGGTCAGCACCTCCCGCAGGGCGCCCAACGCCCGCGCGCACACCTCGTCGGTCAGGCCGAGCTCCCACCGCCGACGCCGGGACCTGGCCACGTTCACCGGGCCGAGCAGCGCCACCAGCCAGCCGACGTCCTCCCGGCGCAGCAGGTGCACCGCGCCGCGCATCGCGCACGTCCGCACGACGTCGCCTGCCTCCAGCGCGGCGCGCAGGTCGGCGGGGGAGACACCGGTGGTGCGGGCCCGCACGGCGAGACCTGCCGCCGTGGTGTCCTGCGCCTGCACCGCGAGCACGTCGTGCAGCAGTTCGGGCAGCGAGCGGGCGGGGGTCGTCAGGCGTTGCGCCCGCATGCGCAGCGCCCTCGCCCGACCGGCGGTCACCTCGGCCCCGCGCCCGTCGAGCCGCGCACCACGAGCTCGGGCAGGAAGACGAACTCGGCGTGGGGAGCGGGCGTGCCGCCGATCTCCTCCAGCAGCGCGTTGACCGCGGCCTGGCCCATCGCCTCGACGGGCTGGCGCAACGTGGTCAGCGGTGGGTCGGCGAACACGATCAGCGGGGAGTCGTCGAACCCGACGACGGACACGTCCTGCGGCACGCTCAACCCGCGTTGCCGGGCCGCCCGGATCGCGCCGAACGCCATCAGGTCGCTGCCGCACACGATCGCCGTGCACCCCTTGTCCAGCAGCGCCGTCGCCGCGGACTGGCCGCCCTCGACGGTGAACAGCGAGTGCTGCACCAGCGCCTCGGCCTGCTCGGCGGTGTACGGCAGCGCGGTGCGCATGTGCTGCACGAAGCCCTCGATCTTGCGCAGCACGGGCACGAACCGGCGCGGCCCGACGGCCAGGCCGATGCGCTCGTGCCCCAGCTCCACCAGGTGCGACACCGCCAGCCGCATGGCCGCGCGGTCGTCGGTCGACATGAACGGCGCGGAGATCTTCTCCGTGTAGCCGTTGATCATGACGAACGGGATGCCGCGGCCGGCGAGCTTGGTGTAGCGGCCCATGTCGGCGGTGGAGTCGGCGTGCAGGCCGGAGACGAACACGATCCCGGCCACGCCCCGGTCCACCAGCATCTCGGTGAGCTGGTCCTCGGTCGACCCGCCCGGCGTCTGCGTGCACAGCAGCGGCGTGTAGCCCGCGCTGGTCAGCACCTGTTCCACGACCTGCGCGAGGGCGGGGAAGATCGGGTTGCCCAGCTCGGGCGTGATCAGCCCGATGAGGCCGGCGCTGCGCTGCCGCAACCGGGGCGGTCGTTCGTAGCCGAGCAGGTCCATCGCGGCCACCACCGCCTGGCGGGTGGCCGACGACACCCCGGACTTGCCGTTGAAGACCCGGCTGACGGTCGCCTCGCTGACCCCGGCCTGCGCGGCGATGTCGCTCAACCGGGCGGTCACGCCGTCCATGTGGATCCCTTCTGTCGCGGCGACACGCGCACCCGAAGGAAAGTCCTTGCAAAGGCTTTCAGCAAGCCCTTGACGGTCACAGTTCGGGTGCCAACCCCGCTGAACCGAGGCAGAGGACGGCCTGCCGGGCTCCGGCGGCCATCGCCTCGGCGATGTCGGCCCCCGCGAGGTGGGCGACCAGGAACCCGGAGAAGAAGGCGTCGCCGGCGCCGTTGGTGTCGACGATCTCCTCGATCGGCACGGCGGGCACGTGGTGGACGGCGCCGTCCACCACGGCCACCGCGCCTTCGGGGCCGAGCGTGGCGACCGCGGGCTTGTCGAGCGACTTGAGGAAGACGAGCAGCGCGTCGCGGTCGGCGAAGGCGTCGTCGTTGAGGAAGACGTGGTCGGCCGCGTCGAGGAAGTCGCGGTGGAACTCCGCGACCCCGTCGTAGTCGTGCAGGTCGCACCACACCGGCACGCCGGTCGCACGGGCGGCGTGCAGCAGGGGACGGGAGTGGTCGGCGAGGTCGACCACCGCCGCGTCGGCCGCCGCCAACGCGGCCAGCGCGCGTTCGTCGTGCTCGGCCTGGCGCAGCCGGGGGAGTTCGAGGTAGATCGACACCCTCCCGCCGCGCGGGTCCATCAGGTTGAGGTGCTGCTCGGTGGCGGTGTCGACCACCTCGGCGATCACCTCGACCCCGGCCCGGTCGAGCACGTCGAGCACCGACCGGCCGGCCTCGTCGTCACCGACGACGGTCCGCAGCGTGACCTCCGCACCGAGCGAGGCGAGGTTCAGCGCCTTGCCCGCCGACGTGCCGCCGACCGCCACGCGGTGGCCGGTCGCGAACACGGTGTGGGGCCTGGCCTGCGGCAACCGGTCCAGCGACACCAGTCGGTTCCACGACACCGGCCCCGCGACGAACACCTTCGGCTTGTGCATGCGCGCCAGTGTGAGGGGTGATCAACACATCGGCCAACGACGGGCTGGTCCTGGCTGCAAGTTCTGTCATACCTCTCTCTATAACTTCAGTGTTGACTGATAATAAGGAGCAACCCTCACGTGCTTCGCGATATAAGGAACGTGATCGACTCATACCACCCCACCAGCACCAGGAAGGCTGCTTCATGCCGCGAAACCGCCCGTTATCGAGACGTTCTCCCCTTCCCGTCGCCACGCTGGGCGCGCTCGTCCTGATCGCCCCACCGGCCAACGCCGCCGACACCGACGTGCCCTGCGATCCGTCCGCGCTGGTCGCCGCAGTCGCCGCGGCCAACGCGTCGACGGTCCCGGACACCTTGTCCCTGGCCGCGAACTGCGTCTACACGCTCACCGCGCCCGCCGTGGCCGGGGGAGAGGACGGGCTGCCTGCCATCGCCGGGAAGCTCACGATCCACGGCAACGGCGCCACCATCGCCCGGGCCGCGGACGCGCCGCAGTTCCGGCTCATCTCCAACTGGGGCGACCTGAGCCTCGACCACGTCACGCTCACCGGTGGCCGCGCCCCGGATGCGGTCGGCACTGACTCCTACGGGGAGGGGAACCAGGGCGACTCGGGCGGGGCCATCCAGAACTGGGGTCCGCTGACCATCAGCGACAGCGTGGTCACCGGCAACGTCGCCGGCGCGGGTGCTCCCGGTGCGGACGCCACCGCCACGACCGCGCGCGCGGGTCGCGGCGGGCTCGGCGGTTCGGGCGGCGCCATCTCCTCCTACAGCACGACTTCGGCGTCGCTGACCATCACCGACAGCACGATCACCGGCAACGCCAGCGGCCCCGGTGGGCGGGGCGGCAACGGCATCGGCCAGGTGGCGGGCGGCCGGGGCGGCTCGGGCGGATTCGGTGGTGGCGTGCACACCGTCGCCGGCACCGCGCTGCGGATCAGCGGCGGCATCGTCCGGGGGAACGCCGCCGCCGACGGTGGCGTGGGCGGGTCCGGTGGCGTAGACGGCGGTGGGGGAGGAGACGGCGGCAGTGGTGGCACCGGTGGTGGGGTGGACGTCGGCGGTCGTGAGGGCCAGTCGTTGAGCCCTTCCGTCACCAGCGTCAGGATCACGGCCAACCGGGCGGGCCGGGGTGGTGCCGCCGGCGCCGCGGGGCCCGGCGGTTACGCCGGTTGGGCCGGTTTCGGCGGCAGCGGGGGAGGGGTCGCCGTGTACCGCGAAACCCTCGCCCTCGACCGCAGCTGGGTCAGCGACAACGCCGCGGGCGAGGCCGGGGCGGGTTCGTCACCCTGGCCGGGCTCCGGCGGCGGCATCCACACCTTGTACGCGCAGGTCGCGTTGGCCAACGGGACCGTGGTGACCGGCAACCGGCCGAACAACTGCGACTCCGTGGCCGACGTGCCCGGCTGCACCAACGTCCCGGTCACCGTCCGGGCTCAGCGCGCCGGCGGCGTCGCTGGTCGGGACCGCCAGGGCGAAGACCGCGCCCACGTGGCGAGGGGCGCGTCCGCAGCGGCGAGGTAGTCGGACGGCGTCCCGTGCCGAGTGGGCGGGCACGGGACGCCACCACGTCGCTCGTACTTAGTTATCTCGATAACTTCAGTGTTGACTAAACTTGATCATCACGCGATCCGACGCCCGTGGACACCACCGCCAAAAGCAGCCATGAGCCGCAGGGGCAGTTGCTACGCCTGCTCGGACCACCAGCGGCGGCCGGTTTCGGGGAGGGTGGAGATCGGGTCGTAGTAGGGGTAACGACGGTCGAGGGCTTCGGGGTCTTCGAGTTCGATGCCGGTGCGGTAGTTCTTGGTCCAGTAGGAGATGCCGAGTTCGCGGTCGTACTCGTGGAGTTGGTGGACCCACCGCTTGCCGACGTAGGGGACGTCGCAGACGATGCGCGGGGTGGCGTAGCCGGGCAGGTAGCCCATGATCGCGTGCTGGAGTTCCTGCGCTTCCCAGACAGCGACGCGCCAGTGCTCGGCGTTGGGGATCATGTCGCACATGTAGAAGTAGTACGGCAGGATGTTCGCTTCGCCTTGGAGCGCGAAGCAGAGGTCGAGCAGGTCTTCCGGGGTGGCGTTGACGCCCTTCATGAGCACGCCCTGGTTGCGGACGTCGCGGACGCCGACTTCGAGGGCGGTGCGGGCGGCTTCGGCGACGAGCGGCGTGACGGTCTGCACGTGGTTGACGTGGGTGTGGATGGCGAGGTTGACGCCGCGGCGGCCGGCGGTGCGGGCGACGCGTTCGAGGCCTTCGACGACTTTGGGTTGCAGCCAGTGCTGGGGTAGTCCGGCGAGGGCTTTGGTGGCGAGTCGGACGTCGCGGACGGTGTCGATGTCGAGCAGTCGCATGAGGAACGACTCGAGTTGGGGCCAGGGGACGTTGGCGACGTCGCCGCCGGAGACGACGACGTCGCGGACGCCGGGTGTGCGCTTGAGGTAGTCGATCATCTGTTCTTGGCGGTCGACCGGTTTGAGCGCGAGCTTGTGCTTCTGGACCTGGGGGGTGGAGTTGCCGACGAGGTCCATGCGGGTGCAGTGGCCGCAGTACTGGGGGCAGGTGGAGACGAGTTCGGCGAGGACTTTGGTGGGGTAGCGGTGGGTGAGGCCCTCGACGACCCACATCTCGGCTTCGTGGAGGGAGTCGCGGGCGGAGTGGGGGTGGCTGGGCCAGTCCGGGTCGCGGTCGGATCGCACGGGGATCATGTAGCGGCGGATGGGGTCGGCGAAGAAGGCTTCGGTGAACGCCTCGGGGTCGAGTGGGGCGTCGGGTGCCATGGTGTTGAGCATCTGGGGTGGCACGAGCATGGACATGGTGGCGGATTGCTGCTGGTCAGCGGCCAGGTCGTCGTAGAACCGGTCGGTGAGCAGGTCGCCCATGAGGGTGTGCAGCTGCTTGGGGTTCTTGACGCAGTTGGCGCGTTGCCACTGGGCGTCGCGCCATTGGGTGTCGGTGGTGTCGCGCCAGCCGGGGAAGCGGCGCCAGTCGGGTTCGACCAGCTCTTGGCGCACGTAGGTGTAGGGCTGGAGGTCAGCCCTGTGCTGCGTGGGGGTGACCTCGTCCAGCGCAGTCATCCATGCTCCCTGTCGGTCGAGTGGCGTGAAGATATGCTGCCAGATGGCCCGTTGGCCGTAAATATTACGGCAGGGAGCGTTTCGGGGCGTTGGTGCGTTGGGATGGGTATGCGTGTGTTCGCGGTACTGCTGGTGGGCTTGGCTGTGGAGGTCACCGCTCTGGTGGCGGCGTTCGGGGCGTGGGGTCTGTTGCCGACCCTGGGTCTGCTGGTGCTGGGCGGGGTGGTGGGTTCGGTGTTGTTGCGTCGTGAGGGCGCGCGGACCGTGGCGGCGTTCTCGGAGGCGTTGCGGACGCGTCGGGCGCCGCACCAGGAGCTCGCGGACGGTGTGCTGATCGCGGCGGCGGCGTTCTTGATCATCGTGCCGGGGTTCGTGAGCGACGTGGTGGGGTTGTTCCTGTTGTTCCCGCCGACGCGGCGGTTGATGAGCAGGCGGATCGCGCGGCGTGCGGAGGAGCGGGAGCGGGCGATGACGTTGAACGTGCGGTACGGGCAGCACCCGATGGCGGGTGGTGTGGTGGTGGACGGTGCGGTGGTCGAGGGTGATGTGGTGGATGTGCGGCCGGAGTCGCCGTCGAATCGGCCGGAGTTGACCTGATCGGGTGTGGCAGCTGGTTTCGGGCTGCCGGGTGGTTGGGCGGTTCCTACGCTTCGCCCCGGGTTTGTTCCTAGGGAGAGGTGTGGTCATGTCGGGTGATCTGCGGATGGACAACGTCGATCGGGCTTTCGCGGTGTTCGACGTGGACGGTGATGGTGAGATCAGCTGGGAGGACTTCTCGGCGGCGGCTCGGGGTGTGGGGCGGGAGTTCGGGTTGGGGGTGGAGTCGTCCGAGGTCAGGAGCCTGGTGGAGGCGTATCGGGGGTTGTGGGACTACATCGTCGGCGCGGATCTGGATGCGGATGGCGCGGTGAGCCGGGGTGAGTTCCGGGACGCGCACGAGGCGGGTCGGTTGTCGACGGGTGGGTTGTTGGAGAAGTGGTTGGTGGTGTCGGGTCGGAATTTCGAGGTGGCGGACCGTGACGGTGACGGCCGGCTGGACGGGAGTGAGTTCGCGGGGATCTACCGGGGGAACGGGGTGACGGATCCGCAGGTGGCGGCGATCGCGTTCGCGGGGATGGACGTGGATGGTGACGGGCGTCTGGATCGGGAGGAGTTCCAGACGCACGTGCGTGGTTTCTTCACGGCGACGGATGGGTCGGTGAAGGGCGCGCGGATGCTCAGCGGGGGCTGAGCGGGGGCTGAGCGGTCGGGTCGTGGTGTCGTCGGGGGGTGGCCTGGGTACGTGAGACGGCATGACCGTCATCGGTGTGCACGCGTCTCATGAGCAGGTCCACCCGTCGGCGTTGTTGTCGGCGGTGCGGCGGGCGGAGGAGGTGGGGTTCGACGCGGGGATGAGTTCGGACCACTTCTCGCCGTGGAGTGCGCGGCAGGGGCAGAGCGGGTTCGCGTGGTCGTGGTTGGGTGCCGCGTTGGAGGCGACGGGGTTGCCGTTCGGGGTGGTGAACGCGCCTGGTCAGCGGTATCACCCGGCGGTCGTGGCGCAGGCGATCGGGACGTTGGGTGCGATGTACCCGGGTCGGTTCTGGGCGGCGTTGGGCAGTGGTGAGGCGAGCAACGAGCACATCACGGGTGGGGGTTGGCCGCGCAAGGATGTGCGGAACGCGCGGTTGTTGGAGTGCGTGGAGGTGATCCGCGCGTTGTTGGCGGGTGAGGAGGTCAGTCACGACGGTCTGGTGAGGGTGGATCGGGCGAGGTTGTGGACGAGACCTGATGTGCCGCCGTTGTTGGTCGGTGCGGCGGTGAGCGAGGAGACCGCGCGGTGGTGTGCGGGGTGGGCTGACGGGTTGATCACGGTGAACGCGTCGGCGGAGCGGTTGGAGCGGATCGTGGGGGCGTACCGGGGTGCGGGTGGTCGGGGGGCGTTGCGCGTTCAGGTGCACTTGAGTTGGGCGGGGACCGACGACGAGGCGCGGTCGGTCGCGCACGAGCAGTGGCGGAGCAACGTGTTCGGGCCGCCGGTGTGCTGGGACCTGGAGACGGCGGAGCACTTCGACGTGGTGTCGGAGCACGTGTCGGTGGAGCAGGTGGCCGGGGTGGTGAACGTGTCGTCGGATCTGGGGTGGCACGCGAAGACGATCCGTGAGTACGTGGAGCTGGGTTTCGAGGAGGTCTACCTGCATCACGTGGGGCGTGAGCAGGAGCGGTTCCTGGATGTGTTCGGTGAGCGCGTGCTGCCGGAGGTGCGGGCGTGAAGTTGACCAGGACCGCGGATCTGTGGTGGAAGAACGCTGTCGTGTACTGCTTGGACGTGGAGACGTTCCACGATTCGAACGGTGACGGGTACGGCGATTTCCGGGGGTTGATCGACAAGATCGACCACCTGCACCGGTTGGGTGTGACGTGCTTGTGGTTGATGCCGTTCTTCCCGACGCCGGATCGGGATGACGGGTACGACATCACGGATTTCTACGGTGTGGACCCGCGGTTGGGGACGTTGGGTGATTTCGTGGAGTTCGTGCGCACGGCGCGTGACCGGGGGATGCGGGTGATCGCGGACCTGGTGGTGAACCACACGTCGGATCGGCATCCGTGGTTCCAGGCGGCGCGTGATCGGGACAGTCCGTTCCACGACTGGTACGTGTGGGCGGACGAGCCGCCGGCGAACGCGGGGGAGGGGGTGGTGTTCCCGGACAAGGAGAAGTCGCTGTGGACGTATGACCGGAAGGCGAAGCAGTACTACTTGCACCGGTTCTACCGGCACCAGCCTGATCTGAACGTGGCGAACCCGGCGGTGCGGGACGAGATCGCGCGGGTGATGGGGTTCTGGATGGAGTTGGGGTTGTCGGGGTTCCGGGTGGACGCGGTGCCGTTCCTGTTGGAGGCGCCGATCGAGGCGTTGCCGGATCCGCACGACTACCTGGCGGATCTGCGGGCGTTCCTGTCGCGGCGCAACGGTGAGGCGATCCTGTTGGGTGAGGTGAACCTGCCGTACGCGGAGGCCATGGCGTTCTTCGGCGGGTCGGACGGTGTGGGCGACGAGTTGCACATGTGTTTCGACTTCATCGGGATGCAGCAGATGTACTTGTCGTTGGCGCGTGGGGACGCGAGTCCTCTGACGCATGCGTTGAAGGAGCGGCCGGCTCCGCCGCGGGATTGTCATTGGGCGACGTTCGTGCGCAATCACGACGAGTTGACGTTGGACAAGTTGACGGAGCCGGAGCGGCAGGAGGTGTTCGCGGCGTTCGGTCCGGAGGAGGACATGCAGTTGTACGGGCGTGGTCTGCGGCGGCGGTTGCCGTCGATGCTGGGAGGTGATCTGGCCCGGATCAAGATGGTGTACAGCTTGTTGTTCTCGTTGCCGGGGACTCCGGTGTTGTTCTACGGCGAGGAGGTCGGGATGACGGAGGACCTCTCGTTGGAGGGCAGGTTGGCGGTGCGGACGCCGATGTGGTGGGACGCGGTGGACGGGCAGCGTCGTGATCCGGATTCGTTGTTGGGGTGGACCCGGTTGTTGGTGGAGCGGTATCGGGAGTGTCCGGAGTTGGCGTGGGGGTCGTTCACGACGATCGACACGGCGGATCCGGCGGTGTTCGCGCACCGGTGCGAGATCGACGGCGGGACGGTGATCGCGGTGCACAACTTCGCCGATCGGGAGGTGGCGGTGCGGGTGCCGAAGGTGGAGGGGGTGCTCACCGATCTGTTGGTGGACGGGACGGTGACGCCGAAGAAGGACGGGACGGCGACGGTGGAGTTGGGTCCGTACGGGTGTCGGTGGTTCCGTCAGGTGAGCCGGTAGCCGTGGGCGGGTCGGTTGGCCATGCCGTAGCGGGGTAGGACTCGGTGCTGGTGGCGCACCTGGCGTTGATCGACGTGGCCGGGTGGCCGGTGGCCGGGGCCGTGTTGTTCTTCGGCGCGGCGTGGACGTTGGGCGCGGTGTGGTGGAGGGCGCTGGTCGTCGCGGTGGTGCGCCGAGCACCTGCTCTACGCCCTGCTGGGCGTCACCTCGGCACCGCTGTGGGCGTGCTGCCGGGCATCGGCCCGGCGATGACTGTGGCGTTGCTGCTGTCGTTGACGTACTCGCTGGAACCCACCGCCGCGTTGATCATCTTCGCGGGCATCTACTACGGCGGCATGTACGGCGGGTCGACCACGTCGATCCTGCTCAACACGCCGGGCGAGGCGTCGGTGGTGACGGCGGCGGTCGGGTCGTTCGTCGCGGGCACGATCGCGACGGTCCTGCTGACCGCGTTGGCGCCGGCGATCGCCGAGGTGGCGGTCACGCTGGGTCCGGCGGACTACGTGGCGTTGATGGTGGTGGCGTTCACGACGGTGGCGGCGCTGCTGGGCGCGTCGCCGGTGCGCGGGTTGGCGTCGTTGGGCCTGGGCCTGTTCGTCGGGCTGGTCGGCACGGACACCCTCACCGGGCAGCAGCGGTTCACGCTGGGTGTGGCGACGCTGTCGGACGGCGTCGACGTGGTGGTGGTCGCGGTGGGGGTGTTCGCGGTCGGGGAGGCCCTGTACGTGGCGGCCCGGGATGCGGCACGGCCCGGTGGAGGTGGTGCCGGTCGGCGGGAAGTGGATGACCGGCGGGTTCTGGCGGCGGTCGTGGAAGCCGTGGCTGCGCGGCACCGCCATCGGGTTCCCGATCGGGACCATCCCGGCGGGCGGCGCGGACGTCTGCTGACGTTGGGCCTGCCGACCACGGCGACGGCGGCGGTGATCGTGGCCGGGTTCCAGAGCTACGGCATCCAGCCCGGCCCGCTGCTGTTCACCGACGACCCGGAGCTGGTGTGGGCGCTGATCGCGTCGCTGTACATCGGCAACGTGATGCTGCTGGTGCTGAACCTGCCGCTGGCGAGGATCTGGGTGAAGGTGCTGCAGATCCCGCGGCCCTGCCTGTACGCGGGGATCCTGCTGTTCGCCGCGTTGGGCACCTACGCGGTGAACTTCGTGGTCGACGACCTGGTGGTGCTGCTGGTGATCGGCGTGGCGGGGTTCTTCATGCGCCGGCACGGCTACCCGGTCGCGCCGCTGGTGGTCGGGCTGATCCTGGGGCCGATGGCGGAGGAGCAGGTGCGTCGGACGCTGCAGATCGGCGAGGGCGACCCGGCGGCGCTGGTGACGAGCCCGTTCGCGGCGGCGGCCCACGGGTGCTGGCGGTGGTGCTGCGGGTCCGCCGCAGGACCTGACCGGTGCTCGCGTGCCCGGCCCAGGGTTTCCCCCGGGCCGGGCACCGTCGTGCCCGGCCCACCACCCCGGAGCGTGTCCCTTGCGGAATCTCGCCCGTTCACGTGAAGATATCCCGGTCCAGAGCCCTGTCGACCGGAGGATTTCCATGACGTCGCCGTACGGTCTGCACCGCGTCCTCGAACCCACCGGGGTGCTGCCGCAGCAGGCCCACCGGCTGGACGCCACCCCCGTGTGCGGGCCCGACGAGGTCCTGGTCGACGTCTCCCGGCTCAACCTCGACGCCGCCTCCTACCGGCAGCTGCGCGAGGAGCACGGCGTCGCCGGCGTCCGCCGCGCCGTGCTGGACATCATCGCCGCCCGCGGCAAGATGCAGAACCCCGTCACCGGATCGGGCGGCATGCTGCTGGGCGCCGTCCGCGAGGTCGGCCCCGCCTCCCCGCTGGGCCTGAACGTGGGCGACCGGATCGCGACGCTGGTGTCGCTTACCCTCACGCCGCTGCGCATCACCGACGGGCTCGCCGCGTGGGACGGCGCGGACGAGCAGGCGCCGTGCGAGGGCACCGCGGTGCTGTTCGGCCGCTCCATCGCCGCCGTGCTGCCCGACGACCTGCCCGAGCAGCTCGCCCTGTCGGTGCTGGACGTGTGCGGCGCGCCCGCGTTGACCGACCGGGTCGTGCGCCGCCGCCACGCGCCGTCGGTGCTGGTCCTGGGCGGCGGCGGCAAGTCGGGGTCGCTGTCGCTGGCCGCCGCCCGCCGCGCCGGCGCGTCCCGGCTCGTCGCCCTCGTCCCCACCACGCGTGAGGCCGACGCGGTCCGCGCCGCGGGCCTGGCCGACACCGTGGTCGTCGCCGACGCCCGCGACCCCGTCGCGGTGGCCGGGGCGGTCGGCGAACGCGTGGACGTGACCGTGGTGTGCGTGGACGTGCCCGGCTGCGAGCACGGCGCGATCCTGGCCACCGCCGACGGCGGCACCGTGGTGTTCTTCTCCATGGCCACGTCGTTCCCCGCCGCCGCGCTGGGCGCCGAAGGGCTCGCCGCCGACGTGGAGATGCTCGTCGGCAACGGCTACGTGCCCGGTCACGCCGCGTTCGCCCTGGACCTGCTGCGCGGCGAACCTGCCGTGCGGGTCCTGTTCGAGCACCGGCAGACTCGGCAGGCGTGACTACAGTGAACGGCGCCCCGGCGTCGACGCCCCCGTCGACGCGCCTGCTCGTGGGTGGACGGATCCACTCCCCGACCGCTCCCGACGCCACCGCGATGGCGATCACCGACGGCACCGTCGTCTGGCTGGGGCAGGACGACGCGGGCCGCGCCCTGCACCCCGACGCCGACGTCGTCGACCTGGACGGCGCGTTCGTCGCCCCCGCGTTCGTCGACGCCCACGTGCACGCCACCTCCGCCGGGCTGCTGCTCACCGGCCTGGACCTCACCGGCTGCCGGTCGCTGACCGAGCTGCTCGACGCCGTGCGCGCGGCGCGGGGCCCGCTGATCTGGGGACACGGCTGGGACGAGACCCGCTGGCCGGAGAACCGGCCGCCGACCCGCGTCGAACTCGACGACGCCGCCCGCGGCGCGCGGGTCTACCTGTCCCGCATCGACGTGCACTCCGCCCTGGCGTCCACCGCGCTGCTCGACCTCGCCCCCGACGCCCGCGACGCCGACGGCTGGCACTCCGACGGGCCCCTGTCGCGCGCCGCGCACCACCACGTGCGCCGCGCCGCGAAGGACGCCATCCCCGTCGACCGGCGCCGCGCCGCCCAGCAGGCGTTCCTGCGGCACGCCGCGTCGCGCGGCATCGCGTCGGTGCACGAATGCGCCGGACCCGACATCTCCGGCCGCGACGACCTCGCCGACCTGCTCGCCACCGACCTGCTCGACGTCGCCGGCTACTGGGGCGGCCTCGACCCGATCGACCTGCCCGTGCGCGGCCTGGCCGGCGACCTGTTCGTCGACGGCGCGCTGGGCTCCCGCACCGCCGCGCTGTGCGAGCCCTACGCCGACGCCGACACCACCGGCGCCCTCTACCTCGACGCCGACGCCGTCGCCGAGCACCTGATCACCTGCACCCGCGCCGGCCTCCAGGGCGGGTTCCACGTCATCGGCGACGCCGCCGTCGCCGCCGTCGTCGACGGCTTCGCCACGGCCGCCGCGACCGTCGGCGTCCCCGCCCTGGCGGCCCGCAGGCACCGCCTCGAACACCTGGAGATGATCACCCCCGAGCAGGCCGCGCGCCTGGGCTCCTGGGGCGTCGTCGCCTCCGTGCAACCCCTGTTCGACCACGAATGGGGCGGGGCCGACGGCATGTACGCCCAGCGCCTCGGCGTCGAGCGGGGCACCGCGCTCAACCCGTTCTCCCGCCTCGCCGCCGCCGGCATGATCCTCGCCCTGGGCTCCGACGCCCCCGTCACCGCCGTCGACCCCTGGGCCGCGATCAAGGCCGCCGTGCACCACCGCACCGACGGCCACGGCATCTCCGCCCGTGCCGCGTTCACCGCCCACACCCGCGGCGGCTGGCGCGCCGCCGGCGTCGACGACGGCGTCACCGGCACCCTGCAACCCGGCGCGCCCGCCACCTACGCCGTGTGGGAGGCGGGGGAGCTGGAGGTCGCCGCCCCCGACAGCCGCGTGCAGCGCTGGTCCACCGACCCGCGCTCCCGCGTCCCCGCCCTGCCCGCCCTGGACGGCCCCGCCCCGACGTGCCTGCGCACCGTCCTGCGCGGCCGCACCGTCTACGACCGGGAGGCGTGAGGTGAAGGTCTTCCTCTCCTGGTCCGGTGACGCCGAACGGCAGTTCGCCCTGTTCCTGCGCGAATGGCTGCCCCTGGTCATCCAGGCGGTCAAGCCGTGGATGTCGGACAAGGACATCGCCAAGGGCTCGCTGAGCATGGCCGAACTCGGCGGCGCGCTCGAGGGCACCAGCTTCGGGATCGTCGTGCTGTCCGCGGCCGGCCAGCACTCGCCGTGGATCAACTTCGAGGCAGGCGCGATCTCCAAGAGCGTCGGCCAGGCCAAGGTGATCCCCCTGCTGCTGGATCTCGCCAAGACCGACGTCACCGGGCCGCTCAGCCAGTTCCAGGCCGTCGACGCGGGGGAGAAGACCGACGTCCTCGCCCTGCTCGACGCGGTCAACGCCGAACTGCCCGAGCCCCTGCCCGCGCAACGCCTCGCCAGGTTCCTCGACCGCGAGTGGGACGACTTCACCGCCGCGGTGGCCGACTTCCGCGCCACCGCACCCGGCCACGGGCCGGTCCGCTCCGACCGCGACGTGCTCAACGAGATCCTCGAACTGACCCGCGGACTCCGGCGCGCCACGCCGATCCCACCCCCGACCGTGCGCGGCGGGCCGCCCCGGGAACCCACGGAGGCCGAGACCCGGGCCCTGGCCCGGCTGCGGCCCGACCTGCGGTCGGTCTACGTGCTCAAGGAGATCGAAGGCCGGTCCGTGACCGAGATCGCGGCGACCCTCGGCATCCTCCCGTCCCTGGTGCGCCCGCGACTGGCGCGCGCACGGGCGGAGATCCGCGCCCAGACCCACCCCGACGAACAGGAGTGAACCCGATGGCGTTGCTCGACCTCGACCCGAAGGTGGTCGCGACGGCGAGGGAACTCGCCGCCAAGGCCGCCGAACCGGTGGTGGCCCTCGCCAAGGCCCACACCACGGTGGCGGTCGAGCGCGCCACGCTCCGCCTGGCCGGCATCACCGGCGCCGACACCACCCACCGCGCCGGCGACGTCCCCTGGGTCAACCGCGTCGTCGACACCGTCCGCGAGCACTGCGGCCTCGAACACGGCGTCGCCCTGCCCGTCTTCCACGCCCTGCGCGAGCACGACCTCGCCACCCTCACCGACCTCGCCGAGGCCACCGCCGCCGGACAGGTCCGCTACACCCTGCCCACCGGCCGCGACCGGGAACGGGCGCGCAAGGCCGCCACCGCCGCCGTCACCAGAGGCCTGCGCACCGTCGACCGCAACCGCGCGCACCGCGACAAGCTCGTCGCCAGGCTCGGCGACCCGCCCCGACGGCCCTGGATCTACCTCATCGTCGCCACCGGCGACATCGACGAGGACGTCGTGCAGGCCCGCAACGCCGCCCGCGCCGGCGCCGACGTCATCGCCGTCATCCGCTCCACCGGCCAGTCCCTGCTCGACTACGTCCCCGAAGGCGCCACCCACCACGGCTTCGCCGGCACCTACGCCACCCAGGAGAACTTCCGCATCATGCGCGCGGCCCTCGACGAGGTGTCCCGCGAAGTCGGCCGGTACGTGCGGCTCACCAACTACGCCTCCGGGCTGTGCATGCCCGAGATCGCCGTCCTCGCCGGCCTGCAACGCCTCGACATGATGCTCAACGACTCCATGTACGGCATCCTGTTCCGCGACATCAACCCGATCCGCACCTTCGTCGACCAGCGCTTCTCCCGGCAGGTCCACGCCCGCGCCGGCATCGTCATCAACACCGGCGAGGACAACTACCTCACCACCGCCGACGCCGTCGACGCCGCCCACACCGTCACCGTGTCCCAACTGCTCAACGAGCACTTCGCCCACGAAGCCGGCCTGCCCGACCACCTCCTCGGCCTCGGCCACGCCTTCGAGATCGACCCCGCCGTGCCCGAGTCGTTCCGCCTCGAGCTCGCGCACGCCCTGCTCGCCCGCGAACTGTTCCCCGACGCGCCGCTGAAGTGGATGCCGCCCACCAAGCACATGACCGGCGACGTGTTCCACGGCTACCTGCTCGACGGGTTCTTCACCCTCGCCGGCCTGCTCACCGGCCAGTCCATCCTGCTCGTCGGCATGATGACCGAAGCCGTCGTCACCCCGTTCCTGTCCGACCGCGACCTCGCCCTGCGCAACGTCCGCTACGTCCTCGACGCCGCCGGCGGACTGCGCGAGGACTTCCGGCCCGCACCCGACGGGCTCATCGTCGAACGCGCCCACCACGTCCTCGGCGAGGCCGTCGACCTGCTCGCCCGCATCGTCGACGACGGCCTGCTCGACGCCATCGCCGACGGCACCTTCGGCCTCATGAAACGCCCCGCCGACGGCGGCAAGGGCGCCGACGGCGTCGTGGAGAAAGCCGACGACTACCTCAACCCCGCCGCGGACCTGCTGGAGGCACACCCGTGAAGCGCCACGTCCGCCCCTACGGCGACACCACCGGCGACGGCATGGTGCAGACCTCGTTCACCCTGCCCGTCCCCGCCGGCCCCCACGCCGACGGCGCCGCCCAGCAACTGGCCAACAAGATGGGCATCGACCCCGCCATGGTCGTGCACTCCCACCCCATCGGCGACGACTTCACCTTCTTCGTCGTCTACGGCTCCGTCCGCCACATCGTCGACCTCGACGACGTGCGCGTCGTCGAACGCGAATACCCGCTGCTGCCACCCGCCGAGATCAACACCACCCTCAAGAAGCTGCTGCGCCGCAAACTCGTCGTCGTCGGCGCCTGCATCGGCACCGACGCCCACACCGTCGGCATCGACGCCATCCTCAACATCAAGGGCTTCGCCGGCGAGAAAGGCCTGGAGTACTACCGCGAGCTCAAGGTCGTGAACCTCGGCGCGCAGGTCTCCGTGCCCGAACTCGTCCGCCGCGCCCGCGCCGAGAAAGCCGACGCCGTCCTCGTCTCCCAGGTCGTCACCCAACGCGACGCGCACATCCTCAACACCCGCGAGATGTCCGCCGCGTTCCGCGAGGCCATGGGGGAGCGGCGACCGCTGCTCATCGCCGGCGGACCCCGCTTCGACCCGCTCATGGCGGCCGAACTGGGCGTGGACCGCGTGTTCGGCCGCGGCACCACCCCCGGTGAGGTCGCCAGCTACCTCACCCACGCCATCCGGAGCAGAACCACCACCGCGCAGACCACCACCACCCGGACCGCGACCACCCGGACCGCGCCCACCACACCCCGCAAGGAGAACGCGTGAGCCTCACCGAGGGATTCACCGTCACCCACCGCCGCTACGTGCCCCACTCCCACGCCCACTACGGCGGCGCCCTCGTCGACGGCGCCTACGGACTCGGCCTGTTCGGCGACGTCGCCACCGAACTGCTCATCCGCACCGACGGCGACGAAGGGCTCTTCGCCGCCTACTCCGCCGTCGAGTTCCTCGCACCCGTCCACGCCGGCGACGTCATCGAGGCCACCGCCACCCTCGTCCGCGTCGGCACCCGCTCCCGCGAGATCGACTTCGAAGCCCGCGTCGTCTGCCGCAGCGCCCCCGACCGCGGCCCCTCGGCCGCCGACGTCCTCGACCCGCCCCTCGTCGTCACCCGCGCCCGCGGCACCGTCGTCGCCCCCGGGAAACCCCGGTGACCACCCCCGGCGACCGCTCTCAGTGACCGCCCTCGGGCTCCTCGCACACGTCCACCAGGTTCACCCGGTGCTCCAGCCGCAACTCCTCGGCCAACTCCGCGGCGTCCACCCCGGACGCCTCCACCACCCGCAACGACGCCGGTGTCCCCTCCACCCGCGCCGCGTCCGCCAGGTCGTCCCGCCCCGACGCCCGCAACTGCGCGGTCAACCGGGCGTGGTTGTCCGCCTGCGTCCGCTCGTCGAGCACCTCGCGCACCCGACGGTCACCGCGCAACTCGCCCGCCACCCGCCGCATCTCCTCGTCGGTGTCCAACAACACCTGCAACGTCGCGCAGCGCGGCGTCGGGGAGCCCGGGACGTGACGGCCCGGCGCGAACAACGCCACGGCCACGACCACACCCGTGACCAACGCCAAGGCCACGGTCGGCAGCAGCGGTCCGCGCGACACGACCACCACCCTGCCACGCCCCGTGCCCGACCGGCGACCCGACGTCACCCCACGCCCGCACGCGCCCCCGACCCGACCTCTGCCACTATCGACGCGTGATCAGCATCGACCCGGCCTCGCCCGTGCCGCCCTACGAGCAGGTGCGGTCCCAGTTCGCCCGCCGGATCACCGACCGCGACCTGGCCGTCGGCACCCGCCTGCCCACCGTGCGCGCCCTGGCCGCCGACCTCGGCCTCGCCGTCAACACCGTCGCCCGCGCCTACCGCGAACTCGAGGAAGCCGGCCTCATCGAAACCCGCGGCCGCGCCGGCACCGTCGTCAGCGCCGCCGGCCAACGCGGCCGCGAACGCGTCCTGCGCGCCGCCCGCGCCTACGCCGCCACCGCCCGCGACCAAGGCCTCACCGGCGACGAAGCCCTCGACATCGTCCGCGCCGCCCTCACCGACACCCACCACCCGTAGGGTGACGCGCGTGGCCACCGAACCCACCGGCGACCCCGCCCGGACCCTCGCGGTGCTGTGGCGCACCGGCGCCCACCGCGGCCGCAAGGACCTCGGCGTGGACCGCATCGTCGCCGCCGCCGTCCACCTCGCCGACACCGAAGGACTCGCCGCGCTGTCCATGCGCCGCGTCGCCGACGCCCTCGGCGTCGGCACCATGTCCCTCTACACCCACGTCCCCGGCAAAGCCGAACTCCTCGACGCCATGGTCGACGCCGTGCACGGCGAGACACCCCGCCCCGCCGACGTGCCCGGCGGGTGGCGCGGCCGACTCGCCCGCATCGCCCGCGACAACCGCGACCTGCACCTGCGCCACCCCTGGCTGCTCCAGGTCCCCGCCAACCGCGCCGTCCTCGGACCCCAGGTCGTCGCCAAGTACGACTACGAACTGCGCGCCGTCGACGGCATCGGCCTCACCGACCTGGAGATGGACTCCGTCCTCACCCTCGTCCTGGCCCACGTCCGCGCCGCCGTCCAGGTCACCGTCGACGCCGACCGCACCCGCGACCGCACCGGCCTCACCGACGACCAGTGGTGGCAGACCGCCGCGCCGCTGCTCGCCCAGGTCCTCGACCCCGCGCGGTTCCCCGTCGCCGCCCGCGTCGGCGCCGCCGCCGGCGAGTCCCACGGCGCCGCCTACGACGGCGACCACGCCTTCACCTTCGGCCTGGACCGCGTCCTGGACGGCATCCAGGCCCTCGTCGACAGCCGTCAATAAGGCCGCTTCGGCATCATCACCCACAACACCAGGTAGATCAGGAACTGCGGCCCCGGCAACAGGCAGGACAGCACGAACACCCACCGCACGGTGCTCGCCCTCCACCCGTACCGGGCCGCCAGCCCCGCACACACACCCGCGATGATCTTCCGGTCCTGAGGCCTGGTCAACGTGGTCATGCCTCCACCCTCCCCGCGCCCGGTCCCGCCGACATCGGTGGGAACCCTGATTTCCTACCCCCACCAGCCACGACCCAACCCCCGGGCAACCCCGGCCGCCCCCACACGTCACCCCACCCCCACCGTCACCCGTCCGTGTCCGCGCTCGACGGCAGCCGCGGCACACGGGCGCGAGGCCACGAGCACGGCGCCGTGGCGGCGTCCGACCACCGACGCGACGACGTCCCGGACGTCGGGGTCCCGGACGTCGGGGTCAAAGGCACCGGATGCGGGTCGTGCAGCCGCGGGCGGTGGCGGGGAAGGACCTCCGGCCCGTCTCCTGCCGGTACCGCGTCGGGTGACGCGGGCGGGGGAGCCGGTCGGTGACCGGGCTGCCGGTTCGTGACCGGCGGCTCGTAGGCTGATCCGGTGGTCGCAGCCCCCGTGACGCCGGATCAACCCGTCGCCGACACGCCCCCCGCCCGCCGCCGGGACGTGCGCGGCACGCTGCTGCGCACGCTCCTCGCCGCCGCCGGCGGAGCCGCGGTGTTCCTCAGCTTCCCCCCACGCACGACCTGGTGGCTCGCGCCCGTCGGGTTCGCCGTCCTCGGCCTGCTCCTGCACGGACGCCGCGCCCGCGCCGGGTTCGGCCTCGGCCTGGTGTGGGGGCTGGCGTTCATGGCGCCCCTGCTGCGCTGGACCGGCGAGTTCGTCGGCCTCATCGCCTGGCTCCCGCTGGCCCTGCTGTGCGCGGTCCTCGTCGCCGTCGGCACGGCCGCCATGGCCGCGGTGTCCCGACTGCCCGGCGCGCCCCTGTGGATGGCGCTGGTGTGGGTCGCCGACGAGGCCCTGCGCGCCGTCGTGCCCTTCGGCGGCTTCCCCTGGGGCAAGATCGCCTTCGGCCAACCCGAAGGCTGGTACCTGCCGCTGGCCTCCCTCGGCGGGGCGCCCCTGATCGGGTTCGCCGTCGCCCTCACCGGCCTCGGCGCCGCCCACCTGCTCCGGAACTGGAAACTCGGCGTGCCCGCCCTCGTGCTGCCCCTCGCCGCCGGCGTCGCCGCCACCGCCCTCGTGCACACCGACCCCGACCAGGGCACCGCGACCGTCGCCGCCATCCAGGGCAACGTGCCCCGCGCCGGCCTGGACTTCAACGCCCAACGCCGCGCCGTGCTCGACAACCACGTCGCCCGCACCCTGCAGCTCGCCGAGGACATCCGCGCCGGCCGCGCCGACCAGCCCGACCTGGTCATCTGGCCGGAGAACTCCTCCGACATCGACCCCTTCCGCAACGTCGACGCCGCCACCCGGATCCAACGCGCCACCGAGGCCATCGGCGCGCCCATCGCCGTCGGCGCCGTCGTCATCGACCCCGACGACAAGCTGCCCCGCAACACCGTCGTGCTCTACGAACCCGGCGTCGGCCCCACCGACACCTACACCAAGCGGCAGCTGCAGCCCTTCGGCGAGACCATGCCCTACCGCGAGTTCTTCCGGATCTTCACCGACACCGTCGACCGCGCCGGCACGTTCCAACCCGGCACCGACCCCGAGGGCTTCACCATGGGGCCCGCCAAGGTCGCCATCGACACCTGCTACGAGGTCGCGTTCGACGGCGTGGTGCGCGACTCCATCACCGAAGGCGCGAACCTCATCGCCATCCCCACCAACAACGCCACCTTCGGCTACACCGAGATGACCTACCAGCAACTGGCCATGTCCCGCGTCCGCGCCGTCGAACACGGCAAATCCGTGATCGTCTCCGCCACGAGCGGCGTGTCCGCCATCGTGCAGCCGGACGGGTCCGTCACCCAGCGGACCGGCCTGTTCACCGCCGACGCGCTGGTGGCCACGGTCCCGCTGCGGGGGGAGGCTACGCTGGCCACCCGGCTCGGCGCATGGCCCGAGTGGGTGATGACCGCTCTGGGCCTGATGGCCGTGGCGATCGCCTTGACAGTGACACGACGACGGACGCGTCCGACCCCTGGTGCGGGAGTCGGCGAGGAGGACACGGATGGCGGACCAGCAGGCGCAGCCTGACCGCGAGCTCGGGCCGGTGCTGGTGGTGATCCCGACCTACAACGAGCGGGACAACATCGGGAAGATCGTGCAGCGGCTGCACACCGCGCTGCCGCAGGTGCACGCCCTCGTGGTCGACGACGGCAGCCCGGACGGCACAGGACAGCTGGCCGACGAGCTGGCCGCCGCCGACGACCGCGTGCACGTGCTGCACCGCACGGAGAAGGCCGGACTCGGCGCGGCCTACATCGCCGGGTTCGGCTGGGGCATGGAACGCGGCTACCAGGTGCTCGTGGAGATGGACGCCGACGGCTCCCACGCCCCCGAGGACCTGCCCCGCATGCTCGACGCCCTGCACGACGCCGACCTCGTGATCGGCTCCCGCTACGTGCCCGGCGGCACCGTGGTCAACTGGCCCAAGAAGCGCGAGTTCCTCTCCCGCGGCGCCAACCTGTACTCCAGGCTCGCGCTGGGCGCGTCGGTCAAGGACATCACCGCGGGCTTCCGCGCCTACCGCACCGACGTGCTGCGCAACCTCAACCTGCACAACGTCGCCTCGGCCGGCTACTGCTTCCAGATCGACCTCGGCTGGCGCACGATCGAACTCGGCTACCGGGTCGTCGAAGTGCCCATCACGTTCACCGAGCGTGAGATCGGCGTGTCCAAGATGAGCGGCGACATCGTCCGCGAAGCGCTCATCCGCGTCACCAAGTGGGGCCTGCGCCGCCGCGGCACCCAGCTGCGGGACCTCATCGCCCCCAAGAAGGCGAAGACCCCCAGCAACCGCTAGACCCGCGCACGCCGAGGGGCCCGCCGGAACGGATTCCGGCGGGCCCCTCGCACGTCGACGCGGTCAGGCGGTGCGGGTGCGCCGCCCCTTCAGCTCCTCCAGCCGCTCGTCCAGCAGCTCCTCGAGCTCCGGGATCGTGCGCCGCTCCAGGAGCATGTCCCAGTGCGTGCGCGGCGGCTTGACCTTCTTCGCCTCCGGCTCGGCGCCGTCGATGATCTTCGACTCCTGGCCGTGCAGGCGGCACTCCCAGGTGTGCGGGATCTCGGCGTCGTCGGAGAACGGGACCTCGAAGTCGTGGCCCTTGGGGCAGGCGTACCGCACCGACCGGCGCGGGGCGAGGTCGTGATTGCGGTCGGTCTCGTAGCTGACTGCTCCGAGCCGGCTACCCCGTAGAACGCGGTCGGCCATGGCGGTGTCCTTTCGCTCGGCTCAGGGCCGGGGCCCAGGCTTGTTGCTCACCGAGTGCAACGATCGGACTGCTCCGTTCGTTCCCGGCTTCACGGTCATCGTCGCCCACAGTGACGTCTTTCACCCGTCAACGAAGGCTTCCTCCTAAGGGATGCAATCGCGGCCGGATCGTGACGCGTTATCAAGCTACCGGGCGACCCCATCACACTGATGGAGCAGTCCTGGCAGAAGTCGTGCGGCTGCGACAGCTTAGACCGACCACACAGGGCGACGTTACGGCGGGTTTAACTCGCCGGTAGTGACGTCCATCATGGTTACGGTTACGCAAAGTTATTTCCTGAAGTTCAGGGGACGTCACCACGCTGGGTGGCCGGACGAGTGTGCTCGGTGGCGGACATGAGGATGAATCACCCGTCCGGACCGCACCCAAACGTCCAATCGGACGCTTTATCCGTTCGATGACTTCAGTGTCACTCGAAAGAGTGTTTTTCGGCGAGGCGGTCGAGCAGCTCCCGTTGGGCCTTCACCAGCTTTACCCGCGCCTGGAGGAGAGAAAACCAGGCCACCCGGTCCACCTCGGGGAACTCCCGCACCGTCCCGGACCCGCGCGGCCACTCCAGGGTGAACGTCCCCGGAACCACCCGTTCGGGGTCCAGATCGCCTTCCAGGGCCCACGCGGTCACGATCTTGCCGCCGGACTGCCGCACCTCGCCCAACGGCACGAGCTCGCCCTCGGGCACCGGCAGCCCCAGTTCCTCGGCGAACTCCCGGCGGGCCGTCGCCTCCAGGTCCTCGTCGCCGTCCGGCTCGCCCTTGGGGATCGACCACGCCCCCTCGTCCTTGCGCGCCCAGAACGGGCCGCCCATGTGGCCCAGCAGCACCTGCCGCTCGCCGTCGACCACCCGGTGCAGCAGGATCCCGGCACTGCGCCCGCCCGTCACGCCCGACGTCCCGTCCCGCGCCCGGCCGACGTGCGCCCCGCCCTCATGCGCACAGTGTGACCGCCACCGCGCGTCACGTCCTGCGCCGGGTGCGCATGTGGATCTGCTCGCCCTGCTTGCCGAACAGGCTCAGGATCTCCACCGGCTCCGGACCCGCCGGCCCGAACCAGTGCGGCAGCCGCGTGTCGAACTCCGCCGCCTCGCCGGGCCCCAGCACCACGTCGTGATCGGCCAGGATCAGCCGCAGCCGCCCCGAGAGCACGTAGAGCCACTCGTAGCCGGTGTGCGTGCGCGGATCCGGCTCGCCCCGGTCCGGGATGATCATCTTGAACGCCTGCAGGCCGCCCGGCTGCTGCGTCAGCGGCAGCACCGTCATGCCGTTGCGGCGGACCGGCACCGGCCTGATCCGCGGATCGCCGACCGGCGGCGCGCCCACCAGCTCGTCCAGCGGCACGCGGTGCGCCCGGGCGATCGGCAGCAGCAGCTCCAGGCTCGGCCGCCGCTGCCCCGACTCCAGGCGCGACAGGGTGCTCTTGGAGACCCCGTCGCCTCCGCCAGGTCGGCCAGCGTCGCGCCCCGGCTCGTGCGGATGTGGCGCAGCCGCTCGCCGACCTTGTCCAGCACCTCGTCGGTCGGGTCGTCGGCGGTGTCGTCGCTCATGGGTCGTCCCGGGATCGGCAACTTCGAATTGCCCATTGTGGGACGACCGGGGGGTGGGCGTCCAGCCGGGTCCGGTGAGGCGGGGTCAGGCGAGGCTGAGCTGACGGCCGTCCACGGTGTGCGGCCCGAGGTCGCCGGTGCGGTAGTGGGTGCGGCACAGCACCTGGTAGCGGACCTCCGCGGTGTCCGCCGCGACCGTGTCGGCGACCAGCACCGTGTCCCCGGCGCGCACCACGTCGCCGTCGTGGACGCGGGCGTTGAACCGGCCCGGCCGCCCGCACCAGCACAGCACCTCGACCTGGATCGCGTTGAGCTCGTCGGCCAGCTCGAACAGCCGCTGCGACCCCGGGAACAGGCAGCTGCGGAAGTCGGTGGCCAGGCCGAAGCAGTAGACCTCCAGGTGGGCGTCGTCGGCGAGCTCGGCGAGCTGGTCGACCTGCTCGGCGGAGAGGAACTGGGCCTCGTCGACGATGACGTAGTCGACCCGGCTGCCGCGCGACCAGTGCTCCCGCACCAGTTCGCACAGGTCCATGCCCTCGTGGACCTCCAGCGCGTGGCGGACCAGGCCCATGCGGCTGGAGATGGTGGGCGTGCCGGAGCGGTCGTGCCGCACGAGCAGCAGCCCGCGGCGGCCCTGCCGGGCCTGGTTGTGGTCGATCTGCAGGGCCAGCGTCGACTTGCCGCAGTCCATGGGCCCGAAGAAGAACCGCAGCCGCCCCGTGGGCGGGAGACCGCGACCGGCGCCGGCGGCGGGCACGGAGGACAGCGCGTCGGTCGGGTCCGGGGAGGGAGTGATCGGTTCCACGGCGGGCCACCCTAGTGCGCGGTATCAGCGGCGCCGCCGCGACCTCCTCCGTGCGGTGGGGGACCGGCCCGGCGCGGGACGGCCCGACACCGGCCGCCGGTCCGCGCCGGGCCGGTCGACGACGTCCGAGGAGGAGTCATGCGCAGGATCGTCGCGTTGCTCGCGTCACCCCTGGCGGTGGTGCTGGGGCTCGCCGTGCTGTCACCGGGCACCGCCGGTGCCGCGCCCGCCGGGGCGTGCACGTCGACCACCACCATCGAGCAGCTCAAGTGGGCGGAGAACGGCAACGGCTACCTGGAGCCGGTCGGCACCTACTACCACGGCTACGTCGGCTCGGCGATGGCCGGCGTCGGCAGCTACCGGATCTGGCACGTCACCTACCGGCCCGACGGCGGGTTGTTCACCGTCTACGAGGGCGCCTACGCGGTGCGCTGCGCCCCCGACGGCACCGCGGGCGCCCAGGTGGACCTCACCCGCACCCCCGAGCAGACGTTGACGTCGTTCGACCTGCGTTGCGGCACGGCGGCGTTCACGGTGGGCAACACCTCCTACGACCACGTCGGCAGCCGCACGTCGTTCGGCACGACGTGGCGGTACTGGCGCACCACCACGTCCACGTCGACGTTGCTGTACTGGGGTGTGACGGCGGCGCGCTGCCCGTAGGCGGCGGCGCGGGGGGCGCCGTCGCCGGGCGGTCAGCGCACGGCGACGGCGTCGACCTCGAACAGCATCCCCGGCAGGGCGAGGGCGGCGACGCCGAGCAGGGTCTGCGCGGGCGGCCGGTCACCCCAGATGCGGGTGACGTGCTCGAGCAGCACGGCGAGCCGGTCGGCGTCGTGGTCGACGACGTAGGTGCCCAGGCGGGCGACGTGCGGGTAGTCCAGGCCCGCGGCGCGCAGCGCCACGCCGAGGTTGGCGAAGGAGCGGGCGACCTGGTCGGCGAAGTCGTCGGAGACGACGCGGCCGTCGGGGTCGGAGCCGTACTGGCCCGCGATGAACACCGGGTCGCCGCTGGTGGCGGCGACGTGGCTGTAGCCGTAGCCGGTGGGGTCGTGCAGCTCGTCGGGGTTGCTCAGGGTGTGCGGCACGGTCGGTCGTCCTCTTTCCGTCGGTCGGTGGTCGGGGCTGTCGGGTGGTTCGGGGTCAGGCGAGTCGGGCGCGGGTGGCGGCCGGGGCGTCGGGGTCGGCGCGGCGCACGTCGGCGTCGAGGTCGGCGAGGGTGCGGCCGGTCAGCTCGCGGCGCCAGGCCAGGTCGGCGCGGGTCATGGCGGAGTCGATGGCGCAGCGGGTGGGGTGGGGGCCGCCCGCGCGGATCTCCGTGCAGCGGAAAGCGGGGTCGGCGCCGTCGACGGCCGCGACGACGTCCATGAGGGTCACGGCGTGCGGCGGCCGGTCGAGCAGGTAGCCGCCGCGCGGTCCGGGGGTGGAGCGCACGATGCCGGCGCGGCCGAGGGCCTGCAGCTGCTTGACGAGGTAGGCGGCGGGCAGGCCGTGCAGCGCGGCGAGGCGGGCGGCGGGGACGGGGGTGTCGCCCGCCCAGGACAGGTCCAGGCAGCAGTGCAGGGCCCATTCGACGCCCTCGGTCATCTTCACGGCCGCCAGCCTAGCCGAATCCTGGATATTCCGTATCCAGATTTATTGCCGAGATATATCGCGAAGCGGTATAACGTGCGGTGTGAGAGGTATGTCGGAGCAGGTGTTCCTGGTGCTCACCGCGTTGGCGGAGGAGCCGTTGCACGGCTACGCGATCGTGCGCGCGGTCGACGGGCTGTCGGAGGGTCGGATGCGGCTGCGGGTCGGCACGCTGTACGGGGTGCTGGACCGGCTGGTCGCCGAAGGCCTGGCCGAGCGGGACCGCGAGGAGGTCCACCAGGGCCGGCTGCGGCGCTACTACCGGCTGACCGACGCCGGGGTGCGGGTGTTGTCGGCCGAGGTGGCCCGGTTGTCGGCCAACGTGCGCGCCGCGTCGTCGGTGCTGAAGGCGAGGGGTGCGCTGTGAGATCGGACGCCGGGAAGTCCCACGCCGGGCAGTCGAACCTGGAACGGCGGTACCGGGCGCTGCTGCGGGTGCTGCCCGCCTGGTACCGGGCCGAGCGGGAGGAGGAGATGGTCGGCATCTTCCTGGCCGACCGCGTCGACGACCTGGACCTGGAGCACGGCTGGCCGGGCTGGGGCGAGGCGGGCGCGACGCTGGCGCTGGCGGTGCGGGTGCGGCTGGGCGCGCGGCGCGCGGCGGGCACCGCGCTGCGGGTGCTGGCGTTGACCGGGCTGCTCGGGCAGCTGGTGTCCTCGGCGCAGTCGTGGACGGTGATCGCCCGGCTCGGTCCCGCCGTCGACGTGCAGGGCTGGTGGTACGACGTGGCGGCCCTGGTGGCGTTCGCGGCGCTGGTCGCGGGCCGGCGCGCCGCGGGCCGGGTCGCGGCGGGGCTGTCGGGCGTGGTGTCGCTGGCGCCGGTGGTGTGGTCGGTGGCGTCGGGGGCCCCGGCGTGGCCGACGACGGTCTGGCACGCGCCCGCGCTGGTGACGGCGGTCGTGGCGGTGGCGGCGTTCCACCGGGAGGCGCCGGCCCCGTCGCGGGTGTGGTGGGCGGTCGCGCCGGTCGCGGTGGCGGCGGGCGTGGCGTCGGTGGTGTTCACGCCCTGGCTGTCGACGTGGACGCTGCTGGCGGCGTGGCTGATCGCCGCGGTCGTGGCGGCGGCGTTCCGGCCCTGGTCGGCCCGGACGCCCGTGTCCGCCACCTGACCCGCGCGGACACCCGCCCGGGGTCGCACGGACCCCGGGCGGGCCGGTCACACCTTGGCGGGCACCGGGTTGCCGGTGGCGGCGATCGCCTTGCGCACCGGCACGAAGATCAGCAGCACGAGACCGACGACGAAGAACGCGACCAGCGAGATGATCGCCAGGCGGAACGAACCGGTCGCCTGCCCGACTGCCGCGAACATCGCCATCCCCAGCGGCGACGACGCCCGCTCGCCGACCTCGTAGAGCGAGAAGTACTGCGCCTCGCGGCCGGGCGGGATCATCTGGCTGAACAGCGACCGCGACAACGCGTTCGTGCCGCCCAGCACCAGCCCGATGCCCACCGCGAGCCCGTAGAACTGGACCTGCTGGCCCACCTGGACGAAGTACGCCGCCCCGACCACCACGATCCACACGCACAGGCTGGCCATGATCGTGCGCTTGGCGCCCCACCAGCGGGCCACCCAGCCGTGCAGCATGCCGCCGAAGAACGCCACGAACTGCACGATCAGGATCGTGGTGATCAGCACCGTCTCGTCCAGTCGCAGCTCCTCGCGACCGTACTGGGCGGAGACGTTGGCGACCGTCGCGATGCCGTCGGCGAAGATCAGGTAGGTGCCCAGGAACGCCAGGGTGAGCGGGAACATGCGGGCCTGCCGCGCGGTCTGGCGCAGCTCGGAGAACCCGGCGGTGATCACCGACGCGCCGGACTCCGCGCCGTGCGGCGGCTGGTGCCGCTTGAGCCGGGCCAGCGGGATCAGGGTGAACCCGGCCCACCACAGGCCCGAGATCACGAACCCGATCCGCACCGCCGCGCTCTCACTCACCCCGACCGCGTCGTGGCCCAGGAACAGCCCCAGCTGCACCACCAGCGCGAGACCTCCGCCCAGGTAGCCGAACGCCCAGCCGCGGGAGGACACCGCGTCGCGTTCGTCGGGGGAGGCGATCTCGGGCAGGAACGAGTAGTAGACGACGATCGACGCGCCGTAGCAGATGTTGGCCAGCACGAACAGCACCACGCCCAGGTGCCAGTCGTCGCCGCCCACCGCGGCCAGGGCGGCGGTGGCGACGGACCCGGTGAACGCCAGGACA
The DNA here is from genome assembly GCF_040639675.1 of Actinosynnema sp. NPDC023794. NCBI lineage: Bacteria > Bacillati > Actinomycetota > Actinomycetes > Pseudonocardiales > Pseudonocardiaceae > Actinosynnema > Actinosynnema sp. NPDC023794. Next base: position 127,832 of record NZ_JBFAFR010000011.1, on the reverse strand, counting down.
CCGAGCATCCGACGCTTGTTCTGCGTGCGGTCGGCGATCGCACCCATCACCGGCAGCACCACCACCTGCACGACCGTCGCGAACGCCACCAGGTAGCCGAACAGCGACCCGGCGGGGAAGTACAGGCCGAACAGCGAGATGTCGCAGCGCTCCAGCGCGCTGTCGGCGCAGGCGTTCGGGCCGTTGCGTGTGGTGTCCGCACGGGCGGCCTCCGAGGCCACCGCCGTCAGGTAGCGGGAGAGGAACACGGTGATGACCGAGGTCGGGAACACCGAGTTCGCCCAGTCGTACCAGATCCACCCGCGCTGTTCCCGCTTGCGGTCCACGGCGGGTGCGGTGCTGTCGGCCACGCTCATGGGGGCGGACTGTATATCGCCCGTCATCCGTTCGTGGTGATCACCACCAAGCTGTTGCCAACCGTCCGCCCGGCCGCCACGCGGCGCGTCAGCCACCCGCCCAGGCGCGCCGGTCGACCAGCACGTCGCGCAGCCGGTCGGGCCGGTCGGTGACCAACCCGTCGACGCCCAGGTCCAGCAGCCGCCGCATCTCCGGCTCGTCGTCGATGGTCCACACGTGCACCTCCAGGCCGCGGCGGTGCGCTGCGGCCACGAACCGGCCGTCCACCACCAGCAGCCGGCCCTGGTTGACCGGCACCTGCGCCACCATGCCCCGCACCGGCAGCCCCACCAGCGGCACCCGCCCGGCCGCCCACAGCGCGCCCGCCGACCGCGGCCCCATCGACGTCAGCAACCCCGGGCCGCCCAGGCGCCGCAGCCGGGCCAGGCGCTTCTCCGAGAACGACGCCAGGCACACCCGGTGCAGCGAGTCGGTGCGGCGCAGCGCCTCCAGCACCGGCACCACCGCGGAGTCGGCCTTGACGTCGATGTTCACCCACGCCTCCGGCAGCTCCTCCAGCAGGTCCTCCAGCCTGGTGACCGGCTCGCGCCCGCCCACGTTGGCCCGCCGCACCGCCGACCACGGCTGCGCGGCCACGGGCCCGGTCGCGTCGGTGGTGCGGTCCAGGGTCGCGTCGTGGTGGACCACCACCACGCCGTCGGAGGTGGCGTGCACGTCGGTCTCCAGGTACCGGTAGCCCTCCTGGTGGGCGCGGCGGAACGCGGCCAGCGAGTTCTCCATCCCCGACAGCTCGTCGAGGTGCCAGCCCCGGTGGGCGAACGCGCGGGGGTGCGGTCCGGACAGGTACGGGTGCTTCGCGGTCACACCCGGAGTCTGCCCTGGCGGCGTGGCGCGGCGGTGACCGGTGGGTAGCGGGATAGCGTCGCGCGCCATGGAGTTGGTGACCGAGCCCGTCGCGGCACGCCGTGAGGAAGCCAGGCACTGCGCCTGGTGCGGACGCCGCCTGCCCGACAGCGGACGGATCGGACGGCCGCGCCGGTACTGCGCGCAGCCCTGCCGGCAGCGCGCCTACGAACGCCGCGCCGCCGTGCAGCGGGGCGGGCTGCCCGAGGACGCCGTGGTGCTGTCGGCGGGGGAGTTGGCCGACCTGCAGGACCGGCTGTTCCAGCTGCGGTGCGCCGCGGAGGACGTCGCCACCGCCGCCGCGGACGGCGCCGACGGCGCGGAGTTGCGGCGGTTGGCGGGGGAACTGGTGGACACCGCGCGTGGGCTGGAGCGGTTGCGCTGAATTCCGTCGGCTTGCCCCCCGCGTGTGGTCTCGACCATCATGGCCCGCGGGTGGGCGAGGAGGAGCGCGTGAACGGCAACGGCGCGTTGCACCGGGAGGTGCTCGACCGGGCCGACGTCGGTTTCGGTGTGACGGACGCGAACGGAACGCTGGCCTGGGTGAACCCCGCGCTGGCGGAGATCCTGGGCGTGCCCGTCGACCACGTGGTCGGCCGGTCGCTGCCGGCGCTGCTGCCCGGCGCGCCCGAACGGCCCCGGGCCGGGCTGGCGCTGCTCACCCCCAGCGCCTACCGCAAGGGGCACCGCTGGCTGGAGGTCACCTGCCAGACCCTGCCCGCCGCGACCGGCGCGGACGCCGAGGAACGGCTGCTGTACCGGGTGGTGGACGTCACCGCGTGGCGCGACCGGGAGCTGGAGGCCACCCACGAGGCCGACGCGCTGCGCCGCGCGCAGGTGCTGGGCCGCATGGGCACGTGGGAGTGGCACATCGCCGAGGACCGCGTGGTGTGGTCGGACACGCTGCTGGAGATGTTCGGGTTCGACCCGGACACGGAGCTGGACTTCGACGGCTACGCCGCCGTGGTGCACCCCGAGGACCTGTCGATGATCCAGGCCACCCTCGAGGAGGCCATGCGGTCGGGCGCCGGGTTCTCCTACACCCACCGCATGCTGCTGGGGCAGGACCGCACCGAGCGGTGGTTCGAGTGCTTCGGCGAGGTCGTCACCGACGAGGACGGCTCGCCGCTGCGGGTGTTGGGCACCGCGCACGACATCACCCGCGCCCGCCGCGTGCACGACGAACTGCTCGCGCTGGCCGAGCAGGACCCGCTCACCGGGCTGGCGAACCGGCGCGCGGTGACCCGTGAGCTGGAACGGCAGCTCGCCGGCGGCGGCCCCGGCGCGATGCTGCTGCTGGACCTGGACAACTTCAAGGACGTCAACGACCTGCGCGGCCACGCCGTCGGCGACCGGCTGATGAAAGCGCTGGCCTCGACGCTGCGGTCACGGCTGTCGACGTCGCAGCTGATCGGCCGGCTCGGCGGCGACGAGTTCGCCGTCGTGCTGCCCGGCGCGACCCCCGCCGACGCCGCCCGGGTCGCCGAAGGACTGCGCGATGCCGTAGCGGCGTTGCCGCTCGTCGGCGCCGCCCGCAGCATCACCGTCTCGACCGGCGTGGCCGAGTACGGGCCCGGCGACACGTGGGAGCTCGTCCTCGCCAACGCCGACCTCGCCCTCTACGCGTCCAAGGCCGCCGGCCGCAACCGCGTCACCGTCTACGAGCCCGGCCACTACGCCGACACCGCGAAACGCGTCTCCGTGCTGGACCGGCTGCGCGCCGCGCTCGACGGCGGCGGCCTGGCCCTGCACGCCATGCCCATGGTGCAGCTGGCCACCGGCACCACCCTCGGCCACGAGCTGCTGCTGCGGCTGGAGGACGGCCGGGACCCCTACCTGGGCCCGGCGGAGTTCCTGCCCGAGGCCGAACGCTCCGACCTCGTGCTCGACATCGACCGGTGGGTGCTGTCCACCGCGATCGACGCCCTCGTCGGCCACCCCGACCCGCGACTGCGGTTCAACGTCAACATCTCCGGCCGCACCCTGGAGGACGAGGACTTCGGCGGGTTCGTGCTCGACCGGCTCGCCACCGCGGGCGTCGCGCCCGGCCGGCTCGGCCTGGAGATCACCGAGACCGCCGCCGTGACCAACCTCGACGCCGCCCGCGCCCTGTCGCTGCAGCTGCGCGCGTTCGGCTGCCGCATCATCCTCGACGACTTCGGCTCCGGCTTCGGCTCGTTCGTCCACCTCAAGCACCTGCCCATCACCGGCATCAAGATCGACGGCGAGTTCGTGCGCGGCATCGACGAACGCTCCACCGACGCCGTGCTCGTCGCCGGCATCGTGCAGATCGCCCAGGGCCTCGGCCTGACCGCCGTCGCCGAGTGGGTCGAGCGCCCCGCCCAGGTCGACGCCCTCGTGCGGCTGGGCGTGCAGAGCGGCCAGGGCTTCCACCTCGGCCGGCCCCAGCCGCTCGACCAGGTCCTCTCGGCCCAGCCGCAGCCGCCGAACGGCGCATTGTCGCCACGCATGGCCGGTGCGGAGGATGGGGCGCGTTCCTGATCACCGCCGCCCCGCCCCCGATGGGAAGCCACCGCCGTGCCCGGTACCCCCGACAGCCCCGCACGCGGTGTCCGCCGCGTGGAGCTGAGCACCACCCGCCCCGAACCGATCGCCGAGTTCTACGCCCACCTGCTCGGCTGGGTGCTCATCGCCGAACCCGACGGCGCGTTCACCGGCTGGGTCGGCGACCGCCTGGCCGCCCGCGTGCACCCCGGCGACCCCGCCTGGCGCGTCGTGTTCGCCGGCCCCGGGCCCCGCGACCTCGGCGTCGGCGCCGCCGTCGACTCCGGCCGCGTCCTGCACGGCCCGTGGGCTCCGCAGCCACGCCCCGGCGAACCGTGCTGGGTGGAGATCATGGGCGACGCCGCCGACGACGACGACCACTGGGCCGGCGCGCTCGGCTGGCAGGTCCGCGACCCCGACGGCGAGTTCACCCTCTACGACGCCGCCGTCACCGACGACCGCCGCGCCGTCGCCGGCCGCCTCACCGGCCAGGGCGGCTGGACCTGCTACTTCGCCGTCCCCGACGTCGCCGCGGCCCTCGCCGAGGCCACCGACATGGGCGGCACGGTCCTCGTCGGTCCCCGGGACGTCCCCACCGGTGTCGTCGCGGCCGTCGCCGACCCCGCCGGCGCGGTGTTCGCCCTGCTGGAGAACCCGGCCGGCTGGGGCGGCGCCTGGTGCGCCGCCCACCAGGCCCACGCCTAGGACCGGCCACCGCGGTGGCCGCCGAGGAGGAGCGTGCGATGACGAGGAGCGTGCGGTGACGGGAACCGAACCGGTCGTGCGGGACGCCGGGCCCGACGACGTCGCCGCCGTCCGCCGCTTCGGCGAGGAGCACGTCCCCGCCCACTACACCCCGCTGATCGGCGCCGAGGCCGCGGCCGGGCAGGTCCGCCTGTGGTGGGACGAGGCGCGGCTCGGCGCCGCCGCGGCCGACGGGCTGCTCGTCGTCGCCGAGCTCGACGGACAGCTGGTCGGCGTCGCGCAGCGCGGCCACCTGGGAACCGACCACGTCGTCTACAAGCTCTACGTCCACCCCGCCCTCCGCGGTCGCGGACTGGGACCGCGGCTGCTCGACGCGATCACGCGCCGGCTGCCCGCCGACGCCGACCGGCTGTGGATCGAGCACTACGCGGCCAACGCACGCGCGGGCGCGTTCTACGAGCGCGAGGGCTTCACCGTGCAGCGGGTCGAACCGGGCCCCACCGGGGACCCCGCGCTCGCGGTGGTGTGGCGGGCCCGCCCCCTGCGGCGACCCGCGAGCGCTCGGTGACCGGAGCGCGCGGTGGCCCGGAGCGCGCGGTGGCCCGGGGCACGCGGTGGCCCGGGGCACGCGGTGGCCCGGGGCACGCGGTGGCCCGGGGCACGCCGGGGGAGCGGCGAGCGGGTGGAGCGGTCAGCCTGCCAGTTCGGGCGGGAACCCGCCGGTCGCGATCGGACCCCACCGGTCGATCGTGACGCGGATCAGGGACTTGCCCTGCCGGCGCATCGCGGCCCGGTACTCGTCCCAGTCCGGGTGCTCGCCCGCGACGCACCGGTAGTAGTCCACCAGCGGCTCCAACGCCTCCGGCAGGTCCAGCACCTCCGCGCGCCCGTCCACCTGGACGTAGGGGCCGTCCCAGTCGTCGGACAGCACGCACACCGTCACCCGGTCGTCCCGCCGCGCGTTGCGCGACTTCGCCCGCTGCGGATAGGTCGACACCACCACCCGCCCCTCGTCATCCACCCCGCAGGTCACCGGCGACACCTGCGGACGCCCGTCGGCGCGCGCGGTGACCAGCAGGGCGCGGTGGCGTGGCCGCAGGAACGCGACCAACTCGTCACGGGACACGGAGTCGGCGGTGGCGATTCTCGGCATGCCCACCAGCCTAGGAGAAGGCGCCCCGACCGCACGCCTCACCGCCCACCACGGGCACCACCCGCACCCACCACGCCGCCCTCGACCGCCTCCTCGGACCGGATCGACCTGCCCTCCCGGTCGCCGGCAATCGTCACGGCCCGCGCCGAACAACACCCCGCGCCGGCCTCGCGATCCCACCCCGCCGACCACCCCGGCGCGGGTGGAGTCGACGTCACGCGTCGAGCAGGGCGGCCACCTCGTCCGACCCCAACCCGGCGCCCCGCGCCGACACCTCCCCGAACACCCCGTCACCCAGCACCGCCCGCGCCGCCGCCTCCACCGCGAGCACCTCCGGATCCACCACCGCCACCTCGCCGCGCAACCCCCGCGCCGCGCCCGCCAGCAACGCCGCCCGCACCCCGTCGCCCTCCGCCACCGCCAACGCCGCGTGCGCCTCCACCACCCGCGCCAACACCACCTGGTTGCCCCACTCCCGCGCCGACGCCGCGGCCGACGCCCACGCCCGCACCGCCGCCCCCCGGTCACCGCACGCCGACTCCACCCGGCCCACCGCCACCAGGATCGACGCCCGCACCTCCTCCGGCCCGAACCAGCCCCGCGGACACACCCGCAACGCCTCCTCGCACCACCGCCGCGCACCCTCCGGATCACCGCGCCGCCGCGCCACCTCCGCCGCACCCAGCCACGCCTGCGCCAACGTCTCCACCGTGCCCTGCGACCGCGCCAACACCGCCGCCTCCTCCACGTCGGCCGCCGCGCCGTCCAGATCACCGGACTGACACGCCCACTCCGACCGGCGGCACAGCAGGCTCGCCGTGTGCTCGGTCGCCCCGAACGACCGCGACAACGCCAACGCCTCGTCCAGGAACCCCATCGCCTCCGCCAGCCGACCCGCCGTCCGCGCCAACTCGGCCAACTGCGCCAACGCCAACGCCATGCCCCACCGCTCACCCACCACCCGGAACCCCGCCAACGCCGCCGCGTGCTCCTCCCACGCCTCCCGCAGCCGCCCCGAGTACTGCAGCCCCATCCCCGACCCCAACCGGCCCAACGCCCGACTCCACGGATCCGACCCCAACAGCCGATCCCGCAACGCCTCCATCTCCGCCAGGTCCAGCTTCGGGACCCCGTGCGCCATGCCCCACAACACCGTCAGATACGGCCGCGCCGGCGGACCGGCGAGCCCCGCCGGCATCGGATCCCGCGGCGACGGCGACCCCGGCAACCCCGCCGCCCCCGTCGACGACGCGTTCACCAAGCACAACAGGTACTCCTCGGCCAACCCGGCCGGCGGCGTCGGACCCACCGCCCGCACCACCTCCGCCGCCAACGCCGCGCCCTCCGCGCGCAACCCCCGCAACCACCACGGCCACCCCAGGTCCGCCGCCAACCGCAACGCCAGCCCGTGATCACGCTCCGCCGCCCACCGCACCGCCGCCGTCAGGTTCTCGTGCTCCGCCGCCAACCGCCCCAACCGCACCAGCTGCCCCGCCCCGTACAGGTGCGGCGCCGCCTCGGCCGCCACCCCCGCGAAGTGCTCCGCGTGCGCCCGCAACACCCCCTGCTCCTCACCCGACTCCGCCAACCGCGCCGCGCAGAACGCCCGGATCGTCTCCGACATCCGATACCGGTTCCCGGACACCTCCACCAACGACTTGTCCGCCAACGACGGCAACACCTCGTCCACACCCGCCACCCCGCACACCGCCGCCGCGGCGCCCAACGTCGCCCCGCCCCGGAACACCGTCAACCGCCGCGCCACCACCCGCTCGTCGGCGTCCAACAACCCCCAACTCCACTCCACCACCGCGTGCAACGTCCGATGCCGCGCCACCGCCGCCCGACTACCCCGCGACAACAACCGGAACGGGTCACCCAACCGCGCCGCGACCTCCGCCACCGGCAACGACCGCACCCGCGCCGCCGCCAGCTCGATCGCCAACGGCAACCCGTCCAACGCCCGGCAGATCCCCACCACCAGCTCCGCCGTCCCCGGGTCCAGCCGGAACGACGGGTTCACCGCCACCGCCCGGTCCGCGAACAACCGCACCGCAGCCGACCCCGCCCCGCCCGCTTCCAACGGCGGCACCGGGCGCACCACCTCCCCGGTCACCCCCAACGCCTCCCGCGACGTCGCCAACACCCGCAACCCCGCGCACCGCGCCAACAACCCGGCCGCCAACGCCGCCGCGTCGTCCACCACGTGCTCGCAGTTGTCCAACACCACCAACACCGGCCGGTCCCGCAACGCCGCCACCAACCGCGCCACCGGCGCCGTCACCGGCCGCATCCCGTCCTCCCGCAGCCCCAACGCCGACACCACCGCCCGCGGCACGTCCCCGCCCACCGCCAACGGCGCCAGGTCCACGAAGAACACCTCACCCGACTCCCGGGCCGCCGCCTCCACCGCCAACCGCGTCTTGCCCGCACCACCCGGACCCGTCAACGTCACCAACCGCGACGACCCCAACGCCGCCCCGACCAGCCGCACCTCCTCCTCACGGCCCACGAAACTCGTCAACTGCGCCGGCAACACCCGCCGCGCCACCGGCCCCTCGCCCCGCACCACCTCGCCGTGCGCCGCCAGCAGCCCGGGGGAGGGGTCCGCGCCCAACTCCTCGGCCAACAACCGGCGCGTCCGCTCGAACAACCCCAACGCCTCCGCCTGCCGCCCCTCCCGGTGCAGCACCCGCACCAACCGCGCCACCAACCGCTCCCGCGTCGGGTGCGCCGCCACCAACTCCCGCAACAACCCCACCGACGCGCCCTCGTGGTCCTCCACCGCACGCAGCCGCAACTCCTCCCACCGCGCCGCGCACACCGCCGCGAACGGCGCGTCACCCACGTCCCGCAACGCCGGACCACGCCACAACGCCAGAGCCTCACCCGGCAAACCCCGCGCCACCAGGTCCTCGAACCGCAGCGCGTCCACCTCACCCGGATCCACCACCAGCCGGTACCCGGCCGCCGACCGCTCCACCTCCACGTCGAGCACCGACCGCAGCCGCGACACCTGCGACTGGATCGCGTTGCCCACCCCCGCCGGCGGACACGGCCCGTACAGGGCCTCGCTCACCCGGTCGACACCCACCACCCGGCCCGCGTCCACCGCCAACAACGCCAACAACGCCCGCAACCGCGGCCCACCGACCCGGACCTCCGTCCCGTCCGCACGCCGCACCACCATCGGACCCAACACCCCGAACCGCACCCGCGAATCCTCCCTCACCCCGACACCACCCCCACCCCGGGCCGGGCGTCACCGGGGGAGAGACGACGGCTCTCCCACCGCGAACAGATCACCCCCCGCGTCCACCCGCTCCCGCACCTCGTCGGCCAGGAACACCAGGTCCTCCACCACCCGGCACGCCTCCACCTCGTCCCACGACACCGGCGTCGACACCGACGGCCGCGGCCGGGCGCGCAGCGAATACGGCGCCACCGTCGTCTTCGCCGGGTTGTTCTGCGACCAGTCGATCAACACCTTCCCCGTCCGCTGCGCCTTCGCCATCCGCCACACCACCTCCTCCGGCCACTCGCGCGCCAACCGCTGCGCCACACCCTTCGCGTACTCCGACGTCCGCTCCGCCGACGACACCGACACCGCCGCGTACACCTGCAACCCCTTCGACCCCGACGTCTTCACCACCGGGACCAACCCGTCACCCTCCAACACCTCCCGCACCCGGCACGCCACCCGACAGCACTCCACCACCGTCGCCGGCTCACCCGGATCCAGGTCGAACACCAGCAGATCGGGGGAGTGCCGCCCACCCCGCGCACCCACCGTCCACTGCGGCACGTGCAACTCCAACGCCGCCAGGTTCGCCAACCACACCACCGTCGCCAGGTCGTCCACCACGACGAAGTCCGCGTACTCCGCACCCCGCGACGACCCCGGCGTCTCCACCCGCACCGTCCGCACCCACTCCGGCGCGTGCGACGGCGCGTTCTTCTCGAAGAACGACTTCCCGTCCACCCCGTTCGGATACCGCCGCACCGTCATCGGCCGACCCGCCACGTGCGGCAACAACACCGGCGCGATCCGCGTGTAGTAGTCGATCACCTCCGCCTTGGTGAACCCCACCTCCGGGTACAGCACCTTGTCCAGGTTCGTCAGCTTCAACCGACGACCCTCCACCCGCACCAACGCCTCACCCGTCACCACGCCGCACCTCCCCGGGCGCCCGGTCCGGCCGCAACCCCCGCCACGTCGGGAACCGCAGCCGACCGTCCGCCGTCCACTGCCGGTACGCCACCTCACCCACCAACTCCGGACGCACCCACCGCGCACCCCGGGCCCGCTCCCGCGGCACCTCCGAGGTGAACGGCGACCCCGTCACCTCCGACCCCGACAACCGCGCCGTCAACCGCTCCAACTCCGCCTGGTCGAACCCCGTGCCCACCGACCCCGCGAACACCAACCCGCCCTGCCCGTCCGGGATACCCAGCAGCAACGACCCCACCACGCCCTTGCGCTTGCCCTCACCCGGCCGCCACCCCCCGACCACCACCTCCTGCGTCGCCACCGCCGTCACCTTCACCCACTGCGGCGACCGCCGACCCGGCACGTACCGCGAATCCAGCCGCTTCGCCACCACCCCCTCCAACCCCTGCTCCCGGCTCGCCGCCAACACCGCCGCCCCCTGACCCGGGAACGCCTTCGGCGTCAACCAATGAGCGCCCGCCAACCCCAACCCCTCCAACAGCTCACGACGCCGCGCGTACGGCAGCTCCAGCGTGGGGGAGCCGTCCAGGTGCAACACGTCGAACACCAGGAACGTCACCGGCGTCCCCGCCACCAACCGCCGCGCCTGCGCCGCCGAGGCGTGCATCCGCTGCTGCAACACCCCGAAACTCGGCCGCCCACCCTCCAACGCCACGATCTCGCCGTCCAACAACACCTGCGTGACACCCAGCTGCGCACCCAACCCCTGCAACTCCGGGTACGTCGACGTCACGTCGTTGCCCAACCGGCTCGTCAACCGCACCCGACCACCCTCGACCCGGGCGATCGCCCGCACCCCGTCCCACTTGAACTCGAACGCCCACTTCGCCGCCGGCCCCGGCAACTCCGCCGCGGGCGTCGCCAACATGGGCGACAGCGACTCCGGCAACGGCGCCCAATCCGGACGCGCCGCCCCGTGCCGCCGCCGCACCATCCAGTCCTTGCCCGCCCCGTCCGCCCCGCCGCCCGACCCACGGCGGAAGAACACGAACTCGCCCTCCACCCGCGAACCGTGCAACACCACGTCCACCTCGCGGTCGGACCACTTCACCGTCTCGTACCGACCCCGGTCCCAGATCACCATCTCACCCGCGCCGTACTCGCCCTTCGGGATCACACCCGAGAACGACGCGTACTCCAACGGGTGATCCTCGGTCCGCACCGCCAACCGGATCGTCCCCGGCTCCGTCGGCAACCCCTTCGGCACCGCCCACGACACCAACACCCCACCCCGCTCCAACCGCACGTCCCAGTGCAGCCGCGACGCGTGGTGCTCCTGGATCACGAACGTGTCGTCACCACCACGGGGCACCACCGAGTCGTCACCCGGCACCGGCTCCGGCGTCCGCCCCGGATCCCGCTTCCGCCGGTACTCCGAAAGATCCCCACCCATCCCCGCCGCCACGCCCTCAGGCGGGCTTCGCCTTCTTCTTCGCCGGCGCCTTCCGCGACGAGGACGACCCCGACGCGGACTTCTTCGCCGCCGGCTTCCGCGCCGCCGACCGCCCACCCCGCGCCGACTTCGCCTGCTCCACGCTCCGCTCCAACGCCGTCATCAGGTCGATCACCTCACCGGCCTCCTCCACCTCCGGCCGCTCCGGCAACTCCGCACCCTCCGCCTTCGCCTCGATCACCTTCTCCAGCGCCGCCGTGTAGTCATCCGAGAAATCACCCGGATCGAACGACCCCGCCATGCTCTCCACCAACGACGACGCCATCTTCAACTCCTGCGGCCGGACCTCCACGTCCGCGTCCAAGAACTCGAACTCCGGCTTCCGCACCTCGTCCGGCCACAACATCGTGTGCATCACCAACAGGTCGTCCCGCGCCCGCAACAACGCCAACGTCTCCCGCTGACGAATCGCGATCTTCACCACCGCCAACTGCCCACTGCGCTCCAAAGCGGTCCGCAACAACACATAAGGGCGCGTCGCCGCCTTGTCCGGCTCCAGGTAGTACGACTTCTGGAAATAGATCGGATCCACTTCCTCCACCGGCACGAACTCCAACACCTCGATCGCCCGATCGGTGTTGACCGGCAACCTGTCGAAGTCCTCCGCCTCCATCACCACGACCCGACCGTCGTCCAGCTCGTAACCCTTCGCGATGTCGGCGTAGGCGACCTCCTCGCCGCACACCTGGCACACCCGCTTGTACCGGATCCGCCCGCCGTCCTCACGGTGCACCTGATGGAACCGGACGTCGTGCTCCTCCGTGGCCGTGTACAACCGGACACCGATCGTCACCAACCCGAAGGAAATCGCCCCACGCCACACGGACCTCATGCCACGTGACTACCCGCGAACAGCGCGATCCGCACCAGGGCGTCACTCGAACGGGCTAACAATCAGCGGGCTCCGCGACCAAACACCGCAACCCTCAACCACCCTCCCGCCGCGACCGCCCCGACCGCACCCGCTCCACACTCCGCCGCAACGCGCCCAACAGATCCACCCCGCCACCCGCCTCCTCCGGCGCCCGCGCCACCGGGACCTCCGCCGCACCCTCCGCCTTCGCCTCGATCAACCCCTCCAACCGCTCCCCGTACCCGTCGGAGAACACCGACCCGTCGAACGGCGCCGTCATCGACTCCACCAACGACTCCGCCACCGCCAACTCCGCACCACCCGACACCACACCCGAGAAATCGGAATCCGGCTCCCGCACCCGCTCCGGCCACACCAACGTCTGCAACACCAAACCCCCACCCCGAGGCCGCACCACACCCAACACCTCCCGACCCCTCATACCCGCCCGCACCACCGCCACCCGAGACAACCGCACCAACACATCCCGCAACACCACGTACGACCCCACCGCCACCCGCTCCGGCTCCACGAAATACGACCGACCCCACAACACCGGATCCACCTCGTCCGCGCCCACGAACTGCACCACCTCGATCGTCGGCTCCACCCCGGCCGACAACCCCGCCAGATCCTCCGCCTCCACCATCACCAGCCGACCGTCCGGCAACACGAACCCCTTCGCCACCTCCGACAACTCCACCCCCTCACCGCACACCGAACACACCCGCCGATGCCGCACCCGCCCACCGTCCAGCCGGTGCACCTCGTGGAACCGCACACCACGATCCCGCGTGGCCCCGAACAACCGCACCGGGAACACCACCAACCCGAACGCCACCGAACCACGCCACACAGCCCTCATAACCCCTGCGTACACCTGTGCGAACATCGACTCACCCAAGTCACCCGCACGGACCAACCACCGAGAACTCGCGACAGCCGACCACGCGACCGCACCAGGCCCAAACGCCTACTCCCGGTGCGGCAACCGCGCCAGCGACGCGTACGTCCGGTTGCCCGCCACCGCCGCCCGCCGCTCCCGCGCCGTCGCCTCGATGTAGTTCTGCGACGTCGCCAACGACGCGTGGCCCAACAACGCCATGATCTCCGACGCCGTCGCGCCGTCCTCCGCCAACCGCGTCGCGAACGTGTGCCGCAACGCATGCAGGTTCGCCCCCGACGGCACCCGGTCGTGCAACCCCGCCCACCGGAAGCACGACCGCACCAAGTACTCCAACCCACCCCGCCCGATCGGCTCCCCGTGCCGATCACGCAACAACGCCGACCCCCGATCGAACCGCCCCTGCGGAAAACGCCGCCGACACGACACCACGTACTGCTCGATGATCCGGTCCATCGCCGGCTCGATCGGCACCGACCGATCCCGATTCCCCTTGCCCGCCACGTGCAGCCGCCGCTCACCCGGCCGACCCACCACCGACCCGTGCGTCAACGTCCGCATCTCCGCCGACCGCAACCCCGCCACCAACCCCAACGCCAACACCAGCACGTCCCGCTCCGGCCACGGATCACGACCCTGACGCGCGCCCTCCGCCGCCGCCGCCAACAACCGCTCCGGCGTGTCCTCACCCCGCAACGGCTTCGGCACCAACGGCGGGGTCTTCGGCCGCGCCACCGCACCCATCGGGTTGCCCGCCACCAACTCCTCCGCCACGCAGAACGTCAGGAACTGGTTCCACGTCGACCACGCCCGCAACACCGACGACTTCGCGTGCGAGTCCGCGAACACCCCGAACGCCTCACGCAGGTTCCGCGCCGTCAGCTCCGACATCTCCAGCGCCTCCGGGGGAGTGCCCGTCACCTCCGACAACAACGCCGTGACACCCGCCAGGTCGCGCCGGTACGCCGCCGTCGTGTGCGGCGAATCCTTCCGCGGCCGACGAGCGAGGAAGAACGACTCCTGAGCGGCAAGCACCAGCATGTCGATCTTCCTACCAAACACCACCGACAAAACCGGGGGACCGCCCCCGGTATAGTTCAACTGATCGATCAGTCAACGAAAGGGCGCGCCGTGGCACGCACCGTCGACACCCAACAGGTCGCACAACGCCGACAAGCCATCACCCTCGCCGCCGCACGCCTCTTCGCAGCCCACGGCTTCGACCAGACCACCGTCGCCCAGATCGCCCGCGCCGCCGGGCTCAGCCCCGCCAGCGTCTTCTACTACTTCCCCGACAAACAAGCGGTCTTCCGGTCCGTGTTCGAACGCGACCTACCCCGATCCCGAGACCTCGTCGCCCGCCACACCGACACCCCCCACCCCGTCGCCGCCATCACCGCACTCGTCACCGAACTCGCCGCCGACGCCCAAGACCCCAGCGCACCCGGCCTGCTCGTCGAACTGCTCCGCCAAGCAGGCCGCGACCCCGAACTCGTCGACATCGTCGCCCGCAACGCCCGCATCCTCCACGAAGGACTCACACACCTCATCACCCGCGGCATCCAGGACGGAACCGTCGACCCCGCACTCGACCCCGCCCACACCGCCCGCTGGCTCCTCACGATCGTCGACGCCGCCTTCCTCAACGCCGACCCCGCACACGACCCCCGCCCCGCACTCCACCGCACCGTCACCCACTACCTCACACCACCACCGCCGGACCCGGAGGACACCTGATGGGGACAACCACCGACCACCACACCGCCACCATCACGATGCCCGCCACCTGGCTCTGGCTCCTCCGACTCGGCTGCGCCGCCGCCTTCGCCACCGCGCCACTGGCGAACTGGCTGCTCGACCTCACCGGCTCGGCACCCGCCCCACTCCGACTCGCCGCACAACTACCCACCGCCTGGGCAGTCCCCGTGCTCACCCTCCTCGGCGCCGCCACCGGAACCTGGCTCGCCGCCACCGCCCGACGGGAAAGCCCCGTCGTCACCGTCCGCCGCGACCACATCGCCGTCCACCACGATTACACCGCGCTGCACGTGCCCCGCGACCGGACCAACGCCGTCTTCACCGACGGCCGAGACCTCGTCGTCCTGGACCACGACGCGGGCGAACTCGCCCGCGTCCGGGCCACCGACCTCCCGACCGGAGCACTGCTCGAGGCGTTCGAGCGGTTCGGCTACCCCTGGCGCGGGACTACCGACCCGCACGAAACCGAGTTCACCCGCTGGATCGACGGCACACCCGACCTCGACCCGGCCACGCACACCCTGCTCCGCACCCGCCACCGAGCCCTCGCCGACAAGAAGGCCGGCGCCGCGGCAGAAGCACTCGACGAGCTCCGCGCGAAAGGGATCGCCGTCCGGGACCGGGACGGCGCGCAGCAGTACCGCCGGCGTGCGCGAAGGTCGTCGTGATCGGATCGGGGCAGGGGAGGGCCACGCCGTCTTCCCGGGGGAGCGGGCTGCCGGCGGGGCGCGTGACGGGTGCGTCGGCCCAGGTGGCGAAGCTCGTCGGGCGGTCGCGCAGTGGACCGGTGGCGATCCGGGCGTCACCGGTCACCGGCAGGAACGGCATGATCCGCAGCTCCTGCCGGTGATCGACGGATGATCCAGTGACTGATGGATAATCCCCATTATCCATCAGAAGCGGGTCCGGAAGGGGTTCGAGCCCCGACCGGGGGATGCTCCTCTCGAACGCTCCGCCGACGGCCGATCCGACCCCTGGAACGCCCATTTGCGCGCGACGCGCACGACCGTGAGGCCGGTGCCCGGGGAGCCTGGTGAGCGGACCGGGGGTTCCCACCGAGGACCCCGACGGCCCGCCTCGGTGATCAACTGCCGACGTGCGCCGGGCACGCGCGTCGGGCCGACATCCGCTGACACCACCCATGATCCGTCACTGTGACGTTTCTACGGTGACAGGTTCCAAGGGTTCCATTGGCGCCCCGGTGACTGTCTCGACCTTCCCGGCCCTGGGGACTCCGCCCGTGAGCCCATGGGCCACGTCGTCCGCATGAGCGACGGCGAGGACGGACGGCGGCAGTCGTGCGCGGCGGCGAGCGAACCGGCGTCACGCGTGGACGTCGTGTCGCGCCGGTGTGGCCGGCCTGCGGCTCGCGGTGTCCGCGACCCCTGCCGACCAGCCTGTCCGGAACGCCGATAATCTACATTATGTTAAGTAGAACGTTCGGGAAGCGTCCGGGGCGCTTCCCTGCCCACCCGCTTCGCCTCCGCGGTGATGGTGTCGCCCCACGTGCCCCACATGCCGTCGAGTCGTGAGGTGACGACGACGCGGTGCACCGCGTCGTCCGGCAGCGGGATCTGCAGGCCGATCGCGTGGTGTCGCGCGTGCGTGCCGCCGGCCTTCGCCAGGAGCTCGGCGTCGAAGTCGATCAGGACGCTGCCCTCGGGCAGGGTGTCCGGGATGTCGTCGCCGCAGCCGACGACGCACACCGGTCCCCCGGCGTCGGCGGTGTGCTGTTCGATCTCCGTTCGAACGTCGAGGTCGCGGGCCTGGTCGGTCCACGTGGTCAGGGTGCGGTGTTCGGCTTCGGCGATGAGCGGGTCGTCGCGCTCCAGGGAGGCCCAGACGAGTTCGACGCCGGGTTCGTGGGTCTTGTCGAGAAATTGCCGCATGGTGCGCTTGGCGCTGGCGAGCATCTCCCCCGTGTCGCGTTCGTGCGGTGGTTCGACGGCCCAGGCGGTGAGGTCGAAGTGGGTGGCGAGGCCGTGTCGGTGCAGGCGGTAGCCGAGTTCGATGTCTTCGGTGCCCCAGGTGACGAAGCGTTCGTCGAAGCCGCCGACGGCGTCGAAGTCGGTGGCGCGCACGGAGAGGTTCATGCCCCAGGCGAAGAGCCAGGGGAAGGCGAGCCGGTCGGGCTGGAAGTCGACGGCGGCGAGGGGTTCGTGGCGGATGTCGCGGAAGCCGGGGTGGTCCTTGAAGTCCTGGTGGACCTGCTTCGGGGTTCCGGTGGTGATGGCTTCGGCGAGGCCGGGTGTGGGGTCCCAGGGGCGGTAGCCGTGGACGTAGCCGAGGTTGAGGGTGGGGTGTGCGGTGTGGGCGTCGGCGTGTGCGCGGGTGAGGTCGGGTCCGGCGAGGGTGCCGCAGTCGAGGAAGGCGAGGACGGGCGCGGTGGCGTGGCGGGCGCCGGCGTTGCGGGCGTGTGCGACGCGGCGGCCGAGGTCGGGTTGGTGGTGGTAGTGCAGGTGGAGGCGGTCGTGGAAGGTCTTGACGACGTCGGCGGTGTGGTCGTTCGAGCCGTCGTCGCAGACGATGATCTCGTAGTCGTCGGGTGGGAGGGTTTGGTCGGTGAGGCTGTCGAGGGTGCGGCGGAGGAGTTCGGCGCGGTTGTAGGTGGGGATCACGACGGAGATCCGCGGCGGCATCCGGGCTCCTTGGGGCGCTGGTGGTGCGGGCGCTGGGAAGGAGCGGACTGTATCGGGTTCGCGGAACCGATACAGCCCCTGCGCTTCGGTGTCCTTCAGGTGGTTCGGGTGGGGGTCAGGCGGTCGAGGATGTCGTGGTAGTGGGCGTTGGCCATGATGCCGAGGACGTTGCCGAAGGGGTCGAGGACGCTGGCGGTGACGTAGCCCTCGCCGCGGACCTTGGGGTCGTCGTGGGGTGTGGCGCCGAGTTCGGTGAGGCGGTCGAGGGTGGCGTGGAGGTCGTCGACGGCCCAGTAGGTGATGGAGCCGGCGGGGGCGGTGTGGGTGTCGTGGGGTGCGTAGTCGCTCTTGACGATGCCGAACTCGTGTTCGTAGTCGCCGATGCGGAATTCGATGTAGCCGCCGGGGACGGTGAAGTAGGGCTCGATGCCGAAGAACTCGGTGTACCAGGTGGCGGCGGCGTCGAGGTCGTCGGCGAAGAAGCTGGTGGTGGTGAGTCCGCGGAGCATGGTGGTTCCTCTTCCGGTCGGTGTCGCTTGTCCCCGTACTTTGGCGGTCAAAGTGCTCACCGAGTGAGCACTTTTCGGGCGAGACTGGGTTCATGCGTGCGGACCGGTTGGTGGCTGTCCTGTTGTTGATGCAGGCGCGGGGTCGGGTGACGGCGGCGGAGTTGGCCGGTGAGCTGGAGGTGTCGGTGGCGACGGCGCGTCGGGATCTGGAGGCGTTGTCGTCGGCGGGTGTGCCGGTGTACCCGCAGCCGGGGCGTGGTGGTGGTTGGCGGTTGGTGGGGCGTGCGCGGACGGATCTGAGTGGGTTGACGTCGTCGGAGGCGCGGGCGTTGTTCTTGTTGGTGGGGCCTGCGGCGTCGGGGTCGCCTGAGGTGCGGGCGGCGTTGCGGAAGTTGGTGCGGGCGTTGCCGGAGACGTTCCGGGAGGGTGCCCGGGCGGCGGCGGACGCGGTGGTGGTGGATGTGGCGGGGTGGGGTGGTGTCGGTCGGGAGCGGCCGGGGTTGGTGGGTGTGTTGCAGGAGGCGGTGGTGGGGCGTCGGCGGGTGGTGTTGGTGTACGAGGGGCGTGGGCGGGTGCGGTCGGAGCGGGTGGTGGAGCCGTGGGGGTTGGTGGACAAGGACGAGGTTTGGTACTTGGTGGCGGGTACGGCGGCGGGTGAGCGGACGTTCCGGGTGGATCGGGTGGTGTCGGCGCGGGTGACGGATGAGGTGTTCGTGCGGCCCGAGGGGTTCGACTTGTCGGTGGCGTGGGGGCGGGTGGTGTCGGAGGTGGAGCGGCGGCGGTCGTCGGTGTCGGCGGTGGTGTCGGTGGAGTCGCGGTTCGCGCACGTGTTGGGTGATCAGTTCGGGAGGCATTGCGAGGTGTTGGAGGAGGTGGGTGGTCGGGCGCGGTTGCGGTTGTCGGCCACTGCTCCGCTGATGATCGCGCAGGTGTTGGCGGGGTGGGGTGCGTTGGTGGAGGTGGTGGAGTCGGAGGAGGTGCGGGCGGAGTTGGCGCGGTTGGGTGCGGAGTTGGTGGCGGGGAACGCGGTGCGGTGAGGCCGCTCCCCCGGTTGGTTTCGGGGTCGGGCTTCGAGGACGAGGTGGGTTTCGGTGGTGCGGCGGCCGGCGCGGGTGATCATGTGTGGGGTTGTCGCATCCGGTCGTGGATGCGGTCCTTCATGGACTTCTCGCCCAGTGCCCGCAGGGCGGCGTCGACGAGGTCGGTGAGGGGGTGGGGCAGGTCGGCGTCGAGGTCGCGGGCGGCGGCGGCGGTGGCGTTCCACTCGGCGTCGAGGGTGGGGAGGATGGCGCGGGCGTGGTCGGTGAGGTGGACGATGCGCCTGCGGGCGTCGTCGCCGGGGTGGAGGTCGACGAGGCCGTCGCGGCGCATCTGGTTGACGGTCTGGCTGGCGGCGGAGTGGGTGACGCCGATGGTGTCGGCGAGGTCGCGGATGGACAGCGGTCCTCGGGTGTGGACCAGGCGGATGACCGGGGTGTAGCGGGGGCGGAATCCCGGTAGGCCGAGGTCGGTGTAGACGCGGGCGACGTCGCCTTCGAGGAGGTCGAGCAGGTGGCGGAGGCGGGTGCCGAGGTATTCGCCGGCGGGTGCGTGGTCCACTCCCCTAATGTAACAGCACTGTTGTGTTTGTGAGGAGGGGTGGATGTACCCGGAGATCGAGCCGTACGAGCACGGGATGTTGGACGTCGGCGACGGCAACCTCGTGTACTGGGAGGTGTGCGGCAACCCGGAGGGCAAGCCGGTGGTGTGCCTGCACGGCGGGCCGGGCACGGGCTGCTCCCCCGGCATGCGTCGGCAGTTCGACCCGGAGGCGTACCGGATCGTGCTGCTGGACCAGCGCGGCAGTGGCCGCAGCCGGCCGCACGCGAGCGAGTACGCGGCGGACCTGTCGGTGAACACGACGGCGCACCTGGTGGCCGACATCGAGCGGCTGCGCGAGCACCTGGGCATCGAGCGGTGGATGGTGTTCGGCGGGTCGTGGGGTTCGACGCTCGGCCTGCGGTACGCGCAGCTGTTCCCGCACCGGGTGACGGACATCGTGCTGGTCGCGATCACGTCGGGCCGGTACGCCGAGCTGGACTGGCTCTACCACGGGCTGGGCATGCTGTTCCCGGAGCAGTGGTCGAGGTTCCGGGACGGCGCGGGCGGGGGCGCCACGGACCTGGTGGCGGCGTACCACGCGTTGCTGAACGACCCGGATCCGGCGGTGCGGGAGAAGGCGGCGACGGACTGGACGGACTGGGAGTCCTCGATCGTGTCGCTGGAGCCGGATCACCGGCCGGGGCCGCGGATGGCCGACCCGGCGTGGCGGATGGCGTTCGCGCGGCTGTGCGCGCACTACTTCAGCCACAGGGTGTGGTTGGCGGACGGGGAGGTGCTGCGGGACGTGGAGCGGTTGCACGGCATCCCGGCGATCCTGGTGCACGGTCGGCTGGACCTGCAGGGCCCGCTGTGGACGGCGTGGGAGCTGGCCCGGACGTGGCCGGACGCGGAGCTGGTGGTGGTGCAGGGCGCCTCGCACGCGGTGTCGGACCCGGGGATGGCGGACGCGGTGCTGGCCGCGACGGACCGGTTCGCCCGGCGCTGAGCGCCTGTCCTCGATGTCCGTTGTGCGCGGGGCCGGTGTCGCCGCGCGTGACGCCGGCCTGCCGATTGCCCGTGACGACTGGATCAAGTCCGTTATATTCCGGCTGTGCCAGGACGTTCGCGAGGTATTCCGGACCCTCTCCCCCGGGCCGCGCGGTGACGAGCGGTGGACTACCCGAGGCCGAGGGTCCGGTGAACCGTCCGACGGGCTGGTTGGAGCAGCCGCTGTGGACCCTGCTCGGGCTCTTGGTCGTGTGTGCCGGCCCCCTGATCCTGCTGGCCGGCGTCGGCGGGTACGTCCCCGAGGAGGACAGGACGGCCGTCGTCGTGACCGGTCTCGTCTGGACCCCTCTCACCGTGGTGGTCCTGGTCGTGGCCGTCGTCGGGACCGTGCGGGACCAGCGCGTGTGGCGTGCCCTGGACGCGGCCGGGGTGCGCGTCGTGGGCGAGGTGACGTCCGCACAGCACGTGTGGTGCGGTGAGGACGACCGCTGCACGAGGGTCCGGATGCTGGTCACCGTGCCGGGCCGGCTGCCGTTCACCACGACCCACCTCGTCGCCGGGGAGCAGGTCGTCGAGGTCGGGACGGGCATCCCGGTGGACGTGCACCCGACGCGCGACCTGTTCCGCCTGGTCGCCGACCCGTTGACGGGCGGGGTGTCCCGGTAGTCCTCTCGCGCCCGGTCACTGGTCGGAGTTCGACCGCGGCGGCCACTGCGCGGGCGTGCGGACGCCCGACCTGGTCACGGTGGACCTGGTGGCGTTCGTCGGCAAGGCCCGTTAGAGGCGCCAGACGCTGGTCGTCCTGACCGCGACGCCTTCCAGGTCCGGTGGCACCGGCACCGGGAAGGCGTCGACCAGCGTCCAGCCGCGCGGCAGGAACGACCGCTGCGGGTCGCCCACCAGCACCAGGGCGCCGCGGCGGTGCGCGGCCAGCAGGAACGGCTCGACCCGGGCGGCCATGTCCCGGTCGTAGAAGACGTCGCCGGCCAGCAGCACGTCGACCTCGGGCTCGGTGTCGAGCAGGTCGCCGGCGGCGATCGTGACGGTCACGTCGTTGGCGCGGGCGTTGAGGCCGATCGCCGCCACCGCGACCGGGTCGATGTCGTTGGCCGTGACCAGGCCGCCCGCGCGGGCCGCCGCGACCGCCACCAGCCCGGAGCCCGACGCCAGGTCCAGCACCCGCCGGCCCGCCACCAGCTCCGGGTGGTCGAGCACGTGGCGGGCCAGCGCCTGGCCTCCCGCCCACGGGAACGCCCAGAACGGCGGCTCGGGCGAGCCGGTGCGTTCCCACAGCGCGATCACGTCGTCCGCGGTGCGCAGCACGATGCCCGGGGTCAACGGCACCGGTCGTGCGCTCGTCACCGAGCGGACGAAGTCCTCCACCGGCCCGGTGATCACCGGGCCGACGCCCTTCGCGGCGCCGAGGCCCGGGACGGGGCGTCCGTCGACGGCCCGACCGGCTCGCGTGACGCGGCCACGGTGACGAACGCCGGTGTCGGCGCCCGGCCGCGTGCCCGGCGCGGCGGCTCGCCGAGGCGTCCACCGCGGTCGGACTGGCTGAGCGGCCGTCGCACCATGCCGTGATGGTAGGGCCGCGTGCGGGTCACCCGGTCGGCGGCGGTCCGCGTGCTCACAGCCCTCCGGCGACCCGCAGCACCGCGCCGGTCGTGAACGACGCCGCGCCGCTCAACAGCCAGGCCACCGCCTCCGCGATCTCCTCCGGCTCGCCGGGCCGCCCCAGCGGGATCGCCGACGCCACCCGGTCGGGCCGGTCCGGCACCCCGGACAGCTCGTGGATCCCCGTGCGGACCGTGCCCGCCGCCACCGCGTTCACCCGGATCCCCCGCGGACCCAGCTCCTTGGCCAACCCGACCGTCATCGCGTCCACCGCCGCCTTGCTCGCCGCGTAGTGCACGTACTCGCCCGGCGAGCCCACCGTGGCCGCGGCCGAGGACAGCGACACGATCGACCCGCCCGACACCAGGTCCCGCGCGGCCCGCCGCGCGCACAACAGCGCGCCCACCACGTTGACGTCGACCACCCGGCGCAGGTCCTCGGTCCGCAGCTGTGCCAGCGGACCCACCGGGCTGGTGATCCCGGCGTTGACGACCACGCCCGTCACCTGCCCCAGCGCCGCGGCGGCGTCGAACAGGGCGTCCACGTCCGCCTCGTCGGACACCTCCGCCCGCACCGCGACGCCGCCGACCTCCCGGGCCAACGCCTCGGCCTGCGCCGTCGCGGCCCGGTAGCCGATCACCACCCGGTGCCCGTCGGCGGCCACCCGCCGCACCACCGCCGCGCCGATGCCGCGGCTCCCGCCCGTCACCACGATCAGGCCAGCCACGCCGTCACCTCCGCGTCCACCACGTCCTGCGCGGTGACCAGCATGTGCGCCAACCCGGGCACGTCCACCAGGCGCGCGCCCGGCACGGCCGCGCACAACTGCGCCTGCACCGGCCGGAACGCCGGGTACTCCTGCTCGCCCCGCACCACCAGCAGCGCGACGTCCAGCCCGCTCGCGCGCGCGAGCACGTCCAACGGCTCCACCGCCGCACGCGAGGCGTCCGTCCAGGTGTAGGAGTCCAGGGCGCCCACCTCGATCGACGCCTCCACCACGGCCTGCACCCGCACCGCCGGGTTCACCACCGCCACCCGCCGCACCGGCGCCACGCGCCGCAGCGCCGTCGTCAACGCGATGTGCCCGCCCGCGGAACCGCCGACCAGGTCCACCGGCCCGTCGTCGCAGCCGAACTCCGCCCGCGCCGCTGCGACCAGCGCGGGCATCGCGGCCACCCCCGACTCCACCATCGCCGCGTACCCGTCGACCACCTGGTCCGGGCCCTCGCCCCACGCCGGCAGCGCCGCGTACAGCCGCCAGGCGTCCACCCCCGTCAGCGGCATCGCCTCGGCCATCGCCTCCGGCGTGCCCGGCTCGCCCAACAGGTGCCACACGACCACCAACCGCCGACCGCCCCGCGCCGGCGGCGTCGCCACGAACCGCACGCCCGCCGCCTCACCCGTGATCACCATGACCCCGAACCTACGGCGCGACCGGCCCGGACGGCGTCCACCCCTCGCGAACACGGCGTACCCTCAGCAACCACGTGCCGCCCGAATGCGTGAACCCGTACCCCGGTGTCACTCGAACGGCCGGGCCAGGGCACCCTGAGGGCGTGACCGAGCCGCGTTGCGCCGCGATCTCCGCGGACCTCGAGGAACCCCAGGCGGGCACCGCCGCGACCGCCGCCGCCTGGATCTGCCTCGAACAACCCGGACCCTGGGGACGCGACGCGCTCACCCAGAGCCGCCTCGACCCCGCGCTCGGCGCCGAACTGGCCCGCCGCGCCGCCGACACCGGCGTCCGCGTCCTGCTCATCCGCCGCCCCGGCCGCCACGCCGACACCCACCACGCCGCGCCGCGCCGCGTCTACCTCGCCGCCACCACCCCCGGCCGGCCGCGGCTGGAGCGGGCCGACCTCGCCGACCCCGCGGCCCTGCTCGACCTCGACTTCGCCGCCCTGGCCGCGGGCGATCCCACGGGGCTGGGCACACCCGTGACCGGTCCGCTGCTGCTCGTGTGCGCCAACAGCCGCCGCGACGTGTGCTGCGCCCTGCGCGGCCGGCCCCTCGCCGAGGCCCTCGCCGCCGCACGACCCGACACCGTCTGGGAGTGCACCCACACCGGCGGGCACCGCTTCGCGCCCACCGGCGTGCTGCTGCCCACCGGCTACACCTACGGCCGCCTCGACACCGACTTCGCCGCACGGCTGCTCGAGCACGCCGCCCGCGGCCACGTCGTCACCGAGCGGTGCCGGGGCCGCTCCACCCACCCGCCGCACGGCCAGGTCGCCGAACTCGCCGTCCGCGACCTCACCGGCGAACACCGCGACGTGCTCACCGTGCACGGGGACACCGTCCACCACGCCGACGGCAGCGCCTGGCACGTCACCGTCGACAGCCGCGACCTACCGGCCACCCGGCCCGCCAGCTGCGGCGCGGCCCCCACCCCGGCCACCGGGCTCGTCGCCACCGCCGTGCGACGGCTCGTCCCCGCCGCCTGAGCGTCCCGGCACCGCCGCGCGGAACAGACCCAGCCCCACCGCGCGCGCGTCGTCGAGGCCCACCGCGCCCAACGCCTCCGCCGGCAACGCCAACAACGACACCGCCACACCCAGGAAGTACGCGTCCAGCAGGCCCGCGTCCCGCGCCGTGCTCGGCAGACCCGCCGCCGCGTGCAACCCCGCGCCCGCCTGCGCGTTCGACACAGCCATCCGCCCCAACGCCGCGCGCACGCCCGGCCGGCGCACCGCCTCCAGGTACAGCTCCGCCATCGCGAGCAGTTGCGTCGGGTCCTCCACCACCGCGCGCCGCAGCAACGCCGGGTACAGCTCCGCCACCTCCGCCGGCGTGATCCCCTCCGGCGTCGTCTCCCGCAACCGCCGCACGGCCGCCGCGTGCAACGCCGTCATCCGCGCCGCCGCCGCGCCCAGCAGCGCGTCCCGCGACGGGAAGTAGTTCTTCGTCGTGCCCTCCGGCACACCCGCCGCCCGGTCCACGGCCCGGTGCGTCAGGCCCCGGCCGCCCTCCGCCGCCAGCACCGAGATCGCACAGTCGCACAACAGGTCCCGACGGCTCGTCACGGTGACGGGACACTAGTCGATCGAGGCCGGCCCGCCGTCGCCACCACCCGTCCCGCCTCCAGCACCAACCACACCCCGCACACGCAGCGCACGTAGTCCACCGCGCCGTGCGACGACACCGGATACACACGCTCGGCACTGGGCCACCCGCAACAAGGACAACTGGTGTTCACCCCACCAGCGTGGTGTCATGGTTCAGTGCATTTCAACCCTTACGGCGGGGCGGCGGCCGAACTCGCCGCCGCCCTCGTCAACGCCGACCCCCGCAGCACCGCCGACCAGCTGCTCGACCTGCTGCGCGAGCACGGCTACAAACCCCTCGGCGCCCTCGACGACCACCAGGCCCGCGAACTCACCGCCTGGGCCGCCCGCCTCTCACCCGTCTTCGACCACACCCCCGACCAGATCGCCCTCGTCAACGACCTGCTCGCCGAAGCCGCCGCCAAGCCCTACATCTCCACCCACGACGGACGGCGACCCCACCTGCACTTCGCACCCGAGCACGCGCCCACACCCCAACGGCTGCGCGCCTTCACCGCCGCCGGCCTCGCCCACGTCGTCTGCGACGACCCCGGCCGCCTCGGCCGCTGCGCACGACCCGGCTGCCACACCGTCTACGTCGACACCTCCCGCAACGGGCGCCGCCGCTTCTGCACCACCCGCTGCGCCAACCGCGTCCACGTCGCCGACCACCGCACCCGCACCGCCTGACCCCGGGCAGCGCGGTCAGTGCATGACGCGGCGGCCGAAGCGGGCGTTGCCGAACTCCGCCGCCTCGCCGATCAACGCCGACCCCACGTCCGTGCGCCCCCGGAACCACGCGTGCCGGAACCACGCGTCCTGGTGGAACACCACGTCGCCGAACAACGCCCGACCGCCGAACCGCACGTGCCGGAAGTCCGCCCGACCCGACACCTCGGCCCGCCGCAGGTCCGCCCGACCCGACACCTTCGCCCGCGCGAACACCAACTGGTCGGCCACCTGCGCCGACCGCAACGACACGTTCCCCGCGAACACCGCCAACCCGAACGACGCCGACCGCGCGAACAACGCCTCGGTGAACACCGCGTGCCGCAGGAACCGGGCGCCCGCGAAGTTCGCGTCACCCGTCACCGTCATCGCCTCGAACCGCGCGTCACCCAGGAACACCGCGCCCGTCAGGTCCACCCGGTTCACCCGACACCCCGACAGGTCGAAGTCCACCAGGATCGCCCCCGGCGCCACCACGTCCATCCCCGGCCAGAAATCCGCGCCCGGCCGCAGGTGCGACACCAGTTCCCGCTGCACCGCCGTGCGCCACGGCGCGTCCAACCCCAGACTCACCCCGCCGCGCAACGCCGCCAACCACGACGTCACCACCGCCTGCCGCCGCCGAGGCACCTGCCGGCCGATCTCGGCCAACAGCAACAACCCCTCCTCCTCACCGGCCCGGAACAACCGGTTCGCCTCACGCCACACCGACACCGGAGCCGGCGCCGCGCCCGCGTCCGGCCCCACCCGCCGCCGCGCGTGCTCGTCCAACAACGTCTCCGAACGCGACGCGCGCGCATGACGCACGCCAATCCAGACGATGACCACGGCCACCGCCAACGGCATCAGCCACGACGACATACCCCCGATCATGCCCGTCCCGCGTACGTCCACGGACGTACTTCCCGTCACCGCTTCGTGCCCGACGCCGCGACACGCGCCCGAGCGGAGCATCGACGGCATGGAACCGACCCGCACCCCGGCCCCGCGCGCCTCCGACGCCGACCGCGACCACACCGCCGCCCGGCTGCGCGACGCCGTCGGCGAAGGCCGCCTCACCCTCGCCGAAGCCGACGAACGCATCGCCGCCGCCTACGCCGCCGTCCACCACCACGAGCTCGCCGCCCTCACCGCCGACCTGCCCGCGCCGCCACCACCTCCCACCCCGCCCGCACGACACCGGCCGCCCCTGCTGCCGATCGCCCTGTTCGTCCTCGCCGTCGCCTGGATCGCCTCACCCCTGCCGTTCCCGTGGCCGCTGCTGCTCATCGCCCTGCTCGTGCACCGCGGCCTGCGACACCGACGGCGGCACGACCCGATCACCCCGGCGGCCTGATCCACCCGGGCCCGCTCCTGCCCTAGAGTCCGCCCCATGGACCTGACCGACGCGTGCTTCGCGGGCGCCGCCCGACAGGCCGAGCTGCTGCGATCCGGCGCGCTCACCTCACGCGCCCTCGTCGCCGAATGCCTGCGCCGCATCGACCGGCACGACCGGAGCCTCAACGCGTTCCGGCTCGTGTTCACCGACCGCGCCCTCGCCGACGCCGACCACGCCGACGCCCGCCTCGCCCGCGGCGAGGACGCGCCCCTGCTCGGCGTGCCCGTCGCGGTCAAGGAAGACCTCGCCATCGCCGGACTGCCCACCACCAAGGGCACCGCCGCCGTCGACACCGCCGCGCCCGCCGACTCCGAGATCGTCCGCCGCCTGCGCGACGCCGGCGCCGTGATCGTCGGCCGCACGCGCATGCCCGAACTCGGCCTGTGGCCCTACACCGAGTCCACCTGGGCCGGCGCCACCCGCAACCCCTGGTCGCCCGACCACTCGCCCGGCGGGTCCAGCGGCGGATCGGCCGCCGCCGTCGCCGCCGGCCTCGTCGGCGCCGCCGTCGGCACCGACGGCGCGGGCTCCATCCGCATCCCCTCGGCCTGCAGCGGCCTGTTCGGCCTCAAACCGCAACGCGGCCACGTGCCGCTGACCCCCGACCGCGACGTCTGGGGCGGCCTGGTCGCCGCCGGACCCATCACCCGCCACGTCGCCGACGCCGCCCTGCTCCTGGACGTCCTCGCGCCCGGCGGCGACCACGCCGCCGCCGTCACCGCCACCCGGACCCTGCGCGTCGCCGTGTCCCTGCGCACCTGGGGCCGCGGCATCCCCGTCGACCCCGAGGTCCGCGACGCCGTCCTCGACACCGCCGGCCTGCTCGCCGACCTCGGCCACGACGTCACCCGCGTGGACCCCGACAACCTGCACGACGTCGCCGGACCCGCCGTGCTCGCCGCCCGCTACCTGCACAGCGCCGCCACCACCGAACAGGCCCTGGACCGACCCGACCGGCTCGACGCCCGCACCCGCGCCGTCGCCGCCCTCGGCCGCTCCCTGCCCGCGCCCGCCGTGCGCGCCGCCCTCGCCCGGACCGCGAAGCTCACCGACCACGCCAACCGGCTCTTCGACCACCACGACCTGCTGCTCACCCCCGTGCTCACCCGGCCGCCCCTGCGCGTGGGCGAGTGGAACCGCCGACCCGCCCTCGCCGCGCTGCTCGCCGCCGCCCGCATGACCACGTTCCTGCCCCTGTGGAACATCACCGGCAACCCGGCCGCGTCCGTCCCCGCAGGCCACACCCGCACCGGCCTGCCCCTGGCCGTGCAGCTCGTCGCCACCACCGACGACGAACGCACCATCCTCACCGCCGCCGGCCAACTCGAACGCGCCCGCCCCTGGACCGACCGCCGCCCGCCCGCCTACCCCTGACCCGCGGGAGCCCTACGCCCGCACCGCGCGTGTCCCACGTTCAGGACACCCGAGTCGAACGCTCGGGACACCCGGCTACCGCTCCCGCCGCGCCAGCTCCGACCGCCACCGCTGCAACCACTCCGGCACCACACCACCCGACACCGCCGCCAACTCGCCCTCCACCACGTGCCGCAGCACGTCGTCCGCACCCTCGGCCACCCGCCCCAGCACCTCCTCGCGCACCGCGGGCCAGTCACCCGACGACGACGCCACCGCCCGCAGCCGCACGTAGGACTCCCACACCGGATGCGCCAGGAACGCCCGCCGCCGCAGGTCCACCGCCCGCTCCACCCACCCCGCGCGCAGGCACTCGTCCACACCCAGGTCCACCAACCGGGTCGCCGCGCCACGCCCACCCGTCGCCGCCAGACCCCGCTCCACCCACGCCACCGCCTCCGCCGACCGGCCCGCGTCCCGCAGCACCGTCGCCACCCGCAGGTAGTGCCAGCCCGACGACAGGTCCCGCGACAACACCAACACCTGCAGGTCCACGTCACCGGTGTGCTCGGCCAGCTCCTCCATCACCCGCAGCAACGCCCACCGCTCCCGGTCGTACCGCCCGGTCTCCCCGAACCCGATCACCGGCAACCGCTCGAACCGCGCCACCGCCTCCGCCCGGTAGAACGCCAGCCCGTCCTCGCCCAACGCCGACGCGTACGCCGCCAACCGCACCTCCGGCGGCTCGGCGAAGTTCGTCTGCAACCACAACAACCACGCCGCCAACTCCCGACCGTCCACCGACGGCCCGGCCGCGCACGCCACCGCGTGCAGGTCCAGCACCCGGTCCACCAACCCGGCCAACGCCACCCGCTGCTCGCTGCCCTGAGCGGCCCGCACCAACACCTCGGCCAACTCCCGCGCCACCACCCGCGCGCCCGGCCCGCCCCGCACCAAGGCCGACAGCTCCGCCACCACCGCCGCCAACTCGTCCCACCGCACCGACCACGGGACGTCGACACGGGCCAGCACGGCCGCCGCACGACCAGGTAAAGCATCCACCGCGACATCCAACCGCACACCGACCGGCCCCACGAGACCCACACGGACGCCCACCCGTCCGCCAGACCCGCCCCGACCACGCGAAAGGGGCGCCGGCGACCACCGCCGACGCCCCACCACTGCGTCCAAGATCACGGACGGCGAATCACCCGTGCGGCGGACGCGGCTCCCCTGCCCCCACCTCACGCGCCGCCGGCGACGACCCCAACGTGCCGCGCTCCGGCCCGCGCTCCACCGACGCCTGCTCCAACGGACCGGGCACCTCCTTGCGCGCCACCGCCTCCGCCGCGCGCACCGCCTCCGCCACCGCCGGGTCCGGCGCCGTGTCGAACCACTCCGCCACCGACGCGTCGTCCTGCTCCGGCGACGACGTCTCCGGCTTCTCGTAGACCGGCGGCTCGTAGCGGAACACGCCGTCCTCGCCCGGCGCGCCCAGCATCTTCGCGAAACCCTCCAGCGCCTTGCCGTAGTCCGACGGCACCAGCCACACCTTGTTCGCGTCGCCCTGCGCCATCTGCGGCAACGTCTGCAGGTACTGGTAGGCCAGCACCTCCGGCGTCGGCTTGCCCGCCTTGATCGCCGCGAACACCTTCTCGATCGCCTTCGCCTGACCCTGCGCCTGCAGGTACCGGGCCGCCCGCTCGCCCTGCGCCCGCAGGATCGCCGACTGCCGCTCCGCCTCCGCCGTCAGGATCGCCGCCTGCTTCGCGCCCTCCGCCGACAGGATCTGCGCCTGCTTCTGCCCCTCCGCGGACTTGATCGCCGCCTCCCGCTGGCCCTCCGCGTTGAGGATCATCGCGCGCTTCTCCCGGTCCGCGCGCATCTGCTTCTCCATCGAGTCCCGGATCGAGGGCGGCGGGTCGACCGCCTTCAACTCCACCCGCGCCACCCGGATGCCCCACCGGCCCGTCGCCTCGTCCAGCACACCGCGCAACTGGTTGTTGATCTGGTCACGGGAGGTCAGCGTCTCCTCCAGGCTCATCCCGCCCACCAGGTTGCGCAGCGTCGTGGTCGCCAACTGCTCCACACCCACGATGTAGTTCGAGATCTCGTACACCGCCGCCCGCGGATCGGTCACCTGGAAGTAGACGACCGTGTCGATCGACACCGTCAGGTTGTCCCGGGTGATCACCGGCTGCGGCGGGAACGACACCACCTGCTCGCGCAGGTCGATCCGCGCCCGCACCCGGTCGAAGAACGGCACCAGGATGTTCAACCCCGGCGCGGCGGTCGTGCGGTAGCGGCCCAGCCGCTCGATCACCGCGGCCGTGGCCTGCGGGATCACCAGCACCGACTTCACCGTCACTATCAGCACGAACAGCACCAGGACCGCTATGACGATCAGCGTGGTGGTCAACTCTCCCCGCCTCCACTCAGGCCCCGGACAGCACCACTGCGGTCGCGCCCGAGATCTCGACAACAGTGACTTCGGCGCCGGGCTCGATGACCTCGCGGTCCAACGACCGCGCCGACCACACCTCGCCGCCGATCCGCACCCTACCGCCGTGGCCGTCCACAGTGGACACGACGACGGCCGTGGCGCCCACCAGGGCCTCCACGCCCGACTTGTGCCCCGAACCCAGCGCCATCCGGCGCTTGATCGCGGGCCGCGCGCCCACCACCAGCCCCAACGACACCAGGCCGAACACGATCCCGCTGATCACCACGTCCGCGCCCAACGCCGACGCGCCCGCCGCGCCGAACGCCGCCAGGCCCAGCATGACCAGCACGAAGTCGCCCGACAAGATCTCGGCCGCCACCAGGACGACACCGAGGATCAACCAGATCAGCGCGGCCACCCACCCATCCTCGCACTTCCGCGGCCACCGGGGGCGGGTTTCAGGCCGCCGGCTCCGTCACGAAGTCGATCAGCCGCTCCACCGCGCCGATCAACGGCGTCTCCAGGTCCCGGAACCCCGACACCCCCGCCAACACCCGACGCCACCCCTCGTACGGCTCACCCCAGCCCAGCGCGGCGCACACCCCCTCCTTCCACGGCACGCCCCGCGGCACCACCGGCCACGCCGCGATCCCCACCGACGCCGGCTTCACCGCCTGCCACACGTCCACGTACGGATGACCGGTGACCAGGACGTCCTCGTCGGAGATCGCCGAGACCAGCCGCGACTCCTTGCTGCCCGCCACCAGGTGGTCCACCAGCACACCCAGCCGCCTGCCCGGCCCCGTGCCGAACTCCGCGATCCGGTCGGCCAGCTCGTCCACCCCGTCCAACGGCTCGACCACCACACCCTCCACGCGCAGGTCGTGCCCCCACACCCGCTCCACCAGCTCCGCGTCGTGCAGACCCTCCACCCAGATCCGGCTGTCCCGGGCCGTGCGGGCCCGCAGCCCCTCGACCTTCACCGACCCCGACGCCGTCCGCGCGGGCTTCGCCGCCGCCGGCGCGGGCCGCACCAGCGTCACCGGCGTCCCGTCCACCAGGAACCCCGCCGGGCGCAGCGGGAACAACCGCTGCCTGCCCCGCCGGTCCTCCAGCACCACCTGACCGTGCTCGAACCGCACCACCGCGCCGCAGAACCCCGACGCCGGGTCCTCCGCCACCAGCCCGACCTCGGCCACCACCTCGGGCACCGTCCTGCGCTTGCGGCCCGACAGCACGTCGCGGCCGTAGTCGTGTGATCGCACGGCCGGCGACGTTACCGGCCCCCGGCCACCGACGGGTGGTCGGGGAAGAACCCGGCGAACACCTCGCACCACGCCGCCAACCGGTCCCCGTCCACCACCGCCGACCAGCGCTCGATCCCGTCGCACAGGTCGGGCGAGGCGTAGGCGAAGTCCACCGCGTCCGACGCCGGGTCGCCCACGCACGGCCGCGGGTCGATCGCCACCAACCCGCGCTCGCCCGCGTCCAGGACGTTGCCGAAGTGCAGGTCGCCGTGCAGCAACGTCGCCGCCACCCGGTCGCGGGCCAGCGCCGCCGCCTTCGCGTGCGCCGCGTCGTGGTCACCGGGGTGCCGCCTGCGCAGCACGTCGAAGACGAAGTCCACCCGCTCGTGCAACGGCGGGAACCCCTCCGGCGGCGCGACGTGCAGCGCGCGCAGCACGTCGGCCAGCCCCGGACCGTCCGCGGCGGGCGTGCCCGGCACCAGGCCCTCCAGCAGCAACGCGCCCCGCGCCGGATCCGCCCGCAGCACCCGCACCATCCGCGGCGACGGCTCCCACGCCCGCAGCGCCGCGTGCTCCTGCACCGAGATCGCCGGCTCCGGCGTCACCTTCAACACCACCGGCTCACCTCCGCGCGTGCACATCAGGGCGTGCGAGGTGCCCCCGGACAACGGCCGCACCACCTCCAGGCCCCAGTCCCGGCACAACCCCGCCACCAGCGCGTCCACCCCGTCCAGCCACGACCGCACCCCCGGACCGAAGCGCCGCGTCATGCGGTCCTGCAACGACGCCATTCAGCCGTCCAACCTCAAGATGAACTCCTCCACGTCCTCGCCACGCCCCTCGGCGAACCCCACGTCCTCGCCCACCGGCACGAACCCGCACTTCTCCAACACCCGCAGCGACCCCAGGTTGTCCACCGCGGCCCGCGCGTAGAGCGGGCGCAGCGGCTCCTCCCGCAGGAACAGCTGCAACGCCGCCGTCGCCAGCCCCTTGCCCCAGTGCTCCCGGTCGATCCAGCACATCACCTCCGGCTCACCGAACTGGCTGAACCGCCCCACGTGGCCCACCACGTCGCCGTCGAACACCACCGTGCGCGCCGCCACCGAGTCGTCGGCCAGGATCCGCGCCCACCGCACCAGGAACGCCGCCCGGTCCGACGGGTCCGACGGGGTGAACGCGGCCATCCGGACCGCCTCCGGATCGCGCTGGTGCTCGAAGAACACCAACACGTCGGCAGCGGTCACCTCGCGCAGTTCGACGCCCACGCGGCAAGTAGACAACACGCACCCGCGGCGTCAGAAGATCCCCGCGCGGACCCGCCCCCGGTGTCGCGCCCGATCAGAACGCCGGCCAGGGGATCGCCGGCCAGTCGTTGGACGGCTCCGGGAACACCCCCGCCGCCAGCAGCTTGTCCACCCGCTCGGCCAGCGCCCGCACCTCCGCGCGCGTCAGGTGCTCGTGCAGCCGCTCCGACAGCTCCCCGTCCAGGCACGACCGCAGCCGCCGCAGCGACTCCACCGCCTCCCCGGGCAGCTCCTCGCCCAACCACCCCCACAGCACCGTGCGCAGCTTGTCGTCGCCGTGCAGGCAGATCCCGTGGTCCACCCCGTACACCGCGCCGTCGAGCGCGTGCAGCACGTGACCGCCCTTGCGGTCGGCGTTGTTCACCACCACGTCGAACGCCGCCATCAACCGCACCCGCGGGTGGTCGGCGTGCACCAGCACCGCCGGCTCCCCGTACCGGTCGTGCGCCCGCAACACCGAACGCCACCCCGGCCGCACCTCGTCCACCGGCACGATGTCCACCAGGTCGTCGTCCTCGCGGGTCTCCACCCACAACTGGACCATGCCCGACCCGAACGGACCCTCCCGCAGCACCGTCGGCGGCACCACGTGCACCCCCGCCGCCTCCGACACCAGGTACGTGGCCACCTCGCGGCCCGCCAGCGTGCCGTCGGGGAAGTCCCACAACGGCCGCTCGCCGCGCACCGGCTTGTACACGCACTTCGCGGTCACGCCGTCGAGGCTGATCGCGCAGAACAACGTCGCGTTCGACGCGTCCACCAGCCGGCCCTCGACGTCGATGCGCCCACGCCGCAGCAAGTCGAGCACCCCGTCGTCAGCCGGACCCACCGCCGCGCTCAGCCCTCGTCCGACCGGCGGTAGCCGTTCTGCCGCGGGCAGACGTGCCCCTCGGGGTCCAGCGGCTCGGCGCACAGCGGACACGGCTTGCGGCCCGCCCGCACCACCCGGTCCGCGCGTTCGGCGAACGCCCGCGCCTCCACCGGGCTCAGGAACACCCGCACCGCGTCCGGACCCTCCTCGGTGTCGTCGAGCACCACCGCCTCGTCGACCTCCTCCTCGGTGATCGCGAGCAGTTCGATGACCACCGCGCGGGACTCGGCGTCCCAGCCCAGCCCCATCGTGCCGACCTTGAACTCCTCCTCGACCGGCACCGCCAGCGGTTCGGTGTCCCGGAGGTCCTCGGGGACCGCGTCGGGGACGTCGGCGCCGAACCGCCGGTGCACCTCCTCCAGCAGCGAGCCGATGCGCTCGGCGAGTACGGCGACCTGTTGCTTCTCCAGCGCCACGCTGACCAGCCGGGCCTCCTCGGAGGCCTGCAGGTAGAACGTGCGCTCGCCAGGCTGCCCGACTGTGCCGGCGACGAACCGGTCGGGCTGGCGGAATACGTGGATGACGCGTGCCATGACAACGACGACCCTAGGCCACGCGAGCAAGATCGGCAGCCCTGCCCCTTGCTTTTCCACGACCGGCGAACACGGCTCGCCGTCGGTCGGCGCTGACCGGCCGGCACGCACCCGGATAAGGTCGCCGCGTGGTGAAGATCGCACCGTACGGAACGTGGACATCGCCCATCGACGCGGCCGACGCCGCCGCGGCCGGCGGGGGCCTGCAGTGGGTCGACCTGCACGACGGTCGTCCCTGGTGGGCCGAGGGACGACCCGCCGAGGGTGGCCGGGTCGCGCTGGTGCGCGACGGACAGGACCTGCTGCCACCGCCGTGGAACGTGCGCAACCGCGTCCACGAGTACGGCGGCCGGCCGTGGGTCGTGCTGGACACCCCCGAGGGGACGCGCGTGGCGTTCACCAACTGGGACGACCAGCGCGTCTACCTGTTCGACCCCGACGACCCGCGGCCCGTCCCGCTCAGCCCCGAGCCCGCGCGCCGCCACGGCCACCGCTACGCCGACCTCACCGCCGGACCCGACCACGCCGAGGTGTGGTGCGTGCGCGAGACCGTGACCGGCGACGCCCGCACCGACGTGCGCCGCGACCTGGTCGCCCTGCCGCTGGACGGCTCCCCGCCCCGCGTGCTCGCCGCCAGCCACCACTTCATGACCGGACCCCGGCTCTCGCCCGACGGCCGCCACTACGCCTGGATCGGCTGGGACCACCCCCGCATGCCGTGGGACGGCACCGAGCTGTGCGTCGCCGAGGTCGGCTCCTCACAGCACCGCGTGCTGGCCGGCGGCGAGACCGAGGCCGTGTGCCAGGTCGAGTGGGAAGGCGACTCGCTGCTGGCGCTGACCGACCCCGACGGCTGGTGGAACCTGTTCCGCATCGGCCTGGACGGCGCCCGCAAGAACCTCGCGCCGTGCGCCGCGGAACTGGGCGGGCCGATGTGGCGGCTGGGCAACCGCTGGTTCGCCGCCATCGGCCCCGGCCGCTACGCCGTGCTGCGCTCCGGCGCGCTGGCCGTGCTCGACGAGCGCAGCGGCACCGTCACCGACGTCGACGTGGACCAGCCCGTCTGGCACGCGCACCTCGCCGTGCACGACGGCGTCCTCGTCAGCGGCGCCGCCGGACCGCTCGCCGAGTCCGCCGTGGTGTCGCTGGACCTGTCCACCGGCGCCCTCACCGAGCACACCTCCGGCGAGTCGGCGTTGCCGGTCGACTACCTGCCCGTGCCCGAGGAACGCGTGTTCAGCGGCCCGGACGGCGACGTCCCCGCCTACGTCTACCCGCCGCGCAACCCCGACTTCACCGGGCCCGAGGGCGAGAAACCGCCCTACGTCGTGCACGTCCACGGTGGGCCCACCGGCCGTTCCGCGCCCGTGCTCGACGCCGAGCTGGCCTACCTGACCAGCCGCGGCATCGGCGTGGTCGCGGTCAACTACGGCGGCTCCACCGGCTACGGGCGGGCGTTCCGCGAACGGCTGCGCGAGCAGTGGGGCGTGGTCGACGTGCAGGACTGCGCCGCCGTCGCCCAGGCCCTGGCCGACTCCGGCGCCGCCGACGGCGACCGGCTCGCCATCCGCGGCGGCAGCGCGGGCGGCTGGACCTCGGCCGCGTCGCTGACCTCGGTGAAGACCTACCGGTGCGGCATGGTCGCGTTCCCCATCCTCGACCTGGCCGGCTGGACCGGCGAGGGCGGCGAGACCCACGACTTCGAGTCCCGTTACGTCGAGGGCCTGGTCGGGCCCTGGCCCGCGGCGGCCGACCGGTACGCCGAACGGTCGCCGTCCCACCGCGTCGAACGGCTCGCCGGGCCCGTGCTGCTGCTGCAGGGCCTGGAGGACGAGATCTGCCCGCCCGACCAGGCCGACCGGTTCGCCTCCGCGCTGGACGGCACCGGCATCCCGCACGCCTACCTCACGTTCGAGGGCGAGCAGCACGGGTTCCGCAAGGCCGAGACGATCGTCGCGGCGCTCGAGGCCGAGCTGTCGTTCTACGGGCAGGTGTTCGGCTTCACGCCCGAGGGGATCGCGGTCCTGGAGCTGCGCCGGTGACCTCCGACGCGGCCGGGGTCGCCGCCTCCGGACCCGCGCTGCTGCGGCCGGGCGACCGGGTCGTCGTGGTCAGCCCGGCCGGACCGTGCTCGGCCGAGCTCCTCGACGCCGGCGCCGCGTGGCTGCGCAAGTGGGGCCTGGACGTGCGGATCGACGCCCACGCCCTGGACACGCACCCGACGCTGGACTACCTCGCCGGCCACGACGCCGACCGCGCCCGCTCGTTCGAACGGGCCTGGCTGGACCCGGAGGTGGCCGGGGTGCTGTGCGCCCGGGGCGGCTACGGCAGCCTGCGCATGGTCGACCTGGTCGACTGGGCCGCTGTGGTGGCGGCGGCGGGTGGGCGTCGCAAGGTGTTCGTCGGCTCCAGCGACACCACCGTGCTGCACGAGCGGTTCTGGGCGCACGGCGTGCCCACGTGGTTCGGGCCGATGATCGGCACCAGGGCGTTCGTCGAGGACACCGACGCCCGCGAACGGCTCCGCGCCGCCCTGTTCAGCGGCGTGACGTCCTACCGGGGCGTCGGCACGGCGCCCGGTGTCGCCCGGGGGATCGCCGTCGGCGGCAACCTCAGCCTCCTCGACGCGCCGCCGCCCCCCGGCGCGGTCGTGCTGCTCGAAGACGTCAACGAAGAGCCCTACCGACTCGACCGGATGCTCACCGACCTGCTGCGGTCCGGGTGGTTCGACCAGGTCGCCGGGCTCGTGCTCGGCTCGTGGACGGGGTGCGGCGACCCGTCCGCCGTGCTCGCCGACCGGCTGGGCGGGCTCGGTGTGCCGATCGTCGCCGACGCCGGGTTCGGGCACTGCGAGGGCCAGCTCACCGTGCCCCTCGGCGTGCCGGTCGAAGTCGACGGCGGCGCCGGGGTGGTCACCGTCGTGACGTGACCACCCCGGCGCCGCCGTCGCTGGACATCCGGTCACCGGTCCGCCGGTCACCGGATCCGGCCTCCACCGCCGATTCCGTCACCGCAGGCCCGACGGTCACAGGCCGAACGCGAGCAGCACGTCACCGCCGTCCTGGTTGGGGTACTCCGGCGAGTAGCCCGCCTGCACGTACACCATCCCGTCAGCCACGACCGCGCCACCGCCGCCGCCGGAGATCGTGCCGCCGCGACCCGGCAGGCCGTTGACGCCGGCGAAGTCCCGGATCGTGTCGTAGGTCCACAGCACCCGGCCGTCACGCGCCGAGTACGCCCGCATCGTGCCGTCGTTGCCGCCCTCCCACACCAGGCCCGGGCTGCTCGTCACCGCCGGGCCGTGGCCCAGCGAGCAGATCTCCGGGTGGGCAGCGGCCCCGCCGGTCGTGCAGCCGTCCGCCGGGTTGGGCGTCTCCCACAGCACGCGTCCCGTGGCCGGGTCCACCGCGAACACCGTGCCCGGCTCGGCGAAGTACGTGGCGATGTAGAGCCGGTGCCCGTCGTAGCTCGTGCCCCACTGGATGCCCGAGATGCCGCCGCTGGGCAGCGGCACACCCAGCTGCCGACGCCACACCACCTCGCCGGTCGTCGCGTCGAACACGTGGTACACGCCCATCTTCTGCCCGACGCCGACCAGCCGGCGCCCCCGACGGTGAACAGGTTCGGCGTCGCGCCGATGTCGTAGTCCAGCGCCGAACCGTCCTCCAGACCGGGGCAGTAGCCCTCCGGGGTGTCGAAGTCGCCCGCGCTGCCGGTGCAGTTCTGGCCGGTGCCGACGTACACCGTGCCGCTGCGCGGGTCGACCACCGGCGTGCAGCACGGGTAGTCCGGGTCGTCGGTTCCGTCCGGGCTGGTGGCCGCGTTCTCACCGCTCGACGTGCCGTCGTACACCTTCCCGTCGTGCACGATCGGTGAACTGGTCACCGTCGCCGCCGGGTGCGCGTCGACCTGCTCGGCCCACACCACCCGACCCGTCGCCTGGTCCAGCGAGTAGACGAAGCCCCGGATGTCACCGAAGCACACCCGCCCGCCCGACACCGACCGATCCTGATCGCTCAGTCTCGGAGCTCGGTCTCCGTTTCTCCGCCGATCGCCAGGTCGGCGTAGTGCTGGATGGAGATCGTGATCTTGTTGATGCCGCCTACGAGGTTGGGGTCGCCGATGACGAAACTGAAGGGCGTGGTCGACACACCGCTAGCGGTGCGAGTGGTCTGGTCGATCTTGGTCGATCCGGCGTAAGCCCTGAAGAAGGCCGTCGCGGACTGGCCGAGTCCATTGATCACGTTGCCCGTGATGGTTGCTGTCCGGTTGTGCCACGTGACGGTGCCTTCGGCCCTGATCACGCAGCCGCCCGCAGTGTCCCAATCCAAGCAGGTGCGGAAGCTGTCCACCGCGTATTGCACGGTTGCTGCCGCAGGGACGACGGCTCCGCCGGCAGCGATACCGGCTGTGACAGCGGCGGTTGCCGCCGCGCGACGTAGAAGGGTGCGCATGGTGCCCTCCAGGGGCCTCGATGAAGAAGGTGCATCGACAGTCTCGACCGGCAGGTCACCGAGCCGCGGGCAAATTGCAGGAAGTGACATTCCGTCCGCGTGGCTGGTGGCCTGGTTTGGTGCTAGGTCAGTCGTCAACGTCGCAGGTCGCTGCCCCACCGCTACTACGAGCCAGGTCTACGGACAACTTCCGCGAGGCATGGCCCGTTCACGGCATTCTGTTCGTACACGGCCGAGGTCGCCGCGGCACGAAGGGCACGAACGGCCGCGACAGCCTCCGGACCGCCGAACACCGCCGCGTCGTGCCGCTCGCACAACGCCTGGGGCGGCGCTCCGCTCGACACGCGCCGTCGCGCGGAGCGGAGCTTGCGGCGCAAGCCTGCGCGGTACCAGGGAGCTCGCGCCCCTTGGACCCCGCGAGGCCCGGCGGCACGACCCGCGCACCAGCTGCGAAGCGGTGCAGGTTCCGCCGCGTGGGCCGCACCGCCGCGAACGCGACGACGTCCGGTGCCCGTCCCGGCGACGAGAACCCAGCGTGCCGGTGCCGCCGACGGTTGCGGCGGAGGTGGTGCCCACCTGTCGAACCCGCCGTGGAAGCGGATCGAGCCGACGAGATCACGCCTGGTCACAGGCTTGAAAAGCGTCCGGGTGGTCCGAGCCGATCAGGACGCGGTCGTTCTGCAGGGGCAACGGCGAGGAGGGCCAGGAGCAGCGCGGCGGGGACGGTCCGACGCGGCCGAGCTGGTGGTCGAGCAACGCGCGCACCGGGCGCGCGGCCGTCTCCTCACGGCACAGGCGAGCCTGCCACACCCCGGACCACTCCACTCCTCTCGGAGTACCGGCCCGGCCCGCACCGCCGCACCACCACCGACCCCAGGGACGTCTGCCCGGCGACAGGGCGAACACGGCTGGGCTACAACCGCGCCCGCGTCCCGCTGGCGCACCACGGCGACGGACTCCGACTCCACCAGCCCGGAGCCGGACCCTCTTCGGCGACCGCACCGCCCACGACCTGGCGACCTGGTCCACCGTCGGACCGACAGCTCCGACCGCCGTTGCCGCTGACCTTGCCGCCGGCCCCGACGGTCGACCAGGTCGCTCGGCGAGGGGTACTACCCGCGAGGTTCCGGTGTGCCCGGCGGAGTCGTCCGAGAGGCCGCTGTGACGGTGTCGCCAAAAGGTCGCCTGACCTGCCACGGCGTGCGCGTACCTGTCACGGCGTCGAGCGGGCGGCGCGAGCACTACACAGGTGCGGCAGGTCGTCAGCGGACGTCAGCGGACGTCAGGAACCTCCGCTGACAACAGGTGATGGCCGGTGGTTGCCACGTGGCTGGGTGGTGGCTGGGTGGTGGTCAGTGGTTGTCTCGGAGCATCTGGTTGTCCCGCAGTGTCTGCGTGTCGCGTCGCACCTCCTCCGCCCGGTCGCCGACGGCCTGGATCTCCTCGGCCAACTCCGGGTGACTGGCCCGCATCCTGCCCAGCGCCGCCATCAACGGCTCCAGCAGCGCCACGGCGTCGTCCGTCGCCAGCGCCTCGCGCACCACGACGTCCATCCGGCCGACCTGGCCGGCCAGGCTGCGCAGTGACGCGGCGTTGTCGCGCGCCCACTGCGACACCGCGCGGTCGGCCGCCCGCCTGTCCCGTTCGGCACGCACCCGCCCCTCGGCCGTCGCTCCCAGGTCCGACGGGCGCAGCCGGAGGTACCGGCGCTCCGCCGCCTGTCTGCTGGCCACTCCGAGCGCGGGCGCCAGCTCGGCCCAGCTCGTGCCCAACTCGCGTGCCGCGGCGATCAGCTGTGGTTCCCATCCGGCCAGCTCGTCGCGCAAGCGCCGCAGGAGGACCAGTGCGGACAGCACCTGCCCCGCACTGAGGTCTTCCCCGGTTGCCGCCGCTCGGACGGTCTCGTAATCCCCGATCGCCATGGCGTCAACTTACCGATGACATCCGGTCTTGTCAACCACATGACGACGTGGTACAACTGAATCGCAGCGCAATCACCAGCGCATTGACCACACAGACCAGGAGGTGTTCCCGATGTTGATGCGCACGGACCCGTTCCGGGAGCTGGACCGGCTGGCGCAGCAGTTCTTCAGCGGACCGGGCACCTGGTCGCGGCCCACGCCCATGCCGATGGACGCATACCGCGCCGGGGACCAGTTCGTGGTGGAGTTCGACCTGCCCGGTGTCACGCCGGACGCCATCGATCTCGATGTCGAGCGCAACGTGCTCACCGTCAAGGCCGAGCGTCGACCCAACCGCACCGACGACGTCGAGATGCAGCTGTCGGAGCGACCTCTGGGCGTGTTCTCGCGCCAGCTGTTCCTCGGTGACTCGCTCGACGTCGAGCGGATCAAGGCCGACTACGACTCCGGCGTGCTGACGCTGCGCATCCCGATCGCGGAGAAGGCGAAGCCGCGCAAGATCGCCATCGGCCACACCGACGACACCCCGAAGGAGATCAACGCCTGACACATCGACGCCGTCGGATACCGG
Source organism: Actinosynnema sp. NPDC023794 (assembly GCF_040639675.1). Taxonomy (NCBI): domain Bacteria; kingdom Bacillati; phylum Actinomycetota; class Actinomycetes; order Pseudonocardiales; family Pseudonocardiaceae; genus Actinosynnema; species Actinosynnema sp. NPDC023794. The sequence goes on along the minus strand of NZ_JBFAFR010000011.1, from coordinate 85,807 downwards.
ATGTGCACCGGGTCTACGGCAGGTAGGCCCGGTGCACATCGTCCACCGACCACGACTGCGACGCCGCTCCGCCACGCCGACGACGATTCCGTCGACGCCGTGCGGCGGGACACGGTTGGTCACCGGCGCGGCAGGAGTGGAAATCGGTGGATCGCGCCGGCCGGCATCCGACAGGATCGTCGACCATGCGACCGGCGCAGGGGGAAGTCCTGCACTTCTCCGAAGACCCCACGATCACCCGGTTCGAGCCGCACGTCGCCGCCACCGCCCGGCAACCCGAGGCGTACGTGTGGGCCGTGGACCACGCACGGTCGCCCGACTACTGGTTCCCGCGCCAGTGCCCCCGCGCGCTGACGTGGGTCGAGCCCACCACCAGCGCCCAGGACCGGGCGTGGCTGGGTGTCGAACGGGTTCACGCGATCGAGTTCGGCTGGTTGCGCCGGATGCAGACCGCGCGCCTGTACGGCTACCGGTTCGACGCGCGGGCGTTCCGACCGTTCGGCGAACCGACCAACGCCCACGTGGCCACCAGACCGGTCGAACCACTCGGCGCGCCCGAAGCGGTCGGCGACCTGCTGGCGTTGCACGAGTACGCGGGCATCGAGCTGCGGCTAATGGCCAACCTGTGGCCGTTCTGGCGACGGGTGGTCGCGAGCACGCTCGGGTTCAGCGGGATCCGGCTGCGCAGCGCCCTGCCCGAACCGGCCTGACGAACGCACGGCCGCCACCACCGGGCCGGGTGCGGGTCGGACTGCCGCCGGCACGGCTACCGGGGTAGGACTGCCGGGGCAGGCCTGCCGGGGTTCAGCGGAAGTCGGCGGCGTGGTCGCGTGCCCACCGGTCGAACGTCAGACCAGGCGGCCGAGCACCCGCTCGACGTCCGGCGACACCCCACTGTTGACCTCGGGGTGACGACCCATCTCCAGGAACCACTCGACCACCTCGGCCGGGTAGACGTCACACCACAGCTCACGGGCCTGGTCGGGGGTCAGCTCCACGAACCCCACGTCCCGGCCGATCGCCTCACCGATCATTCGCACCGCGTCCCGCCGGCGCACCGGGGCCGGACCGGTCGGCTGGTAGGTCCGACCCTCGTGCCCGTCCCGCACCAGCGCCGTCACCGCGATCGCCGCGATGTCGTCCTCGTGCACCATCGCGCTGTTCCAGTCACCGAACGGCGCCCGCACCACGCCCGCCGCGCGGATCGTCGGCGCCCACTCCCGCGTGTTCGCCATGAACTCGCCCGGGAACAGGTGTGTCGACTCCATCCCGGACGACTCGATCGCCCGGTGGAACACCCGGTGCCACGACTCCAGCGGGTCGTCGTCGGAACGGCTCAGGTCGTTGTGCCCGAGATGCGTCACCCGTCGCACCCCGGCGCCCACCAGCGCGTCCACGATGGCCGGACCGTCGCCCTCCACCGACACCAGGTGCACCCGTTCCACCCCGCGCGACGCCAACGACAGCGACGCCGGGTCGGTGAAGTCCCCGGCCACCACCTCGACCCCGGCGGGCAGCCGGGCCACCGCCGGATCACGGGTCAACGCCCGGACCGAACGCCCCGCGTCGAGCAGTCGACGCACCACACATCGTCCGACGGTGCCGGTCGCACCGGTGACCAGAATCGGCATCGCTTCCTCCGGTAAGGACAAGAAGCCACGACTCCTAAGCCCTGGTGAGGCCACGAGGAGCACGGATCGATCGCCGACCGGACAATGTCGAGACAAATGCCGAGACAAATGCCGAATTGTCAAACGCGAACACGCGCCGTTCACGTTTTCCGGAAATCGTCGACGACGACCGGGCTTGCTGACATACCGACCGGTCGGTACCCTCGCGACGTGGACGAACGGCGCATCGACGCGGTGGTGTTGGACTGGGGTGGCGTGCTCACGGTCTCCGTGCCCGCCTTCATCGAGGACTGGCTGACTTCGGAGAACATCGACCGGGACCACTACGGCCGGACCATGCGGACCTGGATGGGCCGCGACGCGGTCCCCGACAACCCGGTGGCCCGCCTGGAGACCGGTGAACTCGGAACCGACGAGTTCGAAGCGCTGCTGGCCGCCGAGCTGGTCACCCTCGACGGACGGGAGGTGGCGTCGAAGGGCCTGCTGCGCCGCATGTTCGGCAGCGCGCACCCCGACCCGAAGATGGTCGACCTGGTTCGCGAACTGCGCGCCGACGGCCTGCGGACCGTGCTGCTGTCCAACAGCTGGGGCGAGGGCTACCCCGAGGAGCTGCTGCTCGAGCTGTTCGACACGATCGTGATCAGCGGTCGGGTCGGCCTGCGCAAGCCCGACCCGCGCATCTTCCAGCACACCCTCGACCAGATCGGCCTGCCCGCCCACCGGTGCGTGTTCTTCGACGACGCGCCGGTCAACGTCGAAGCGGCGCAGGCGGTCGGCCTGCACGCCCACCGGCACACCGACGCCGACACGACCCGCGCGGTGATCGCCCAGCTCAGGGAGGTCGCGGCATGACCGAACTACCCGGCCTGGACCTCGACCGGCTCGCCGCGCACCTCGGCGCGGGCCCGTTGACCGGCGAACTGATCCCCGGCGGGCGATCCAACCTGACCTACCGGGTCACCGACGGCGGACAACGCTGGGTCCTGCGCCGACCGCCGCTGGGCCACGTGCTGGCCACCGCGCACGACATGGCCCGCGAGCACCGCGTGATCAAGGCCCTGGCCGACACCGCCGTGCCGGTCCCGCGGGTCGAGCTGCTGTGCGAGGACACCGACGTCATCGGCGCGCCGTTCTACCTGATGGAAGAGGTGCCCGGCGTAGCGCTGCGGCATCGCGACCAGTGCCCGTGGCTCACCCCGGACAAGGCCCGCGCCCTGTCCGAACGGCTGGTCGACGTGCTCGCCGACCTGCACGCCGTCGACCCGGAGGAGGTCGGCCTGACCGACTTCGGCCGACCGGACGGCTTCCTCAAGCGCCAGGTCGCCCGCTGGGGCAAGCAGCTCGACGCCTCCCGCAGCCGTGAGCTGCCCGGCATCGACGAGCTGCGCGACCGGCTCGCCGACAGCGTCCCCGACTCCGCCCGCGCCACGATCGTGCACGGCGACTACCGGCTGGACAACGTCCTGGTCACCGAGGACCCGCTGGACATCAGCGCCGTGCTGGACTGGGAGATGGCCACACTGGGCGACCCGCTCGCCGACGTCGGCCTGCTGTGCGTGTACTGGAACGGCGTCGGCGCGCGCGACGACGACCCGATCACCGGCACCGTGCCGACGTTGCCCGGGTTCGCGGGCACCGACGAGCTGGTGCGCCGCTACGCCGAGCGCAGCGGCGCCGACACCGGCGGCCTGGCCTGGTACACGGCGTTCGCCTACTTCAAGCTCGCCGTGATCCTCGAAGGCATCCACTTCCGCTTCACCCACGGCAAGACCGTGGGAGCGGGGTTCGACCAGATCGGCCAACTCACCCTGCCGCTGGTGCGGCAGGGCCTCGCCGCGAGCTCAGGGGAGCACTGATGGACTTCGCCTACGACGCCAAGACCGAGAACCTGCGCGACCGGCTGCTGCGGTTCATGGACGAGTTCGTCTATCCCGCCGAGCCGGTCGCCGAACAGCAGCTGGCCGACGCGGAGGACCCCTGGGCGCGCCCGGCGGTGGTGGAGGAGCTGAAGGCCGAGGCGCGCCGGCAGGGTCTGTGGAACCTGTTCCTGCCCGACCCCGAGCACGGCGGCGGCCTGACGAACCTGCAGTACGCGCCGCTGGCCGAGATCACCGGCCGCAGCCCGCACCTGGCGCCCGAGGCGCTCAACTGCGCCGCGCCGGACACCGGGAACATGGAGGTGCTGGCGATGTTCGGCACCGAGCAGCAGAAGAAGCAGTGGCTGCGCCCCCTGTTGGACGGCGAGATCCGGTCGGCGTTCTGCATGACCGAGCCGGACGTCGCGTCCTCCGACGCCACCAACATCGCCACCAGCATCACCCGCGACGGCGACGAGTACGTCGTCAACGGCCGCAAGTGGTGGTCGTCGGGCGCGATGAACCCCAACTGCGCGATCTTCATCGTGATGGGCAAGACCGACCCCGACGCCGAACGGCACCGCCAGCAGGCGATGATCCTGGTGCCGCGCGACACGCCGGGCGTGCACGTCAAGCGCGGCATGCACGTGTTCGGCTACACCGACGCCTCCCACGGCGGGCACGCCGAGATCGTCTTCGACAACGTGCGCGTGCCCGCCGACAACCTGATCGCCGGCGAGGGCGAGGGCTTCGCGATCGCCCAGGCCCGCCTCGGCCCCGGCCGGATCCACCACTGCATGCGACTGATCGGCATCGCCGAGCGCGCGCTGGAACTCATGTGCCGGCGCGCGATCTCGCGCGTCGCGTTCGGGCAGCCGATCGCGCGCCAGGGTGTCGTGCAGGAGTGGATCGCCGAGTCGCGGGTGCGGATCGAGCAGGCCAGGCTGCTGGTGCTCAAGACGGCGTGGCTGATGGACACCGTCGGGAACAAGGGCGCGCACACCGAGATCCAGGCCATCAAGATCGGCACCCCGCTCATGGCCGAGTGGGTGTTGGACAAGGCCATCCAGGCGCACGGCGCGGGCGGCGTGAGCCAGGACTTCCCGCTGGCCGAGCTGTGGGCGGCGGCGCGGACCCTGCGCCTGGCCGACGGCCCCGACGAGGTGCACCGGATGTCGTTGGCGAAGCGGGAGCTCAAGCGGTATTTGTGACTGGTGAGCGACTTCGACGTGTTCCTCGCCGACTGCCCCGCCCGCACGACCCTGGAGGTCGTCGGGCACACCTGGTCGGTGGTGGTCGTCGTGGCCCTCGGCGACGGGCCGCTGCGGTACGGGGAGCTGCTGGACCGGATCGGCGGCATCAGCAACAAGATGCTCACCCAGACCCTGGCCCGGCTGCGGGGCAACGGCCTGCTGACGAGCGTGGACGGGTGGCACGAACTGACCGACCTCGGCCGGTCGCTGCTCACGCCCGTCCGCGCGCTCGCCGCGTGGGCCGAGGAGCACACCGGCGAACTGCTCGACGCCCGGCGGGGCGCCGATGCGGACGCCGACGTGCTCCACGCCGGACGCCAGACCGAGCCGCGGGACGAACCGCTCGACATCCGGCGGCACGCGGTGGGGTAGCGCGCGTTGCGGCAGCACGAGGTGGCACGTGACGCGGTCGAGCGCCGCCGGGTAGGTCCGCACGCGGGCCGGCGGCGCGAACCGCGGCGGATCGACGGGCACGAGGGCGGGCGCACGGTCGGCAGGGTTGGCGGGTAGGTCAGGCGGCGGACGGCCTGACGTTCCGGGGCGGAGGTCCTCAGGGAGTCCTGGGGCGGCTGTCCCGGGGTGGCCTCCGGTGGGGTGGCCTCCGGTGGGGTGGCGGGCCATGGGTTGGTTGCCGGCCTCGTTGTTTCAACCGACGTTCCAGTTCAATGATAACGCCGTATTCTTTGGAAGCCGCGAGCAGGATCACCCGTTCGTGAACACGGCCGTCAGGAAACCGCAGGTCAGAGCGATGGTGGAGGAACCGATCGGTTCCTGCAGCTGCGCGATCATGGCCGACATGACCCGTATCTCCGTCGTCACCGGCGCCAACCAGGGCCTGGGTTTCGCCCTCGCCGAAGGCCTCGCGCACCGCGCCGCCCCGTCCGACGTCGTCTACCTCACCGGCCGCGACGCCGGCCGGGTCGCCGACGCCGCCGCCCGCATCGACCACGACGCCATCCGCACCCACGTCCTGGACGTCAGCGACGCGGACTCCGTCGCCTCCTTCGCCGACGACCTGCGCGAACGGCACGGCGGGGTGGACGTGGTGCTCTCCAACGCCGCCGCGCGGCTCACCCCCGGCGCGCCGTGGAGCGACCAGGTCGGCCCCTTCGTCGCCACCAACAACCTCGGCACCACCCACGTGCTGCGCGCGTTCACCCCGCTGCTGCGCCCCGGCGGCGCGCTGCTGGTCGTGGCCAGCTCCTTCGGCACCGTGCGCCAACTGCCCCACCACCTGCACGAGCACTTCGCCGCGCGATCGCTGGACGACGTCGACGCCACGATGCTCGCCTGGCGCGACGCCGTGCTCGACGGCACCGCGACCGACCAGGGCTGGCCGGACTGGATCAACATCCCGTCCAAGGTCGGCCAGGTCGCCGCCGTGCGCGCGGTCGCGGCCGGACGCCGCGACGCCGACGCCGCCACCGGCACGCTGATCGCCGCCGTCTGCCCGGGCCTGGTCGACACCGACGCCTCCCGCCCGTGGTTCTCCGACATGAGCGGCGCGGCCAGTCCGGCCGAGGCGGCGAAGCCGGTGCTCGACCTGGCGCTCGGGGCGCGCCGCCCGGAGCACTACGGCGAGCTGGTCCAGTTCGGCCGGGTGTTGCGCTGGTCGTGAGGCACGGCCGCGAGCAGGGTGCGCGTGTAGTCGTGCCGCGGTGACAGCAGCACCTCCTCCACCGTGCCCTGCTCCACCAGCTCCCCCTGGTACATCACGGCGACCCGGTCGGCGATCGTCCACGCCAGACCGAGGTCGTGGGTGATCACCAGCGCGGCCAGGCCCAGCTCGCGGCGCAGCCGCAGCAGCAGCGCCAGGATCTCCCCGCGTACGGAGGCGTCCAGCGACGCCACCGGCTCGTCGGCGACCAGCAGCCGGGGACCCAGCGCCAACGCGCCCGCGATCACCACGCGTTGGCGCTGGCCGCCGGACAGCTCGTGCGGCAACGACGGGAAGAACAGCTCCGGCGGACGCAGTTCGGCCTGCGACAACGCCTCGGCCACCCGCGCGGACTCGTCGCCGGGCACCCGGTGGATGCGCAGGCCCTCCGCGACCGCCTCGTACACCGAGTGCCGCGGGTTCAGCGCGCTCGTCGGGTCCTGCAGCACCAGCTGCACCTGCCGCCGGTACGCGCGCAGACCCGCCGCCGACCGGGGGAGTTCGACGCCCTCGAACAGCACCCGGCCCGCGGTCGGCTTCCGCAGTCCCAGCAACGTGCGGGCCAACGTGGTCTTGCCCGAGCCGGACTGGCCGACCAGCGCGACGATCTCCCCGGCCCGCACCTCCAGGTCCACCCCGGCGACGGCCTCCGTCGCGCCGAACGACACCCGCACGCCCTCCGCCCGCAGCAGCACCGGCCCGTCCGGCGCGACCTCGGACGGCGTCACGTGCCGCGACGCCGGATCGCCCACGGTCGGGAACGCCGCGGCCAACGCCTGCGTGTGCGGGTGGGTGGGCGCCGCGATCACCTGCCGCGCCGGCCCTTCCTCCACCACCTGCCCGTGCCGCATCACGGCCAGCCGGTCGCACGTGGAGGCCAGCACGGACAGGTCGTGGCTGATCATCACCAGCCCGATCCCGCGCTCGGCCACCAGCCGCTTGAGCACGTCGAGCACCTGCGCCTGCACCACCACGTCCAGCGCCGTGGTCGGCTCGTCCGCGATGACCAGGCGCGGCTCGCACGCCAACGCCATCGCGATCATCACCCGCTGCTTCTGCCCGCCCGACAGCTCGTGCGGGTAGGCCCGCGCCGCCCGCGCCGGCAACTCCACCTGGTCCAGCAGCGCCGACACCGACCCGGTCACGCCGTGCAGCCGCATCGGCTCGGCGATCTGCTCGCCGACCCGGTGCACCGGGTTCAACGCGTGCATCGCGCCCTGGAACACCACCGACGCCGCCGCCCACCGCACCGCCCGCAGCCGGCCCCACGACATGCCCTGCACGTCCTCGCCGTCGAGCAGCACCTGGCCCTCGACGCGGGCGTTGCGCGGCAGCAACCGCAGCACCGACATCGCCACGGTCGACTTCCCGCACCCCGACTCCCCCGCCAACCCCAGCGTCCGCCCCGCCTCCAACGCCAGCGACACCGACCGCACCGCGGTCGCCTCGCCACGCGCGGTCCGGTAGTGCACGCTCAGGTCGCGCAACTCCAGCAGGCTGCTCACCGCTCCCCCTTCAGCCGCGGGTTGAGCACCGTCTCCAGGGCCCGCCCGCACAGCGTGAACGCCAGCACCACGCACACCACTCCCAGCCCCGGCGGCACCAGGAACCACCACGCCCGCTGCGACACGGCGCCGTGCATGTTCGCCGCGTGCAGCAGCGACCCCCACGACACCCGCGTCGGGTCGCCCAACCCCAGGAACGACAGGGTCGACTCCGCCACGATCGCGCTGGCCACCGTCAACGTCGTGTTCACGAACACCAGCGGCAGCACGGCGGGCAGCACGTGCCGGCCGATCACGTGACCGTGCCCGCCGCCCAGCGCGCGCGACCGCTCGATGAACGGACGCGCCTCCACCGCCAGCGTCTGCGCCCGCACCAGCCGCGCCGTCGCCGGCCACGACGTCACCCCGATCGCCAGCACGATCGTGCCGAGCCCGCGCGGCAGCACGGTCGACAGCGCGATCGCCAGCACCAGCGACGGCAGCACCAGGAAGAAGTCGGTGAACCGCATCAACACCGCCGACACCCACCCGCCGAAGTGCGCCGCCGCGATCCCGACCACCGTGCCGATCAGCACCGACAACACCGTGGCCGCGAGCCCGACGACCAGCGAGATCCGCGTGCCCCACCACGTCAGCAGCAGCACCGAACGCCCGTTGTGGTCCGTGCCCAGCCAGTGCTCGGCCGACGGCGGCTGCCACGGCCGCGCGGTCACCCGCGTCACGTCCAACCCCGACGCGTCGGTCACCACCGGCGCCAGCACCGCCAGCACCGCGATCACGGCCAACCCGATCAGCCCGACCAGGCCGCCGCGCTGGGAGGCGAACTCCCGCCACGTCGCCCCCGCCGCGACCCGCCGCCGTTGCCACGCGATCGCCGTCACGACGCACGCACCCGCGGGTCCAGGACCCGGTACAGCAGGTCCGCGAACACGTTCATGGTGATCACCGCTCCCGCCAGCACCACGAACGTGCCCTGCAGCAGCGGCAGGTCCGGCCCGGTCAGCGCCTCGTAGGTCAACAGGCCCAGGCCGGGCCAGGAGAACACCGTCTCCACCGTGATCGCGCCCGACACCACCAGCCCCAGGTGCAGGAACACCAGCGTCACGGTCGGCAGCAGCGCGTTGGGCACCGCGTGCCGCCGCCGCACCAGGTCGTCGCGCAGCCCCTTCGCCCGCGCCGTGGTCAGGTAGTCGGCGTGCATCTCCTCCAGCAACGACGACCGCATCACCAGCAGGTACTGCGCGTAGACCACGGCGATCATGGTCAGGCACGGCAGCACCATGTGGTGCGCCACGTCCACCGCCTGCGACAGGAAGTCCGGCGGCGTGTCCGGGTAGCGCATGCCGCCGCTGGGGAACAGGTCGCCGGTCGCCAGCGACAGCAGCATGCCCAGCCAGAACGTCGGCATCGCCCACTGCGCCAGCGCCAGCCCGGTGGAGATCCGGTCCGACCGCGACCCGCGCCGCCACGCGCCCCGGATCCCCAGCCACAGCCCGATCGCCACGGCCAGCACGGTCGACGTGCCCGTGAGCAGCACGGTCGGCCACAGCCGTTCGCCGATCAGCTCCAGCACCGGCCTGCTGTAGACGTAGGACGTGCCGAAGTCGCCGCGCAGCGCCGCGGTCAGGTAGTCGACGAACTGCTCGTCCAACGGCTTGTCCACGCCCAGCCGCGCGCGCAGCTCGGCCAGCTGGTCGCCGGTCACCGGCCGGCCGCGCGTCATCGCGACCACCGGGTCGCCGGGGATCACCCGGAACAGCAGGAACCCCAGCGCCACCACGAACAGCAGGCTGACCAGCGCGCCGCCGACCTTGCCCGCCAGGTGCCGGATCACTCGCGGTCCTCCGCGCGCAACCCGCGCCGCCGGCCGATCAGCCACGCGCCGCCGACGAGCACGATCAGCGCGCCGCCGACCACGCCGAGCACCAGGCCGGTGTTCGAGCCCGTGTCCCCGCCCGCCGACGCGACCGGTGTCGCCCCGTAGTAGCCCCACACCCCGTTCTGGGCCATGATCACGCCGCCCGGGTCGGGCTGCACGGGGAACGAGGCGAACTTGTCGCTGCGGTAGGCCTCCAGCGCGTTGTCGTAGCCCAGGACCACGGCCGGCACCTGGTCGTAGAACCGCTGCTGCATCGTCAGCACCAGCTCGCGCCGCTTGGCCGGGTCGAACTCGGCGCGCTGCCGCGCGTAGAGGGCGTCGTACTCCGGGTCGCAGAAGAACGTGTCGGTGGTGCCGCCCTTGCCGTCGGCGTTGGGCCGCTGGCCGCACGTGTGCAGCGACAGGATGAAGTCCGGGTCCGGGTTGGTGCCCCACCCGGAGAACACCAGGTCGAACGTCCCCGCCGTGCTGGACTCGTTGAGCTGGTTGTCCGACACGATCTGCACGTCGACCACGATGCCCAGGTCGGCCAGCGACCGCTTGACGAACTCGCCGGTCTGCTCGTCGTAGGCGCGGCTCGCGTGCCCGAGCAGCCGCAGCTCCAGCCGCCTGCCCTCCGGTGAGACGCGGATGCCGTCCGCGCCACGCGCGTAGCCCGCCCGGTCCAGGTCTGCGTTGGCCGCGGCCGGGTCGTAGGGGCGCGCCTGTTCCGGGGTGAAGTGGTAGTCGCCGAACACCGGCGGGATCGGGCCCGTGCCGCGCTGCGCGTAGCCGCCGTTGACCTTGGCGATGATCCCGTCCAGGTCCAGCGACTTGGCGATCGCCCGGCGCACCACGACGTCCTTCAGCGCCGGGTGGCCGTCGCCGATCGGCTCACCGGTGCGCGTCGCCGCACCCGAGTTGATCACGATCTCGTTGAAGCGGCGGCCCTGCGCCTGGTTGCGCGTGATCCCGTCCTTGTCCTTGAGCGAGTCGAACTGCGCCGGCCCCATCCGGTTGACCAGGTCGACCTCGCCCTTGCCCAACGCCTGCACCGCGGCGTCGGAGGTCTTGTAGTAGGTGAAGGTCAGCTCGTCGTACTTGGGCGCGCCGCGCCAGTAGTCCTTGTTCGCCTTGAACTTGATGAACTCGTTGGCCCGGTACTCGGTCAGGATGAACGGCCCGCTGCCCACCACGGGGGTCTGGTCGTTGCGGTACTCGCCGACGTCGGTGACCTTCGACCACACGTGCTCGGGCACGATCGGCACGTCCAGCGCCAGCATCGTCGCCTGCGGCTGCCTGGTCTTGATCACCAGCGTGCGGTCGTCGGTCGCGGTGACGGACTCGAAGTCGGCGGTGAAGCTGCCGTTGGCCGTGGCGGCGGTCTCGTCGCGCATCATCAGGTCGTAGGTGAACGCCGCGTCCCGGGCGGTGATCGGCTGCCCGTCGGACCACTTCTTGCCCTCGGGCACGTGGAACGTCCACGTCAGCCGGTCCTCCGAGGACTCCCAGCGGTCGGCCAGGCCCTCCACCGGGCGCTGGTCCTTCACGTCGTAGGCGGTCAGGTAGTCGTACATCAGCCTGCCGACCTCGGTGCCCGCCTGGAAGACCGACAGGAACGGGTTGAGCGAATCCACCTGCTGGGTGATCGCCACCCTCAACGTCACCGCCTGTTGCGCCTGTGCCGGTGTCGGCGCGAGCACCGCCACCATCGTCATCGCCGCCGTGACCGCGCCGAACCGTCGGATACCCACAGTGACCACCTCCTGCCCGTGAGTGGAAGTCAAGAAGTAACCACTCTGTCGTGGCATACGTCAAGAACCGACATCGGCTCGGTACGGTGAACGCATGCGGATCTTGATCTCGGCCGACATGGAAGGGGCGACGGGGGTCACCTGGACCGCCGACGTCGTCCCGCAGACCGAGCAGTGGCAGCGGTTCCGCCGGCTGTTCACCGGCGACGTCAACGCCTGCGTCGCGGGCGTCCACGCGGGCGGCGCGACCGACGTGCTCGTCAACGAGGCCCACTCCTCCCAGCGCAACCTCCTGCTGGAGGACCTCGACACCCGGGCACGGCTGCTCACCGGGCGGCACAAGCCGCTGTCGATGATGCAGGGCGTCGACTCCGGCGTGGACGGCGTGGTGTTCCTCGGCTACCACGCGGGCGCCGGCCAGGAGGGCGTCCTCGCGCACACCTACCTGGAGAACTCCATCACCGGCGTGTGGCTGGACGGCGTGCCCGCGAGCGAGGGCAGGCTCAACGCCGCGCTGGCCGCCGAGCACGGCGTCCCCGTGCTGCTCGTGACCGGTGACGACAAGGCGTGCGACGACGCCCGCGACTACGCGCCCGGCGCCGGACTCGTCGCCGTCAAGGAGTGCGTCAGCCGCTACGCCGCCGTCTGCTCACCCCCGCAGGTGACCTCCGAGCTGATCACCGAGGCCGCCCGCGCGGCCATGGGTCGCGCCGGACGGGGACCGGGCGCGGTCGCGCCGCACCGGGTCGAAGTGGAGTTCGACGCCACCCACCTGGCCGCCGCCGCGGCGGTGATCCCTACGGTGGAGCAGGTCGGAGCACTCCGGGTCGGGTTCGACGCCGCGTCCATGACCCTGGCGATGCAGGCGTTCAAGGTCGTCACCGCGATCGCGGCGGGGGCGTCGGAGGGGATTTATGGCTGAGGACGTCGTCGACCTGTGCGCCGCGCTGCTGCGCTTCGACACCACCAACCACGGCGGCGGCGAGTCCGCCGGCGAACGGGACGCCGCCGAGTTCGTCGCCGCCCACCTGGACGCCGTCGGCGTGCGGGCCACCGTGCTCGAACCCGCGCCACGCCGCGCCAACGTGCTGGCCCGCGTGCCCGGCGCCGAACCCGACCTGCCCGCGCTGCTCGTGCAGGCGCACCTGGACGTGGTGCCCGCCGACCCGGCCGAGTGGAGCGTGCCGCCGTTCGCCGGGATCCAGCGCGACGGCTACCTGTGGGGCCGCGGCGCGGTCGACATGAAGGACATGATCGCCATGGTGCTGGCCGTGCTGGGCGCCTGGTCCCGCGAAGGGCGGCGGCCGCGCCGCGACATCGTGCTCGCGTTCGTCGCGGACGAGGAGGACCGCGGCGAGTTCGGCGCGCACTGGCTGGTCGACCACCACGCCGACTTCTTCGCCGGCTGCGCCACCGCGATCGGCGAGTCCGGCGGCTACGCCCACCCCGTCGGAGGCCGGCGCGTCTACCCCATCGGCACGGCCGAGCGCGGCACCTCCCACCTGCGGCTCACCGCCACCGGGCGCGCCGGGCACGGCTCACGCCGCAACGACGACAACGCCGTGGCCACGCTCCTCGCCGCGCTCACCCGCGTCGCCGCCATCCGGCACCCCGTGCGGCTCACGCCCACCGTGCGGGCGTTCGTCGAACGGGTCGGCGCCGCGCTCGACGTGCCGGTGGACCTGTCCGACGTCGACGCCACCATCGCCCGGTTCGGCGCCGCCGCGAAGCTGGTCGAGAACACCGTCCGCAACAGCGTCACGCCCACCGTGCTGCGAGCCGGGTACAAGGTGAACGTCATCCCCGGCAGCGCCACCGCCGAACTCGACGTGCGCACCCTGCCCGGCGCCGTCGACGAGCTGCTGGCCTCGATCGACGTCGCACTCGGCCCGGACGTGCGGCGCGAGTTCATCGCCGACGAACCGCCCGTGCAGGCGCCGATCGACTCGCCGTGGTTCGACGCGATGGCCGCGGCGCTGCGCGCGGAGGACCCCGAGGCCGTGGTCGTGCCCTACTGCATGGGCGGCGGCACGGACGCCAAGGCGTTCAGCCGGCTGGGCATCGACTGCTACGGCTTCGCCCCGCTGTCGCTGCCGCCCGGCTACGACTACCGCGCCATGCCGCACGGCGTGGACGAGCGCGTGCCGGTGGAAGGGCTCCGCTTCGGCGCCCGCGTCCTCGACCGGTTCCTGTCCTCGTAACGCCCCTTCACGCGATCGGGTGCATCGGCGTCACCTCGTGCCAGAGCGGGGTGTTCGACCGACCCGGCGGCGACACCACGACCGACCGGACGACGACCACCCGACCCGCCGGCACCGGCTCCGGCGGCGGGACCACCACCCGCACGACGACCACCCCCACGACCACGACGTCATGACCACGCCGGCCGACCGGGACGCGCCCGGCAAGGGCTCCGACCAGCCCGACGCGGTGCACCGCGTCGGCGAGGCGCTGGCCAACGTCACCGTCCTCACCGGCCTGCTGGTGTACTTCGGCTGGCGGCGCAGCGACGTGCAGGCCCGTGAACTGGGCATCGACAGCTCCGTGCTGGGCATGACCACCACGGACCACGTGCTGTGCAGCGTCGGCCCGGTGTTCCTGCTGCTGGCGGTCGTCGTGGGGATCGCCCTGGTCTGCCGGTGGCTGGAACCCCGCGTCCGCGCGGCGGGCGCTGTCGGTGGTGCTGTCGGTGGTGCTGTCGCCGGCCTGGCTGATCCTGCCCGCCCTGACCGTGGCGCTCGGGCTGCTGTTCCCGATCACCAGCTTCTACGCGTTCCCGCTCGCGGTCGGCGGCGGGATCCTGTTGTCGCTGTACGCGAGCCGCCTGCGCCAGTTCGCCAAGGTCGGTGCCAAGTACTTCCTGGTCTCCGACGGCTGGACCCGTGACCGCGGCACCGTGGTCGTACTGGCCGACAACGACGACATCCGCGTCGAGCTGGGCCACGGCGAGCAGGCACACCCGCCGGGCTGCCCGCGCGCTACAGGTCCGGGTCGGTGATCTCGCGCAACCTGGCCAGCGCGTCGAGCAGCGCCACCATCCGCGGCCGGCCCAGGTGCGCGGTCCACTCCCGCTGCACCTCGGCGATCGCGGCCAGGCAGACCGGGATCGCCGCGCGCCCGCGTTCGGCCACCCGGATCAACCGGGCCCGCGCGTCGGTCGGATCCGGGCCGCGCTCCACGTAGCCAGCGCGTTCGAGCTGGTCGACCAGGAAACCGGCGGTCTGCTTGGTGATCCGGGCGGCCTCCGCGAGCTCCGTCAGCCGCGAACCGTCCCGGGCGATCCGGTGGAACACCCGCGCCTGCGCGGGCGTCACGTCGTCGAACCCCGCCTCCGCCAGGGCGGCGAACACCCGGTTCTCGAGCTCGCGGTGCGGTAAGTACAGCAACAAGCCGAGGTCGGGCACGTCACTCCTTGACATCGGTCAGAGAAGTTGATCACCCTATCGTGTCGTGCCCGCCGCGCGGTGCCGGTCGACGGTCTTCAGCGCGACGTCCGCCGACACCGCACGCGGTGGCGGTCAGGCGGTCACGGGAAGTCGGTGCGCGCCTTGCGGACGAGCCGGTTGAGGTCGGAGCCACCCGAGCACCAGTTCTCGGTGCCGGACAGGAACACCTCACCCGTCGCGGAGATGACGGCGACGACCTGCGTCTGGTCTCCCCACGTGCCGAACATCGGCGAGCCCGACTGCCGCTTCATGGCATCGGCGGTGGTGGTCATGGCCCGCCCCGAGCCGAGGTCGAACTCGTCCTCGTCCAGCGCCACCCGCTGCTGGAACGTGGGGATCAGGCCCTGACCGGCGCCCTGCGGGATGTCGGTCGCGTAGCCCATCGTGTCCCACAGGTGATCGTCGTCCCAGCCGCTGTCGTACTCCCTCGTGCCCAGGAAGCCGAACGCGTCGCCGAGGCGCTGCTCGGTCACCAGCACCGCGTAGTCCTCGTCGAGCGTGGTCGCGCCCACGTCACCGATCTGCGTGAACGCCATCGCGAACGTCGCGTGGGTGCGGGCGCGGAAGCCGTTCCCGTGGCGGTGGACCTCGATGGTCTCGGCCTGGTCGGTGGACCACTCGACCACGTGGCTGGCGGTGAGGACGTGGCGGGGACCGATGACGACCCCGGAACCCCGGGAGCCGAAGGCGGTCGTGATGAGGCAGACGCAGCCCCACGGGAAGGCGTGGTCGTTGTAGGTCCTGCGGTCGTCCGGGTGCCAGATGACCAGCGGCTCCAGCTCGGCCCCGCCGCGGTGGCGCACCCGCGGTGGCGGCGGCAGCTTGGCCTGTCGCGGTTTGCCCGCCGCCTCGACCCAGTCCGGGCGGTAGGACTCCACCGGGTCCGTGCCGATCCGGGTCCACGACTCCTGCGTCCGGTCGACGCGGCGGACCTCCCGGGTGTGCCGCGGTGGGCCCTCGAACAGCTCGCGGAACTCGTCCGGCGGCCGGGCATTCGCCCGCAGGCGGGGCCGGCGGACGAGGTCCTCCCAGCGCTCCGGGTACTCGGGTGATCCTCGCTGCGGCTCGTTCATCTCGGTGCTCCCTCTCGCGTCATTGCGGATGTAGATGAACTCGTCGCGGTCACCGGACGTGTATCAGCGACGACATAAAATGACACGAACGAGTGATGCCCTCCCCGACTGCGGGCACACCGCAGCCACCGACCGCGACGCTCCGCACACACCTAGTCGAACCGGATGTGCTTCACCGAAGTCCACGTGCGCCGCACCCGGCCGCGCAGCCTGCCGTCGGTGTTCGGCGCCAACGTGAGCCCGGCCGACGCGGCGACGCGGTCCGCCACCTGCTCCACCGTGAGGTGATCGGTCCACACGTGCTCGGCGAACTCCGGCTCGCGCAGCCGTTCCAGGCAGCGGTCCAACACCCGCAGCGCGAAGCTCTCCCGCCGCAGCGACGCCTCCCGGCCGAGCACGACCCGCGCCGCGCGCCCGAAGACGCGTTCCGACAGCCGCCGCACCACCGTCTCCCGCTCGGCCAACAACGCGAAGTGCCGCACGTCGTGGCCCCGGTCGCGCAACCCACCCACGACCTCGCGGAAGTACGCGGGCTCCACGACCGTCATCGGCACCACGATCACCCCGTCGTGCCCGCTCGCCGCCCGGTCCAGCACCTCGACCACGCCCCGCCGCCACGACGCCAGGTCCTGGAAGTCACCGCGCAACGGCCGCGGCGTCATCCGGTGCAGCGCGAACCCGACGTGCTCGGGATCGCTGAGGAAGCTGCCCGGCAGCCGCCGCCGGATCTCGTGCGCGGTCTGGGTCTTGCCGCCGCCGAACGGCCCGTTGATCCACAGGAGCACGACACCGACCTTACGGACGCCGCGCCAACCGGACGAGCTTGAGCGCCAGGTGCAGCTCCAGCCGGGCGCCGCCGTCGGCCAGGTCACGGCCGGTCAGCTCGGCGATCCGACCCAGCCGGTAGTACAGGCTGGTGCGGTGCAGGTGCAGGCGTTCCGCCGCGGCACGCACCTCGCAACCGCAGTCCAGGTACACCTCCAGCGTCCGCAGCAGCACGTCCGACAACCCCGCCACCACCTCGTCCGGCGACGCGCCCAGCAGCAGCCGGTACGCGCCGAGTTCGGACCACCGCACCCGGTCCGGCAGCGCCGGGTCCAGCCGCGCCAGCTCCGCCGCCGCCAACGCCTGCTGGTAGGCCGCGGCGGTCCGATCGGGCGGGTGCGGGTCGCTCACCCCGACGTGCCCCGGCAGGTCCGGCAGCGCCTCGGCGGCCGGCACCGTGCGCACCACCCGCGGCTCCAACGCCACCACCACCCGCACCGGCGTCCGCTCACCGGCCGGGACCTGCGCCGCCAACGCCGCCAACCGCTCACCCAGGTCCAGCTCCGGCACGTCGCCGAGCACCCACAGGTAGCCGACCAGCACCCCGTTGTGCCGCAACGGGAAACCCACCCGCTGCCCGAACCCCAACGCCGCGTTCCCCGGCACCCGCACCGGCCCCGTCGCGGTCGCCACGCCGTGCTGCTCCTGCCACGCCGCGACGTCCGCGGGCACCCGCCGGGCCAGGATCGCCCGCACCCGCGCCTGGTCCACGTCGTCGGTCTGGGCGCTGTGCGCGACCACCCGGCCCGCCACGTCGTCCACCGACACCCCGCGTCCCAGCACCCGGGACAGCTCGTCCAGCAGCTCCTGCATTCCGACAACTGTAGGAACAACTCCAGTCCCCGGACGGTCGCCCCACCCGACGCCCACGCCCTAGCGTGATCGATCGTGACGAACAGCAGGATCGCACCCTGGGCCTCACCGCAGGCGCAACGCAGGCTCGCCGAGGTCGAGGCCGCCGTCTCCACCGACCTGACCGCCGCCGGCGTCGCGGACGCCGTCCGCAAGGCCCTCGAAGCGCACGCCACGCAGGTCGACGACGACGGGATCGTGCTCTACGCGGGCACCAACGTGCTCAGCCCCACCGCCGCGGCGGCCGTGCGGGCCACCGTCTCCAGCCGGCCCAGCATGGGCTGGCCCGGCGAGAAGTACCAGGTCGGCCTCGACCACCTGGACACCCTCGAAGTCCTCGCGCCGATGCTCGTCGCGTCCCTCATGGAAGGCCGGTTCGCCGAGGTCCGGCTGCAGAGCGCCACCCTGGCCAACCTCGCCGTCTACACCGCGTTCGCCCGCGCCGGCGACAAGATCGCGGTGCTGCCCGAGTTCGCCGGCGGTCACGCCAGCCACCACGCGCAGGGCGTGCCGGCGATCCGCGGCCTCACCGTCGTCGACCTGCCCTACCTGCCCGACGAGCTCGACCTCGACTACGCGACGCTGCCCGGGTTCCTCCGGGTCCACCGGCCGCGGATCGTGGTGATCGGCGCGAGCCTGATGCTGTTCCCGCACGACGTCGCCGCGGTCCGGGCGGCGGCCGACGAGGTCGGCGCGATCCTCGTCTACGACGCCTCCCACATGGCCGGGCTCGTCGCGGGCAAGCAGTTCCAGCGGCCCCTGCACGAGGGCGCGCACCTGATGACGTTCTCCACCTACAAGTCGTTCGGCGGACCGTCCGGCGGCTGCGTCGTCACCCGCGACCCCGAGCTCGCCGAACGCGTCTCGAACGTCGCCTACCCCGGCATGCTCGCCAACTACGACGCCGGACGCCTCGGCGCGCTCGCCGTCACCGCCGCCGAACTGGCCGAACACGGCCCGGACTACGCGCGCGCGTGCATCGCCAACGCCCAAGCGCTCGGCGCGGCGCTGGCCGACAACGGCTTCGACGTCGCCCGCCACGACGGCGTCCACACCCGCTCCCACCACCTCGCGATCGACGCCCTCACCCTCGGCGGCGGTGACGCGGCGGCCGTGCTGCTCGGCGCGGCCGGCGTCTACCTCAGCGGCATCAGCCTGCCGTGGCAGCGCATCGACGAAGGGCTGCGCGGCCTGCGCATCGGCACCCAGGAGATCACCCGCCGCGGCTTCACCCCCGAACACCAGCCCGCCATCGCCGCCCTGATGCGCCGCGCCCTGATCGACCGCGAGGCACCCGAGCGGATCCGGTCGGACGCCATCGCGCTGCGCCGTGAGGTCAACCGGTCCACATGACCGGCCAGGCCGCCCGTCGATCCGGCTGCCTCGTCATCGTCTGCGGGCTTCCCGGCAGCGGAAAGACCACCCACGCGCGGCGGCCGGCCGCGGCACGGCGTCCGGCTCACACCCGACGAGTGGATGGCCGCGCTGGGCGTCGACCTCCGGGACGCCGCGATGCGCGAGCGCGTGGAAGCGCTCCAGTGGACGACGGCCCAGGACCTCCTGCGGGTCGGCGCGACCGCCATCATCGAGTGGGGGACGTGGGGCCGCGACGAACGCGACGCCCTGCGGGTGCAAGCACGGAAGCCGGGGGCGTCGGCGGAACTGGTGCACCTCGAGCTGCCGCCCGATGAGCTGCGGCGACGCATCCGGGCCCGGGGTGCGGAGGACCCACCGATCACGCGGTCCGACCTCGACACGTGGGTCCGCGCCTTCCAGTCGCCGGACGACGCGGAGATGCGCCTCTACGACCGCGGCTATCGAGGACCGTAATCGTCCTCGATAGCGCCTAGTGTCGTGTCGTGATCGAGAAGCTGACGACCCGGGCGTTGAACCGGGCGACCCTGCACCGGCAGCTGCTGCTGGACCGGGTGGACCGGACCGCGTGCGACGTGGTGGAGCACCTGGTCGGCATGCAGGCGCAGGAGCCGTTCTCGCCCTACTACGGCCTGTGGTCGCGGATCCGGTCGTTCCAGGCCGATGAGCTGGCGTCGCTGCTGCTCGACCGACGGGTCGTCCGGGCGTCGCTGCACCGTGCCACGATCCACCTGGTCACCGCCGCCGACCACGGCCGGTTCGAACCGCTGCTGCGGCCGTTCCTGCACCGTCGGTTCGCGTCCTCGCCGTTCGGGTTCGTGCTCGACGGGCTCGACCTCGAGGAGTTCGCCGAAGCCGTCACCGCGCTGCTCGACGAGCCGCGCACCCGGCGCGAGATCGGCGACCTGCTCGGCGCGCGGTGGACCGACCACGACGCCAACGCCCTGGGCTACGCGGGCAGCTTCCTGGTGCCGACCGTGCAGGCCACGCCACGCGCGGTCTGGGGCAGGTCCGGGGCGGCGAAGTGGACGACCGCGGCCCGGTGGCTCGGACCCGCCGGGCCCGCCGCGCCGATCGAGGAGTTCGTGCGCCGCTACCTCGTCGCGTTCGGCCCGGCCTCGGTGAAGGACGTGCAGACCTGGGCCGGCATGAGCCGCCTCAAGCCCGTGGTCGAGGCGATGGACCTGCGGGTCTTCACCGACGAACGCGGCCGGACGCTCTACGACGTGCCGGACGCGCCCCTGCCCGACCCCGACACGCCCGCGCCGGCGCGGTTCCTCCCCGAGTTCGACAACGTGCTGCTGGGCCACGACGACCGCACCCGCGTCATCTCCGACGAGGACTACCGGCGCGGGATCGTCATCGGCGGCAAGCCGACCCTGCTGGTGGACGGCTTCGTGCACGGCACCTGGAAGCAGGCCGCCGACGGGCTCGACATCGAGGTGTTCCGGCCGCTGACCCGCGCGCAGAAGGCCGACGTGGAGGCCGAAGGCGCCCGGCTGCTGGCGTTCGCGGGCGTGAGCGGCGACGTCCGACTCTAGGTTTGGACGATCGTCCAGTACGATCGTCCAATGACGGTTCGGGAACGGCTGCTGCACGCGGCCACGGAACTCATCGCCGAGAAGGGCTGGGGTGCGGTGAGCACCCGGATGCTCGCCGAACGCGCCGGCGTCGGATCCGGCGTCGTGCACTACCACTTCGACTCCACGCAGGCGGTGCTGGTGCAGGCCGCCGTCGGCGCGCTGCGATCCGCCGTGGACGGCCTCGCGTCGGTGCTGGAACGCGCTTCGACACCGTCGGACGCGTTGGCGCTGCTGCTGGGGGCATTGGACGGACACGGCGGGCAGGAGCTGTTCACCGAGACGTTCCTCGCCGCGACCCGCAACGACCAACTGCGACAGGCCGTCGCCGAGGTGCTGGTGGACTTCCGCCGCACGCTCGCCGCGTGGCTGGAGTCGCGCGACGTCCCGACACCGGCGGACACCGCCGCGGTGCTGGCGGCGGCCGTGGACGGCGTGCTGCTGCACCGCGCCCTGTCACCGGACCTGTCGGCGGAGGTCGTCGTGCCCGTGCTGGGCAGGGTGCTGCGATGAAGGTCCTGATCAGCGGGGCCGGGATCGCCGGACTGGCGCTCGCGCACCGGTTGGGGACGCTCGGGCACGAGGTCGTCGTGCTGGAGCAGGCCGCCGGGCCCCGCACGTCCGGGTACATGATCGACTTCTTCGGGCCGGGCTACGACGCGGCCGAGCGGATGGGCGTGCTGCCGCGCCTGCTCGACCTCGGCTACCGGGTGGAGGAGGCCGCGTACGTCGACGCGCGGGGGCGGCGGGTGGCGGGGCTGCGGTTCGACCGGATGGCACGGGCGGTGAACGGACGACTGGTGAGCGTCATGCGGCCGGACGTCGAGCGCGCGTTCCGCGAGGACCTGCCCGACGGGGTGACGCTGCGGTTCGGCGCCCGCGTGATCGGTGTCGAGGACGGCCCGACCGGGGTGGACGTGCGGCTCGCCGACGGGTCGACCGCGTCCGGTGACCTGCTGGTCGGCGCGGACGGCGTGCACTCGGCGGTGCGACGGCTCGTGTTCGGCGACGGGCACGTGCGGTACCTGGGGTTCCACACGGCGGCGTTCACGTTCGACGACCCGTCGGTGCACGAGCTGGTCGCCGGGCGGTTCTGCGTCACCGACACCGCGGGCCGCCAGGTCGGGTTCTACGGGTTGCGCGACGGACGGGTGGCGGCGTTCACCGTCCACCGGACGCCGGCACCGGACCTGCCCGCCGACCCGCGCGCGGAGGTCGTCCGGGTGTACGGGTCGCTGGGGTGGGTCGTGCCGCGGGCGTTGGACCGGTGCCCGGCGGACCTCTACTACGACCAGGTCGCCCAGGTGGAGCTGCCGAGGTGGTCGTCCGGGCGCGTGGTGCTGGTGGGTGACGCGTGCGGCGCGGTGTCGTTGCTGGCCGGGCAGGGCGCGTCGCTCGGGATCGGCGGGGCGTACGTGCTGTCCGAGCACCTGGACGACCTCGCCGCGTACGAACGCGCGTGGCGGCCGGTCGTGGCGGCGAAGCAGCAGGTGGCACGGTCGGGCGCGCGCTGGTTCCTACCCGCGTCGACGTGGCGGCTGCGGGCCCGTCGGGTGGCGATGAGGCTGTCCGGCCTACCCGGTGTCGACCGGGTGGTGGCGACGACCCTGGTGGGCAAACCGGTCACCCTCGGCTGAGCCGGAAGACCGGGACGACACCGCGACACCGCCCTACGATCGCGACATGACCGACATCCCGGAGACCGCGCCCGAGGTGACCCGGACCGGACGCCGGTCGGGGACGTCCGCGAAGGTCGTCGGCCTGCTGTCCGCCCTGGCCACGGCAGGCCTCGTCGGCTACGGGGTCGTGGTGAGCGGCTCCTGGTGGCTGTCCGTGATCATCGCCGTGTGCGGCGCGCTGGCGGTTCCGGTCGTCGTGGGCATGACCGCGTCCGTCGCCCACGACGCCGAGCGGACCGCCGCGCTGGAAGCGGCCGGGACGCGCGTCCGAGCGGACGTCGTCCGAGCCGAACGGGTCGAGCGGGCCGATGACGTGATCTACGAGATCGTCCTGCGCATCCCGCTGCCGGACGGCGCCACCTTCGACGTCGAGCACCGGTGCGGCCACTACTCCTGCGCCGCCACCCGGACGTCCGCGACCGGGCGGCCGGTGGTCGTGGACCCGACCACCCGCACCTGGGCCGTCATCCACTGACCCGCCTCAGGGTCGTTCCGCTCGCAGCGCGTCCAGTTCGGCTTGCAGTCGGTCGACCTGGGTTTCCGCGCGTTCGGCTCGGACGAGCGTCTGGGTGCGGGCTTCCTCCAGGGCGGCGAGGCGCTCGCGGACGGCGCGTTCGGCCTGGTCGAGTTGAGCGCGGTGGGTTTCGCGCTGGTCGGTCAGCTCGGCGCGTGCGCGGTCCAGTTCGGTGCGGGCGTCGTCGGCGGACTGTTCGGCGCGTTCGGCTTTGATCCGTGCCTCGTTCGCGGCGGCGGCTTCGGCGCGTGCGGCGGCTTGGGCCTGTTCGACGCTCGCCTTGGCGTCGGCGACGGCTTGGTCGACGCGGCTTCGCGCGTCCGCTCGTGCCTGCTCGACCTGGGTTCGCGCTTCGGCTTGGACGCGGTCGACCTGGGCCTGCGCGTCGTGTCGGGCTTGGTCGATCTGGGCTTGGGCGTCCGCGCGGACCTGCTCGACTTCCCGCACCGCTTGCCGCCGCGCCTGTTCGGCGTGGGTGACCGCGTCGGTCTTCGCCTGGTCGACCTGGGTCTGGGCGTCGCGTCGGATCTCGTCCACGGCTGCCGCGGCTTCCACGCGGATGGTGGCGATCTCGTCCTCGGCCCGTTGGACGGCGGCGGAGGCTTCGGCGCGTGCGGCGTCACGTTGGGCGTAGGCGGCTTCGGCGTCCTGTTCGGCTCGTTCGGCGGCGCGCACGGCGTCCTCGGTGGTCGCTTCGGCGGCCTGTCGGGCCTGTTCGGCGTCGCGCCGCCGCCGTTCCGCCTTCGCGACGGCGGCCTCCGCCTCGGCGACCCGCCGTGCGGCCTCGGCCTCGACCGCCTGCACCTGGCTTTCAGCCACGCTCGGGTCGGCGATGGCGGACAGCTCCGCCACGGCCCCGGTCAACGTCGTCGACAGCTGCTCGGTCAGCACCCGGAACCGCTCCAGCAGTTCCTCGGCCCTGATCTTGCCCGTGGTGATCCCCTGCGGGCCTTTCGTCACGGTGACGATCGCCTGCTCGTCCTCCGCCGTCTGGGCGAGCCGCTGCCGCTCTCGCCACGCCCGCCACCGGGTGTGTTCCGGCAGGTCGCAGTACTCGGCCGGCCGGCCCGGACCAGTGCCCCGGAACACCGGTCGTGCGCAGCCGGGGTAGTTGCAGGTCAGCGCGGAGGTCTCCGTCGTCGTCACAGCAATAGCGTAGCACTATTACGTTTGAGCGAACGTTATGGGATACAACGAAACGCTATTACGTGGAGAAATCCTGGCTTCCGATAAGTGAACCTTATCGGAAGCCAGGATTCGGGCGGTTGTCACCGTCCACCCCAGTTCACCCGGCGATGGCGCCGTCCGGGCGGAGGTTGGACACCACGTCGACCACCGCGGCGGTGGCGCGGGCCATCTCGGCTTCGCTGATCACCAACGGCGGGGCCAGGACCAGCATGGAGCCGTAGGGGCGGGCGATGACGCCGTGCCGCTTGCGGATCTCGAAGGCCACCTGCTCGACCGGTCCCCACGCCATCGGCTCGCGGGTGGTGCGGTCGGCGACGAGCTCCAGACCCCCCAGGGAGCCCACGATCCGCAGGTCGCCCACCGCGGGCAGGTCGACCGCGGACGCCAGGCCGGTGCGGGCCCAGTCGGCGATCAAGCCCGCCTTCGACAGCAGGTTCTCGCGCTCGATGATGTCGATCGTCGCCAGACCCACCGCGCAGGCCACCGGGTGGCCCTGGAAGGTGTAGCCGTGGAAGAAGCCGCCGGTGCTCAGCAGCGTCTCCGACACCTCGTCCGACATGACCGTCGCACCCAGCGGCACGTACCCGCCGGCGATGCCCTTGGCCAACGTGATCATGTCGGCCTGCATGCCCCGCCCCGGCGAGTCGAACCACGAGCCGATGCGGCCGTACCCGGTGACCACCTCGTCGGCGATCAGCAGGATGCCGTGCCGCGTCAGCAGCTCCCGCACCCGCGGCCAGTAGTCCGCGGGCGGTTCGAGCACGCCGCCGGCGGCCATCACCGGCTCGCCGATCATCGCGGCCACGTTGCCCGGGCCGAGGCGCTGGATCACCTGCTCCAGCTCGTCGATCAGGAAGTCGGTGGTGTCCCGGCCGCCGTAGAGGTCCGCGGCCCGGTAGGGGTAGGGCGGCGAGACCCGTTCGACGTGGGGCAGGTTCGGCCCCACCCCCACGTGCACGGGCGGGAAGCCGGTGGCCGTGCCGCTGCCGTAGGCGGTCCCGTGGAACGAGTAGTTGCGCGAGATGATCCACGTGCGGTCCGTGTCGCCTCGCCGGTGGTGGTAGAGCCGTGCGGCCTTGATCGCCGTCTCCACCGCCTCCGAGCCGCCGCTGGTGAAGAACACGCGGTTGAGGCCCTCGGGCGCCAGGTTCGCGATGCGGGACGCGAGCCTGATCGCCTTGTCGTTGGTGAACTCCAGCAGGCTGGTGAAGTACTCGATCTCGCCCATCTGCCGGGCGGCGACCTCACCGAGCTCACGGCGCCCGTGGCCGAGGTGCGAGTGCCACACGCCGCCGCCCGCGGCGTCCAGCATCTCGGTGCCCCTGGCGTCCCACACGGTGCAGCCCTGGCCGCGGACGATCACCACCCGGTCGGTGATGTCGCCCCGCTGCATGGAGCGGAACAGGTGCCTGCGGTCGAGATCTTCCAGTTCGGTCGCCATGTCGGTCGACGTCGGGACCTCGGGGGTAGCGGTCAACACTCCTCCTCAACTCCGGTCGGCGGATGCCGATTCACGCCGTGGAGAATGCCTGGCCCTCGGTCAGCGGCGCCTTGCCCAGCACGAGGTCCGCGGCCTTCTCGCCGATCGCGACGGCCGACGCGTTGGGGGCGCCGCGGCCGACCGTCGGCATGACCGACACGTCCGCCACACGGAGGCCCTCGACGCCGATCACCTTCAGCTCGGCGTCGACGACCTTGCCGATGGCGCAGGTGCCGGAGCCGTGGAAGATGGAGTGGGTGTAGCCGCGGACGTACGCGCGCACGTCGGCTTCGGAGTCCGACTCCGGGGCGTGGTACCAGTCCTTGGTGAACCGGGCCAGGGCCTTCTGCCGCGCGATCTCCATGCCGATCCGCGTCGCCGCCACCGCCGTGACGAGGTCGTCCTCGGTCTGGTAGTAGTTGTGCTGGATCTTGGGTTTCGTGGTGGGGTTGCTGGAGTCCAGCGTCACCGCGCCCCGGGCCTGTTGCGTCAGCAGCACCGGCCCGTAGGTGATGGCGTGCCCGGTGGGCAGGCCGAGACCGCTGTCGGCGAACATCATGGGGCCGGAGAAGAACACCACGTCCGGAGCGTCGAGTCCGGAGCGCGTGCGCACGTAGCCCCCCGCCTCGGGGCCGTTGGAGGTCATCGGCCCGGTGCCCTCCTCCTCGAACTGCTTGACGTACTGCGGCTGCTCGGCGATCAGGGTGCTGACCGGCTCGTCGTGGGCGAAGATCAGCGGGACCAGCGGGTGGTCCTGGAGGTTGGCGCCGACCTGGTCGTTGGCGTGCACGACCGGGATGCCGAGCAATCCGAGGTGGTCGGCGGGCCCGATGCCGGAGTGCATGAGCAGGAACGGCGAGTTGTACGTGCCGGCCGAGAGGATCACCTCGCGGTTGGCGTGGACGGTGAGGTTCTCGTCGAACCGGCGGCCGGCGACACCCACCGCGCGGCCGTTCTCGATGAGGATGCGGTGCACCTGGAAGTTCGTCTGCACGGTCAGGTTCGGCCGGCTCGTGGCCGGGTGCAGGTAGGCGACCGCGGTCGAGCACCGGCGGCCGTTGCGCTGGGTGAGCTGGAAGTAGCCGAAGCCGTCCTGCGACTCGCCGTTGAAGTCGTCGTTCGACGCGAACCCGGCTTGTGCCGCGGACTCCAGGAACGCCTCGGACTGGGTGTTCTTGCTGCGCCCGTCCGACACGCTCATCGGGCCGCCGGCGCCGTGGTAGTACGACGCGCCGCGCTCGTTGTCCTCGGAGCGCTTGAAGTACGGCAGCAGTTCGTCGTAGCTCCAGCCGGGCCGGTCCCAGCCGTCGTAGTCGAGCTTGTTGCCGCGCAGGTACAGCATCGCGTTGATCGAGCTGGTGCCGCCCAGGACCTTGCCGCGGGGCAGGAAGATCCGCCGCCGGTTGAGCTGGGGTTCCTCGTGCGAGTCGTAGTCCCAGTCCACTGAGGTCCGGAACAGGTCGCCGAAGGCTACGGGGACGTGGATGGCCTCCAGGTCGTCCGTGGGACCGGCCTCGATCAGGCAGACGGTGACATCGGGGTCTTCGGACAACCGGGCGGCGAGCACGCAGCCCGCCGAGCCCGCTCCGATGATCACGTAATCGTACATCCGGTCCTCCTGACATCCGCCGTACGGCGGCTCTGGGTATGCGAGGGTCGTCCAGGCGCGGTGATCCTCAAGAGTTGGGCCGGGCTCACGTCCGAACGGCCGACGTCGACGTACCTGCTTGCGCGGTCACGTCCTGGCGCAACCGCTCCACTGAAAAGGAGCGGAGTCGAGCGTGGGGGTGCGTGGTGTGCGCAGCACCATCGCGGGTTTCATCAACACCTGCGGTGGGTCGACCAGACCCGCGACGCGCAGGAAGGCCTCCGAGAGCCCGGCGTCGTGCGTCGCGGCCACTTGGAGGCTGGCCGTGGAGGCGTTGCTCATCCGGGCTTTCGGCGTGCGCTTGCCCGCCACTCCGGGGAACGCGAGGTCACCGCCGGCGGCGATCTCCCGCGGCACGCTGACCACGGACTTGATGTCGCCGAAGTACTTCAGCGGGTTCGGCGCCCGACCCGCCGACCGGTGCTCGGCGAGCACCGGCGCCTGGGGCGCGGCCACTGCCATGCCGTGCCCGTAGACCGGGTTGAACGAGCGCACCGCGTCGCCGAGGACGAGGAAGCCCTCGGGGAAGCACTCCATCCGCTCGTAGCGGAGGCGCCGGCTCGCCGGGAACTGGAACATCACCGGGTCACCGAGGGGATCGGCGACCCGGGTCGCGTCGTGGGTGTCGGGCACGGGCAGGGACTTCGCGAAGGCGGGCTTCCCCGCCGGGTCGGTCGGGGGTGGTCGCCGAGGGTGCCGGTCAGCGACAGCAGGCCGAGGTTCCCGTCGATGGCGTGCGGGAACGCGCCGCGTGGGTGCTTCAGGGTGGCGGCCGGGTTGATGGACATGTCGCCGCGCACCGGGTCGGTGTGCCGGCGGTACTTCCGGCTGGTGTGGGCCGGCCCGACCTTCACGCGGTCCTCCGGCGCCCGCGGGTAGCCCATGGGCTCCAGCCGCGTCGGCCCGCGCGAGCCGCGGCCGGTCGTGTCGACGCCGACGTCGGTGTCGATCTCCTCGACCTCGGCGCCGGTTTGGCGGCTCTGCGCGCGTGCCGTGCGGACGACTCCGCCGTCGGCGACCAGCCCGACGGCGTCGTGCCCTTCGCGGAAGGGGACGCCCGGGATCGCCTGGTCCCGTTGACGCACGTGGTTCTCGAGCACCGGGCGGGTGATGCCGACGAGCCGCGGGCCGGTCGGCGCGGTCTTGATGCGGTAGCCGTTGAAGGGCCGTCGGACGGGGAACAGCTCCTCCAGGATTTCCTGGCCGCTGGAGAGGAGGCGGTGGGCGTGACGTCCCTGCGGCACACCGCGCCGTGGGTCCCGTACGTCGGAAGGCTCGTCCCGGTCGACGATCACGACGTTCTCGTACGCGTCGGACAAGACTCCCGCGGCGAGCATGCCCGCGATGCTTCCGCCCAGCACGACCGCGCGACCGCCGATGTAGTTGCCCAAAGGACATCGCTCCTCATCAGGGGGCGGGACGACAACATGCTCACAGCGGCGGCGTGACCTGCGCATCTTCGACGTTGCGGAGGCCGGGCCCCCGGAATTGGGCAATGCGAGAGATGCGTCCGATCTCATCCCCGTGCTGCGCAATCGCTCCCGTTGGTCCGAGGAACACCGCAGGCTGCACGACGACGTCGCCGCGGGGCCCCTGTACGTCTGATCCGCCGGAGCGGGTCATGCGTTCCACGTACGTGGCGGTGCGGCGGGACGGGGTGGTTCGTCGACCGCCCCGGGGGTTCGAGTGGTGCCGCGGCGCGCAAGAACGCGTCGCCGACCACCTTCCGGTGAACGGCGACGCGTCGGGATGGAGGACGTGGGATCAGGCGGTCAGTTCCGCCACCGCCTTCTTCCACTTGGCCTGCGCGCGCACCTCGCGGGGGCCGTTGATCTCCGCGAAGCGCACGACACCCGTGGTGTCCAGCAGGAACGTGCCCCGCATCGCGATCCCGGCTTCTTCGACGAGGACGCCGTACTTCCTGGCGACCTCGCCGTGTGGCCAGAAGTCCGACAGCGGGGAAAGTCGTACCGCTGCTGCTCAGCACATCCCGTCCTGGCAGATCGTGCTGAACGCGAACGGGTGGAAGACCAGGAGCGCGTTCTTCTCCCGCCACAGCGCCGACGCCGTTGCCACCTCGCGGTTGTGGTCGCTCAGTGGAATCCGGCGTCGGCGAACCGGCCTCGACCGCCATGGGCCACCTGTCGTCGTGCGGGTCGTCAGCCCTTGAGGGGGCTGCCCTGGTGGGAGAACAGCTTCAGGCCGCCGTCGGCCTGCTTGACGATCACCCAGGTGACGCGGACGGCGCGCTCGGGTGCGGTCGTCGACTCGCCGGCGAGCTGGATGCCGCCCTCGCTGATCACCATCGCGGTGGTGTCGCTGAGGAACTTGATCTCCAGTGGGCCGCCGCGGACCCGGGCTCCCTTGAGATCACCGCGGAAGCCCTCCGCCATGTGCTGGCGGATCTCCTCGCGACTGGTGAGCTGGGTGTCCTGCATCAGCAGGCTCCCGTTCTCGGCGAACGTGTCCGCGAACATGTCGGCGTCGTTGCGCTCCCAGGCTTCCCTGAGGCGCATCGGCACGGTCAGCACCGCCTTCTCGTCCTCGGCGGTGAAGCCCCGGTAGAAGGACGTGTCCTCGCGGATCCCCGCCTCGGCGAGGAGCTGTGAGGCGTTGCCCCATCCGTTGGTCGCTGTGGGCATTCTGGCACTCCTTGGTTCGCTCCGACTACCGGCTGGTTACCAGCGCAGGGTCGCGCCGTCGCCCCGAGGGCTGTTCTGGTAGCCCGCGAGCCGCCACTCGCCATCCTGCTTCACGCACACCCACGTCGACCGCACCGCGAACTCGGGCGCGACCTCGGTCTCGCCGGGGGCCAGGATGCCGCCGTGCGTGCGCAGCAGCGCGACGTCGTCGGAGACGAAGCGGACGTCGACCGGGTTGCCGGTGACGCCGGTGCCCTTGAACGGGCCCGAGTAGGCCTCCTGCATGAAAGCGCGGATTTCCTCGCGCCCCTTCTTCAACACGTCGCCCGGCAGGATGAGAATGCCGTCCTCGGTGAAGGTGTTCGCCACGCCCGCGGCGTCGTTCTTCGCCCACGCGCCGACGAGGCGCAGCGGAAGGCCGAGGACTTCCTTCTCCTTCTCGCTGGTGAAGGGACCGTAGTACGATTTCAGCATCGCCTCGCGATCGACGACATTCGATGCCGTGCTGGTCATCGGTGACTCCTTGTTGCTGGGCGGGCGGCCGAAGGAACGAGTCCCGAGCTGGGGCGGGACCTGCCGCCCATGGGGGTGGAGAGCGCGACACGCCGCTGGTTCACGACCGTCCGTGCCAGTTCGGCAGCCGCCCTGTCAATCATCTCCGCATACTTGTGGACTGCCATCTCCACGCTTGCGCAGACCTCAACCAAGCTTCAGCTTGTGGCGGAATTCCCGCACGTCCCCGATGAACAGGTCGGGTTCCTCCATCGCGGCGAAGTTCCCGCCGCGGTCGCAACTCTCGTAGTGGAACTGGGCGGACGAGCCGCCTGTCCCGGTGAGCCGGTAGAGCGTGATGATGTCGAGGATGCGGTGATCTCGACCATTTCTTCCCCTCCGGCCGGCTCGTCGCACGAAGCTAGTTCGGGACGCGGAAGTGGGTCTACTCGCAGCTTGCGTGATCCCGGAGCAGACCCGCTGCCCCGGTGGTTCGACGCCACCGACCGGCGAACACGGCGTTCGGCGGTCGATCGGACCGGGTAACCGGCGGATCACCTCGTGGGAAAGGATGACCGCATGATCGTTCCCCTGGACCTCACCGACGACGCCACGGCGAAGGCCGTGCACCGGATCGCGACGCAGTCGTACGCGGTCGAGGCGGAGTTGATCGGGAGCTCGACGATACCCGGGTTGCACGAGTCGGTGGACGACATCCGGAGACTGCCGCTGCGGTGGCTCGGCGGGTACGTCGACAACGACCTGGTGGCGTTCGTCGGCTACGCGAAGGTCGACGGCGTGCTGGACATCGACCGGCTGTGCGTGGCGCCGAGCCACTTCCGGCTCGGGTTCGCCAGACGGCTGGTGGAGCAGGTGCTGGCCGAGGGCGGGCCGGCGATCGTGTCGACGGGTGCGGCGAACGCGCCCGCCATCGCGTTGTACGAAGGGCTGGGTTTCCGGTTGGTCGACACGGTGGTGGTCGAGGGCGGGCTGCGGATCGCCCAGTTCGGGCATCCGGGGTCGATCTAGGACGGATCCTGTCCTACCCGGCTCCTAGGGTCGGTGTCGTGACCGAGATCGAAGAGTTCCGCATCGCCGTGCCGCAGGCCGACCTGGACGACCTCGCCGACCGCCTCGCCCGTGCCCGCTGGGTGGAGCCGCTGCCCGGCGACGGGTGGGAGCGCGGCGTGCCGGTGGACTACCTGCGCGACCTGGCCGAGCACTGGCGCACGGGGTTCGACTGGCGGGCGCACGAGGCGCGGTTGAACGCCTTCCCGCAGTTCACCACGGAGGTCGACGGGCTGGACGTGCACTTCCTGCACGTGCGCAGCGACGACGCCGACGCGCTGCCGCTGCTGCTGGTGCACGGGTGGCCGAACACGTTCGTCGAGTTCGTGGACGCGCTGGAGCACCTGCGGGACTTCCACGTGGTGGTGCCGAGCATCCCGGGCTTCGGGTTCTCCGGGAAGCCGACCGGGCCGTTCGACGTCGCCCGCGCGGGCCGGCTGTTCGCCGGGCTGATGGCGCGGCTGGGGTACGGGCGGTACGGCGTGCAGGGAGGTGACCTCGGCGCCTACATCGCGCCGGAGGTGGCGAAGGCCGCGCCGGAGCACGTGGTCGGGGTGTTCGTGAACGGCGGTCTGGGGTTCCCGACCGAGGCGGACCTGCCCGAGCTGACCGAGGATGAGCGGGTGTTCCACGACCAGATGCAGGAGTGGGCCGGCGCGGGCGTCGACCACCACGCGTTGCTGCGGGCCGCGCCGCAGACTTTCGCGCTGGGGTGGCACGACTCGCCGGTGGCGTGGTTGGCGTGGCTGATGCAGAAGTTCCAGGAGTTCACGATCACGGTGGACTCGCCGGAACTGGCCATCGACCGCGACCTGCTGCTGGTCAACGCGACCTTGTACTGGCTGACCGGCACGGCGGGGTCCTCGTCGTGGTTCATGTACGACAACGAGCGGTTCGGGTGGCCGGAAGGGCAGAAGTTGGTGCCGACGGGCGTCTACAGCGGTCCGCCCGCGATCCGGCGGCTGGCCGACCGGCACAACGACATCGTGCACTGGCCGGGGGAAAGGCCCGGCGGGCACTTCGTGGCGATGGAGGTGCCCGGCGCGTTCGCGGCCGAGGTGCGCGCGTTCTTCGGGAAGGTGCGGTGAACCGGGTGATCGGTCGGCGGTTGCGCCGGCACTCGTTGCTGGCCCCGTCGGCCGACCCGGCGGCGGTGGTGCGGGCGATGTGCGGCGCGCACGCCCAGGTGATGTCGGCGGCGGAGGTGTCGATCGGGGTCCGCACGACCCTGACCCGGCAGCAGGTGCGGGACGCGTTGTGGGTGGACCGGACGTTGGTGAAGACGCGCGGGCCGCGCGGCACGGTGCACCTGCTGCCCGCGGCGGACCTGCCGATGTGGGCGGGTGCGTTGGCGCAGTTGCCGCAGAAGCTGCGGTTGCTGACCGAGCAGCAGGCGGCCGAGGTGGTGGCGGCGATCGCGGACGCGTTGCGGGACGACGAGCTGACCGGTGACGAGTTGACCGAGGCGGTCGTCGCGCGCACCGGCGCGTGGGCGGGCGACCGGGTGATGGAGGCGTTCGGCGGGACACCGTGGCCGCGGTGGGTGGAGGCGATGGGCGTGGCGTCGAACCTCGGCGCGATGTGCTTCGCGCCGAACAAGGGCCGCAAGACCGCCTACACGAGCCCGCAGCGGTGGCTGCCGGGTTTCGCGCCGGCCGCGGACGGCGCGGTCGAACTGCTGCACGCCTACCTGCGGTCCTACGGGCCGGCGACGCAGGCGCACTTCGCGAAGTGGCTGGCGGCGCCGAAACGGTGGGTGGACGGGGTGTTCGAGCGGGCCGACCTGGAGCGGGTGGACGGCGGGTGGGTGGTGCGCGGCGACACGTCGTGGCCGGACGAGCCGCCGGCCGGGGTGCGGCTGCTCCCCTACTTCGACGCGTACGTGGTGGGCAGCCACCCGCGCGAGGTGGTGTTCCCGGGTCGGGCGGCCGAGCGGGCGTTGTCGGGCGGGCAGGCGGGGAACTTCCCGGTGCTGCTGGTGGACGGCGTGGTGGCCGGGGTGTGGCACCAGAAGCGGTCGGGTCGGCGGATCGTGGTCACGGTGGAGCCGTTCGCGCCGCTGTCGCGGGCGCACGCGGCCGAGCTGGACCGGGAGGTGGCGTGGGTCGGCGAGTTCATGGAGGGACGGCCGGAGCTGACCGTCGGCACGGTGTCGGTCGGCGGGCACGCCTGATCGGACGTCGGGCAGGCCGCGTCGCGAGGGGCCTGCCCGACGTCCGGGTGGTCAGGCGGCGGCGCCGAACCACGTGGGCAGGTGGCCGACCAGGTCGTCCTGGTCTTCGCCGACCCACGCCACGTGCCCGTCCGGTCGCAGCAGCACGGCGGGCGCGTCGAGTTCCTCGCTGACGTCGACGACGTGGTCGACGCGGTCCGCCCAGCCCGCGACGGAGAGCCGGCCGGTCTGGTCGAGCAGCAGGCCGCGTCCGTCGTGCATCAGCCCGTAGAGGCGCCCGTGCTTGAGCTGCACGTCGCGCAGACGTCGGCCGAGCAACTCGTGCCCCTCGCCGAAGTCGTAGCGGATCGCGGTCGCGGTGATCTTCTCGGTCAGGTGGCGGTTCACCTCGTCGAAGTCCATCAGCTCCGACAACAACCGGCGCACCGCCTGTGCTCCCGGTTCGAGGGACATCAGCTGCATCTGCGCCCGCGTGTTGTCCAGCACGGCGGCGGCCACCGGGTGCCGTTCGGCGTGGTAGCTGTCCAGCAGTCCCTCCGGCGCCCAGCCGTCGACCTCGGCGGCCAGCTTCCAGCCCAGGTTGAACGCGTCCTGGACACCGAGGTTGAGCCCCTGCCCGCCGACCGGCGGGTGGACGTGCGCGGCGTCGCCGGCCAGCAGGACCCGGCCGGTCCGGTAGCGCTCGGCCTGCCGGGTGGCGTCGCCGAAGCGGGAGAGCCAGCGCGGCGAGCGCACGCCGAAGTCGGTGCCCGCGACCACCCGCAGCTGCCGCTTGAACTCCTCCAGGGTCGGCGGCACCGTGCGGTCCTCGGCCACCCCTTCGGCGGGCACGATGACGCGGTGCGCCCCGTCCCCGAGGGGCATGAGGCCGAACCGGGTCTGCGTCTTGCGGACCTCGGCCACCACGGCGGTCACCGTCTCCGGTGGCGCGGTCACCTCCATCTCGCCCAGCAGCGTCTCGGTCCTGCTCGGCTCGCCGGGGAAGTCCACGCCGAGCAGCTTGCGCACCGTGCTGCGACCGCCGTCGCAGCCGACGAGGTAGCGGGCGCGCAGCCGGGCGCCGTCGGCCAGCTCGACGGTCACGCCGTCGTCGTCCTGGCTCAGCCCGACCAGCTCGCTGCCGC
This sequence comes from Actinosynnema sp. NPDC023794, assembly GCF_040639675.1. Classification (NCBI taxonomy): domain Bacteria; kingdom Bacillati; phylum Actinomycetota; class Actinomycetes; order Pseudonocardiales; family Pseudonocardiaceae; genus Actinosynnema; species Actinosynnema sp. NPDC023794. Next base: position 51,135 of record NZ_JBFAFR010000011.1, on the reverse strand, counting down.
GTCGGAGCTCGGCGCCGAGTCCGGTGGCGCGTTCGGCGAGCAGGCGGTCGGTGGTCGGCTGCGGGATGCCGAGGACGTACGGGTGCGCGGTGTCGAGCCCGTGCGGCGGCGGCTTGGGGATGCCGGCGAAGAACCCGCCGATCGGGTGCCGCTGCCCGAGGGCGAGGAACCGCTCCAGCAGGCCGCGCTGGTCCATCACCTCGACGCTGCGGGCGTGCAGGCCGAGTGCCCGGACGACTGTCGTCGGCTCGGTCTCCTTGTCCAGCACGAGCACGTGCACGTCGTGCAGCCGCAGTTCGCCGGCCAGCATCAGGCCGGTCGGTCCGCCGCCGACGACGATCACGTCGATCATGAAACCCCCTGTTTGACCATGAATCGCATTTCGGTCGATTCCGCTTTTCCGCCGAACCCCGCGTTTGCGCAGGTCCCGCCTTCGAGTGGAGAGTGTGCGGCACGACCCGGGTCTTGCCGCAAGACCCCCGGTGCGCTATAAGTTGAGAATGGCGAGGAGTGGTTTTACTCCTCGCCTTCGCCATGTGCGGGTCCGCGACCATTCATCGTTGGCAGGGCCAACAAGTCGGTAGGATGCGGTCGCATGGAGACCTCAGGCGCGCCCCGGCGGCTGCGCGGCACGACGAGTTGGCTGCTCGGCCAGGCCACGACGCACGCGGCGCGGCTCGTGTCGGAGGCGCTGGGCGCGGTCGGCGCGCGGCGCTACCACTACTCGCTGCTGGCCGCGTTGGACGAGTTCGGCCCGGCCAGCCAGGCGGAGCTCGGGCGGCGGGGCGGGCTGGACCGCAGCGACGTGGTGGCCACCGTGAACGAGTTGGCGGAGAAGGGCGTCGTGGAGCGCCGCCCGGATCCGGACGACAAGCGGCGCAACATCGTGACCATCACCCCGTCGGGTGTGGCCCACCTGCGTCACCTGGACCGCGTGGTGGGGCAGGCTCAGGAGTCGCTGCTGGCGCCGTTGTCCGCGGCCGAGCGGGAGGAGTTGGTGCGGGTGCTGAACGTGGTCCTGGAGCACCAGGGATGACCGGGTCGATGCGCGCGGTCGTGCTGAGCGGGCCCGGTCCGGTGGAGAACCTGGCCGTGGCGGAGCTGCCGGTGCCGCAGCCGCCGCCGGGGTGGGTGCGGGTGAAGGTGGGCGCGTTCGGGCTGAACCGGTCCGAGCTGCACACCCGGTTGGGCCTGGCGGAGGGCGTGACGTTCCCGCGCGTGCCGGGCATCGAGGCGGTGGGCGTGGTGGACAGCGACTGCGACCTGCCGCCCGGGCAGCGGGTGGCGGCGATGATGGGCGGCATGGGGCGGGTGTTCGACGGCGGGTACGCCGAGTACACCGTCGTGCCGCGCGAGCTGCTGATCCCGTTCGCCTCGGACCTGCCGTGGGAGGTGCTGGGCGCGGTGCCGGAGACGTTGCAGACCGCGTACGGCTCGCTGACCACGGGCCTGGACCTGCGGGCGGGCCAGTCGCTGCTGATCCGCGGCGGCACGTCGGCGCTCGGGTTCGCCACCACCGCGCTGGCCAACGACATCGGCGCGACGGTGCTGGCCACGACCCGCCGCGCGGAGCGGCTCGACGTGCTGCGCGAGCACGGCGTGGCGCACCCGCTGGTGGACGACGGCACGGTGGCCGACCGGGTGCGCGAGCTGTTCCCCGACGGGGTGGACGCGGCGTTGGAGCTGGTCGGCACGCCCACGTTGCCGGACACGCTGGCGGCGACGAGGGTGCACGGCACGGTGTGCTTCACCGGGATGCTGTCGAACGAGTGGGTCGTGCCGGACTTCTACCCGATCGGGTACCTGCCCAAGGGCGTGCGGCTGACCGCGTACGGCGGCGAGAGCTCGGACCTGCCCGCGGAGGTGCTGCAACGGTTCCTCGACCAGGTCGCGGGCGGTGAGGTGTCGCTCGGCCCGACCACGGTCTACCGGTTGGAGGAGATCCGGCAGGCGCACGACGACCTGGAGCACGGCCGCCGGGTCGGCAAGCTCGTCGTGCTGCCCTGAGAATTCCTCCCGGGATTTCCCCTCGGGAATTCCCCCGCGTCGTGTCGATGTGGTGCTCCGCCGTTCGTGTAGGGGGTGCGGAGACACCCCGACCTGAGGAGCACGAGATGACCCAGTACCTGATCAGCGTGATCGAGCCGGCCGGCTACGACATCCCCGAGCCGGAGGCCCTGGAGCGGATCATGAAGGACGTCCAGGCGGTGGACGCCGACATGCGGGAGGCCGGTGTGTGGGTGTTCGCGGGCGGTCTGCACGCCCCGGAGACGGCGACCACGCTGCGGCCGGACGCGAACGGCGAGCTGGTCGTGACCGACGGGCCGTTCACCGAGAGCAAGGAGCACATCGGCGGGTTCAACATCATCGACGTCCCGGACCTGGACGCGGCCCTGGAGTGGGGTCGGCGGATGAGCGTGGCGTGCACGCTGCCGGTCGAGGTGCGGCCGTTCCAGGACTTCGTCGGCTGACGTGACGGCGGTCGAGCGGGTCTTCCGGGCGGAGTACGGCCGGTCGGTGGCGGTCCTGGTCCGCGTCTTCGGTGACATCGACGTCGCCGAGGAGGCGGTCCAGGACGCGTTCGCCGAGGCCGTGCGGCGGTGGCCGGAGACCGGTGTGCCTCCGAGCCCGGCGGGCTGGATCATCACCACGGCCCGCAACCGGGCGATCGACAGGCTGCGCCGGGAGTCCACTCGGGACTCCCGGCAGGCCCAGGCCGCGTTGCTGCACGCCCGTGACGAGCGCGTGGAGGTGGACGCGGTGGGTGACGACCGCCTGCGGTTGATCTTCACGTGCTGTCACCCGGCGTTGAACCAGGCGGCCCGGGTGGCGTTGACGTTGCGGCTGCTCGGCGGGCTGTCCACGGCGGAGATCGCGCGGGCGTTCCTGGTGCCGGAGCCGACGATGGCGCAGCGGCTGGTGCGCGCGAAGGCGAAGATCCGGGACGCGCGGATCCCGTACCGGGTGCCGGGCGAGGCGGAGCTGCCCGACCGGCTGCGTGCGGTGCTGGCGGTGGTGTACCTGGTGTTCAACGAGGGGTACTCGGCCAGTTCGGGCGGGGAGCTGGTGCGCGGGGACCTGTGCTCGGAGGCGGTGCGGCTCGGGCGGGTGCTGGCGGAGCTGATGCCCGACGAGCCGGAGGTCGTCGGGCTGCTGGCGTTGATGCTGCTGGTGCACGGCCGGAGCCCGGCGCGCGCCGGCCCGGACGGTCGCCTGGTGCGGTTGGCCGACCAGGACCGCTCGCGCTGGGACCGGGCGATGGTGGCCGAGGGGCGGGAGCTGGTGCGGCGGTGCCTGCGCCGCAACCGGCCCGGTCCCTACCAGGTGCAGGCGGCGATCAACGCGGTGCACAGCGACCCGCCGCCGACGGACTGGCGGCAGGTCGTGCTGCTCTACGACCACCTGCTCGCGTTGACGCCGAGCCCCGTGGTGGCGTTGAACCGGGCCGTCGCGGTGGCCGAGGTCGACGGGCCGGAGGCGGCGTTGGCGCTGGTCGACGGCCTGGCGTCGGGCAGCGCGTCGGGTCGCTCGTCGATGGCGGGCTACCACCTGTTCCACGCCGTGCGCGCGGATCTGCTGCGCCGCCTCGGTCGGGATCCGGAGGCGGCGCGGGCGTACCGGCGGGCGTTGGAGCTGGCGGGCAACGACGCCGAGCGCGACCTGCTGCGCCGTCGGCTCAGCGCAGTCGCCGGATCAGGTCGGCCACCTCCCGCGGGGTGAAGTCGAGCGACACGACGCCGACGGTCAGCTCGATGCTGCACCGCGAGGGGTCGGACGAGGACCTGGGCCGCCGCGGCAGCTCGACGCCGCTCTCGGCGAGGATCCGCTCGGCCGCGGCGGCGACGGCGTCCTTCGGCGCGGGGAGGTGGACGTGGAACATCGGCGTCTGCGGCACCAGCGGGCGGGTGGTCGCGTACCCGTCGGCGTTGATCGCGGCGGCGACGGCCACCGCGTGGTCGCGGAACTCGGCCATCCTGGGCAGCACCTCGTCGAGCCCCATCAGGGCGGTCACGGCGGCCGGCCACGAGTCCGGTGTCGCGCCGCCGAGCCTGCGCCGCCACACCGACGCGGCGTCGACGGTCTCCCGGTCGCCCGCCAGCACCGCGCCGCGCACGCCTTCGAGGCCCTTGTAGAGGGAGACGTAGACGGTGTCGAACAGGTCGGCGATCTCGGCGAACGGCCGGTCGTAGTAGGTCTGCGCCTCCCACAGCCGGGCGCCGTCCATGTGCGCCGCGGCGCCGCGGTCGCGTGCCCACGTCGTCTGCGCGACCAGGTCGTCCCAGGTGGGCAGGAGGCCGCCGAGGTCGCGTTGGGGCAGTTCGAGGAGCAGGGCGGCGAGCGGTTCGCGGACTTCGGCGAGGTCGTCCGGGGTGATCAGGTTCTCGCGGTCGCCGACGGCCTTGTGGCGCAGGCCGTGCACCGCGCTGTACCCCTGTTCCTCCCAGACCGCGAGGTGGCTCTGGGGGTGTGCGGCGAACGTGCGGCGGCCGGTGCGTTCGGCGTGCACGCGCAGCGCGGTCTGCTGCGCCATGGTGCCGGTCGGGAAGAACAGGGCGGCGGGTTTGCCGAGCAGGTCGGCGATCCGTTGTTCCAACCGCGTGGTCGGCTCGTCCAAGGCGAGACCGGGCTCGACGCGGTCGAGCACGCGGCGCAGCACCGCGTGCGGGTCCTGGCGGAGCAGGGAGTGCTGGACCAGGGAACGCCGGATCTCGGAGGTCATGGCGGGAGTCTGGGCGTTGTCGCCGGCCATGTGCAACAACGTTCCCGGTCATCTGACTGATTCGGGCGTCGGCGCGTCGCGCCTAGCGTCGCCGGCATGGAGCTGACTCGACCCGACGCCGAACTCGTCCTCGTCCACCGCCGTCGCGTGCCGTTCGAGCCCCGGCCGGACGGTCTGCTGGACGCCCGGTGGCTGGAGCAGGTGGACGGTGGCGGTGTGGTGACCTATTCGCAGTGGTCGGGTGCGGTGGAGGTGGACGACGCGGTCGCCTACCGGCGGTACCGGTCCGGTCGTGAGGCCGGGGACGACCGGACGGTCGGGTGCGTGGTGCTGGTGTCGGTGCGGTTCGACCGGCCCGGCGTCGCCGAGGAGTGGGTCGACCTGGTGTTCACGGCGTTGGCCGCCGAGGAGGACCTGCACCCGGGCGGGATCTCGGCGCACTTCCACGTGAGCCTGGACGGGCTGCGGGTGCTGAACTACGCGGAGTGGACCACGGCGCGGGCGCACGAGGACGCGATGGCCCGCGGCAACGGGTCGGTGGGCGTGTCGGAGCCCTGGCGGCGGGTGCACTCGTTCGCCGGTCTGAAGCACAGCGACGTCCGGCGCTACCGGGTCGTCGGCGATACTGGCGGTCATGGGGAAGACCTATGAACGGATCGAAGGACGCCTGCGCGAGTTCATCGAGGCGCAGCCGGTGTTCTTCACCGCGACCGCGCCGCTGGCCGCCGACGGACACGTGAACCTGTCACCGAAGGGCCGCCGCGGCACGTGGCGGGTGCTCGACGAGCGGCGGGTGGCGTACCTGGACTTCGGCGGCAGCCACGCCGAGACCATCGCCCACCTGCGGGAGAACGGGCGGATCACCCTCATGTGGTGCGCGTTCGACGGTCCGCCGAACATCGTGCGCGTGCACGGCACGGGTGAGCCGGTGTTCCGGGACGACCCGAGGTTCGCGGAGCTGGTGGCGGGGTTCGGTGACGCTGACGGGCCGGCGTTGCGCGCGGTTGTCGTGGTGACCGCGAAGCTGATCAGCGACACGTGCGGCTTCGCCGTGCCGTTCATGGACTACCGGGGCGAGCGGACGCTGCACGAGGAGTACTTCGGCCGCAAGACGGACGAGGAGTTCGCCGCGTACTGCGAGGGCAAGGACTTCAACGCGGTCAGCATGGACGGCCTGCCCGCGCTGCCCCTCCCCCTGCCGCCGCGCTAGTCCCCGTCGCCCGCCGCCGGAAATCATGCCCTCGTCGGAGGAGGCTGTGGCACCGTCTGCGCCGTGACCAAGTACCTGTTCTTCTGGGGGCACGAGGCGCGGCCGGGCGCACCGGTCGGCAAGCAGTGCCTGAGCCAGTGGTGGGAGGCGCCGTTCACGGTCGACGGGCACACCTACCGGACCGCCGAGCACTTCATGATGCGCGGCAAGGCGCTGCTGTTCGGCGACGAGGACACCGCGGACCGGGTGCTCGCGGCGCGCACGCCCGCCGAGGCGAAGGCGCTGGGCCGCCGGGTGCGCGGGTTCGCCGAGGACCGGTGGGTGGCGCACCGGCTCGACATCGTGGTGCGGGGCAACCTGGCGAAGTTCGGCGCGCACGACGACCTGCGCGAGTTCCTGCTGGCCACCGGCGACCGGGTGTTGGTGGAGGCGAGCCCGCTGGACCGGGTGTGGGGCATCGGCCTGGCCGCCGACGACGAGCGGGCGGCCGACCCCGCGTCCTGGCTGGGGCTGAACCTGCTGGGCGAGGCCCTGATGGAGGTGCGCGCCCGGCTCCGTCGGGGGTGATCGCGTCACCCGATGAGCTCGAACCGGTGGGCGCGTGCCGGCCGGTCGGGTCCGTTCGCGTCCCGATTGGTGGAATTTCGATCTACGCTGTCTGAGCGGCGAGTGGCGCCGATCACCTCGGGAAGGGGGCGGTCGTGCTGGTCGAGGCTCAGCGGAACCGCGGCGCCCTGCGCCGGGTGACGGGTCTTGCGCGCAGCACGCCGGGCAGGCTGAGCCTGCTGGCCCTGCTGCTGGTGGTGGTGAGCCTGCTGGTCGGGGCGTTGACCGCGACGTCGGTGCAGCGCCGGTCGGACGCGCTGGAGGCGTTGGCCGACCGCAGCGAGCCGCTGGCGTTCGCCGCCCAGGAGGTCTACCGGGCGATGGCCGACGCGGACGCCACGGCGTCGAGCGCGTTCCTGTCCGGCGGGGTGGAGTCGACCACGCTGCGCGGCCGGTACGAGGCGGACGTGGCGAAGGCCGCCGCGGCGTTGTCGGCGGCGACCAGCGAGATCACCCGCTCCCCCGAGCTCACCGAGGCGCTGTCGACGTTGTCGGGCCAGCTGCCGGTGTACACGGGCCTGGTCGAGACGGCCCGCGCGCACAACCGGCAGGGCAACCCGGTGGGCGCGGCGTACCTGCGCGAGGCGTCGGCGTTGATGCAGACGCGGCTGCTGCCCGCGGCGCGTGAGCTGTACGGGGTGGAGACCGGCAAGGTGGTGCGCGACCTGGAGGACGCCGGGTCGCTGCCGTGGCCGGAGCTCCTGCTGGGTGTGCTCGTGCTGGTGGTGCTGGTGTTCGCGCAGCGGTACCTGACCCGTCGGACGAACCGGGTGCTCAACCCGGGGCTGGTGGTGGCGACCGCGTTGACCGCGGTCTCGCTGCTGTGGGTGCTGGCGGCGAGCCTGCTGGTGGTCTACAACGCCTCGGCGAGCAAGAGCGAGGCCACGGTGGTCGACCTGCTCGCGCGGGCCCGGATCGCGACGCTGACCGCGCGCGGCGACGAGACGTTGACGCTGGTGGCGCGCGGCAGCGGCACGACCTACGAGGCGGAGTACGTCGAGGCCGACAAGGTGCTGGACGACCTGCTGGGCCGGGTGCGGGTGATGAACCCGACGCCGCCGGTGGTCGAGGCGGCGGAGCACCACGCCCGGTGGCGGGACGCGCACCGCGAGGTCCGCCGGGCCGACGACGACGGCGACTACACGGCGGCGGTGGCGTTGGCGCTGGGTCGGGACGGGCAGGGCGCGGCCACGGCGTTCGACGCGTTGGACTCGGACCTGGTGGAGGCGATCGGCGCGGCGCGGGCGGAGTTGACCGACGCGATCGGACGGGCGCGGGCCGCGTTGGGCGGCGTGGTGCCCGCGGTGGTGGTGCTGGCGTTGCTGGCGGCGGCGGCCTCGGTGTTCGGGTTGTGGCAGCGGCTGAAGGAGTACCGATGAAACGGCTGCTCGCGGTGCTCGTCGTGGTGCTGGCGGCGTGCGCGCCGGTGCCCAGTGGCGCGCCGCCGATCGGCGGTGGTTCGCCGATGCCGCCACGTCCGGCGGAGGCGGTGGAGCTGACCGAGCCGCCCGGCACGGCGGACGTGCCGCCGGCGTCGTGCGACCCGACGGCGAGCCTGCGCCCGACCGGGCCGCTGCCGCCGCCGGGGCAGATGCCGGCCGGGTCGACCATGGCGGACATCCAGGCGCGCGGCCGGCTGGTCGTCGGCGCGGACCAGAACACGTACCTGATGGGGTTCCGCAACCCCTTCTCCGGCGAGCTGGAGGGCTTCGACGTCGACCTCGCGCGCGAGGTCGCGCGGGCGGTCTTCGGCGACCCGGGCGCGATCCAGTTCAAGGTGCTGACCTCCGAGCAGCGGATACCGACGTTGGAGCGGCACGAGGTCGACATCGTGGTGCGGACCATGACGACGACCTGCGAGCGTTGGCAGAAGGTGAACTTCTCGACGGTGTACCTGCAGGCGGGGCAGCGGGTGCTGGTGCCGTCGAACTCCGACGCCACGGGCATCGAGTCGCTCGGCGGCAAGCGGGTGTGCGCGACGAAGGGGTCGAGCTCGCTGGCCAACGTGGCCGCCGCGGCGTCGCGGCCGGTGCCGGTGTCGGTGACGCACTGGACGGACTGCCTGGTGATGCTGCAGCAGGGCCAGGTGGACGCGATCTCCACGGACGACACGATCCTGGCCGGGTTCGCCGCGCAGGACCCCTACACGAAGGTGGTGGGTCCGCAGTTCGCCGCCGAGCCGTACGGGATGGCGTTCCCGAAGGCCGACGAGGACTTCGTGCGGTTCGTCAACGCGCTGCTGGAGCGGCTGCGGGCGGACGGCACGTGGGCGCGGATCCACCAGCGGTGGCTCGGCGATCCCCCGGCCCCGCCCGTCGCGGTGTACCGGGACTGACATGGGCTCCCTGGACGAGGAGCTGGCGGCGTTCCAGCGGGAGAGCGACCGGGTGGCCGAGTCGCTGCTGGCGATGGAGGACCACCCGGGCCACCGGTTGCTGCGCGGCGCCGTGCTGACGGGCGGGTCGGCGCGGCGGTGGGAGGCGGCGAACGCCGGGATGGTGCGGCTGTGGGAGTGGTTCGACGCCTACCGCGCGTTGCTGCGGCAGGCGTCGGACGCGCGCGACCCGGCGGAGTTGGCGCGGTTGCTGCGCGGCCCTGCGATCGCGCTGCCGGAGGCGTCGGCGCGGACGTTGACCGGGCCGGTGGCGCGGCAGGTGACGTTGCGCGCGCTGGTGGAGCGGATGAAGTCGGAGTACGCGCAGGTCATGGCGGTGCTGACGGAGGCGCACGAGGCGTGGGGTCGGCGGTTGGCGGTGCTGGAGCCGTTGGCCGGGCAGGTCGCGGGGATCGACTCGCCGGCGGCGGAGGGGCTGCGTGCGGAGGTGGCGCGGGCGCGGGCCCGTGCGGTGGCCGACCCGTTGACACCCGATCCCGCGGTGGCGGACCTGGTCGCGCGGGTGGCGGAGGTGAGCGCGCTGCACCGGACGTTCTCGTCCCGTGTGGCGGCCCTGTCGCGACTGGTCGCGGAGGTGGAGTCGGTGCGGGCGCGGGCGGCCGAGGTGCGGGTGGAGGTCGTGGCGAAGATCGCAGGCGGCCACCCGCCGGTGCCCGCCGAGGACGTGGCCGGGGCACTCGACGGGCTGCGGGGACGTTTCCCGGACGTGGCGGAATCGGACGTGGCGGCCGTGGAGACGGCGGTGGGCGCGGCCGTGGCGCGGGCGCGGGAGGTGGAGGCGCACCTGACCGGGTCGCTGGACCGGCGTGCGGAGCTGCGCGGCCGGTTGGACGCCTACCGGGCGAAGGCGGCCGGGCGCGGGTTCGCCGAGGACGCGGAGCTGCTGGCGCTGCACCGGCGGGCTCGTGACGTGCTGTCCGGCGCACCGTGCGACTTGAACGCGGGGACGGTGGCGGTGCTGCGGTACCAGCGTGCGGTGCTGGCCAGGACGGAGGCCCGATGAGGACGTGTCCACGTGCCGGCTGCGGCGGGACGGTCGACGACGACGGTTTCTGCGACGTGTGCGGCCTGGAAGCGCCGGTGCCGGCGTCCACCGCGCCGGCCGCCGGCGCTGCGCGCGGTCCCGCGGCCGGTCCGGGCGGCGGTGGTCCGGCGGGCGGCGCGGGTAGCGGTGCGGCCGGTGGTCGGCGTGGCGGGTCGGGAGCCGGCGGTAGGGCCGAGGTCGGCGCGGACAGCGGGCCGGCCACCGGCGCCTACCCCGCGCCCGGCACCGACAGCGGGCCCGCCACGGGCGCGTACCGCGCGACAGGTCCCTCGACGGGGCCGGGCACGGCGCCGTGGTCGATCGCGGGGGCGTCGGCGGCGCGGGCGCGTCGGGCGTCGGCGTCCACCCGGTCGTCCGGGCGCGGGCGGTTGGGCGCGGGGTTGGTCGAGGTGCCCCGGGTGCCCTACCGGGATCCGAAGACCGCCGTGCTGGCCGACCCGGAGGTGCCGGAGGCGAAGCGGTTCTGCTCCAGCTGCGGCAAGGAGGTCGGGCGCGGTCGGGACGGCAGGCCCGGTCGGGTCGAGGGGTTCTGCGCGCACTGCGGTCACCACTACTCGTTCACGCCGAAGCTGGCGCCCGGCGAGGTGTTGCACGACCAGTACGAGGTGCTGGGGTGCCTGGCGCACGGCGGTCTCGGCTGGATCTACCTGGCCGCCGACCACGCGGTCAGCGACCGGTGGGTGGTGTTGAAGGGCCTGTTGGACTCCGGTGACGCGGACGCGATGGCGGCGGCGATGGCGGAGCGCCGGTTCCTGGCCGAGGTGGAGCACCCCACCATCGTCAAGATCCACAACTTCGTGCGGCACGCCGACCGGGCCAGCGGCGAGCTCGTGGACTACATCGTGATGGAGTACGTGGGCGGCACGTCGGTCAAGGACATGATCAAGCAGTTGCGGGCGGACGGCACGGGCACCGAGTCGCTGCCGGTGGCGCAGGCGATCGCCTACGCGCTCGAGGTGCTGCCCGCGTTGGGCTACCTGCACGACGTCGGCCTGCTGTACTGCGATTTCAAGCCGGACAACGTGATCCAGACCGAGGAGCAGTTGAAGCTGATCGACCTGGGCGCGGTGCGGCGCATCGACGACCGGCACTCCCCCATCTACGGCACGATCGGCTACCAGGCGCCGGAGATCGGCACGGACGGCCCGTCGGTGGCCTCCGACCTGTACACGGTGGGTCGGGCGTTGGCGGTGATGAGCTTCCAGTTCGACTTCCGAGGCCGCTACAAGGAGTCGTTGCCGTCGCCGGAGGAGCAGCCGTTGCTGCGCCGGCACGACTCGTTCCACCGGTTCCTGCTGCGGGCCGCGCACCGTGATCCGGAGCAGCGGTTCGGGTCGGCGGAGGAGATGGCCGAGCAGTTGACCGGTGTGCTGCGGGAGGTGTTGGCGCAGCAGGACGGCACGCCGCGGCCGGGTGTGTCGCGGCAGTTCACGCCGGAGCGGCGGGCGTTCGGCACGGAGGGCGGGCTGGACGTGCGGGCGGCGGCGACGGGTCTGCCGGTGCCGCAGGTGGACACGTCCGACGCGGCGGCGGGTTTCCTGGCGACGGCGGCGACGACGGGTGACCCGGACCAGGTGGTGGCGGCGTTGCGCGCGGCGCCGGTGCAGACGGTGGAGGTGCGGTTGCAGGTGGTGCGGGCGTTGATCGAGGCGGGCCGGGTGCGTGAGGCGGTCGGCGAGTTGGACGCGTTGGCCTCGCCGTTCGACCCGGACGACCCGTGGACGCCCGTGCCGGACGACTGGCGGCCGGGCTGGTACCGGGGTGTGGCCGCGTTGGTCGACGGCGGGGGTGATCGGGCGCGGGCGGCGTTCGAGCGGGTGCGCGACGCGTTGCCGGGCGAGGCGGCGCCGAAGCTGGCGGTGGCGGTGTGCGCGGAGGCGTCGGGCGACGCCGAGGCGGCGGCGGCCGGGTACGAGGTGGTGTGGCGCACCGATCACGCGTACGTGTCGGCGGCGTTCGGGCTGGCCAGGGTGCTGGTGGCGCGGGGCGAGCGGGAGGCGGCGGTGCGGGTGCTGCACTCGGTGCCGGACACGTCGGTCCACCACGTGGCGGCGCAGGTGGCGGCGGTGCGGGCACAGTTGGGCGCGGCGCGGGAGTGCGCGGCCGGTGACGGGGCGGAGGCGTTGGCGGAGGTGATGGCGGCCGGTGCGAGGCTGTCGGGGTTGGAGTTGGACGTGGCGAGGCGGGCCGGGTTGACCGTGGAGTTGTTGGGTGTGGCGTTGGAGTCGTTGCCGGGCGCCGGCGCGGCGCCCGGCGGGAGGCTGCTGGACTGCGAGGTGAGCGAGTCGGGGCTGCGGTCGGGCCTGGAGCGCTGCTACCGGCAGTTGGCGCGGCTGGCCGACACCCCGGAGGAACGCATCGCTCTCGTCGACCGCGCGAACGCGGTCCGGCCCAGGACGTTGGTGTGATCATGGAATCCTGTCCCGAGTGCTCGTCGCCGGTGGCGTCGCAGGACCGCTTCTGCGAGGCGTGCGGGCGCAACCTGCGGCTGCAGCGGACACCGGTGGGCGGTCCGGGGTCGCAGTGGCCGCCGATGTGCGCGTGCGGTGGTGAGGAGTTCGACGCGGACGGGTTCTGCGAGCAGTGCGGTCGGGCGCGGCCGTCGGCGCGGGACCGCGTGGAGTTCGTGCTGCCGGGGGTGGCCGGGGTCAGCGACCGGGGCAAGCGGCGGCAGCGCAACGAGGACTCGATGGCGTTCGGGCGGGTGCGCGGACGTGGTGTCGCGGTGGTGGTGTGCGACGGGGTGGCGTCGTCGGAGCGGGCCGAGCAGGCGTCGCAGACGGCGGTGGACACGGCGGCGGACGTGCTGTTGACGGGGTTGCAGGCGGGGATGGACGCCGAGTCGTCGACGACGGACTCGGTGGTGGCGGCGAACGAGGCGGTGGGCCGGTTGGCGCGGCCGGAGGCGGCGGAGGTGGCGCCGTCCTGCACGTTCGTGTCGGCGGTGGTGACCGACGATTCGGCGACGGTGGGGTGGGTCGGCGACAGCCGCGCCTACCTGGTGGCCGAGGCGGGCGCGGCGCGGTTGACCACGGACGACACGTGGGCGGCGCAGTTGGTGGCGGAGGGCGTGCTGACCGAGGAGGAGGCGCTGACCGACCGGCGGGCGCACGTGCTGTCGCGGTGGTTGGGCGCGGACTCCGGGGTCGAGGCGCCGCAGACGGTGACGTTCAAGGTGGAGACGCCGGGGCTGCTGGTGCTGTGCAGCGACGGGTTGTGGAACTACGTGCCGGAGCCGGAGGACCTGCTGGAGGTGCTGCCGCGCGGTGTGCCGCCGATCGAGGTGGCGCGGGAGCTGGTGGAGGTGGCGTTGAAGGCCGGCGGGCACGACAACATCACGGTGGTCGTCGTCCAACTGCGGGGTGGGCATGGCGCTTGAGTTCGCGGTCGAGGTGTTCCAGAACGAGTACCTGCCCGACGGCGCCGCGGACGTCGACGCGATCGTCACGGTGACCGCGACGGGCGCCGCGGCGCAGGTGGTGTCGGCGGACGCCGCCGAGGTGGTCATCGTGGACACGTCGGCGTCGATGGCCTACCCGCCGTCGAAGCTGGTCGCGGCGAAGCAGGCGACGGCGGCGGCGATCGACGCGTTGCGCGACGGGGTGTGGTTCGCGGTGGTGGCGGGCACGGACACGGCGCGCGTGGTCTACCCGCGGGTGCGGGAGCTGGTGGTGGCGGATCAGCGGACGCGGGCCGAGGCGAAGCAGGCGGTGCGGCGGTTGCGGGCCGACGGCGGCACGGCGATGGGCCGGTGGCTGGCGCTCGCCGACGAGCTGTTCGCCGGCTGGGCGGGCGGGCCGCGGCACGCGATCCTGTTGACCGACGGCGAGAACCAGCACGAGTCGCCACGCCAGTTGACGAAGGTGCTCGACGCGGTGGCGGGCCGCTTCACGTGCGACTGCCGCGGTGTGGGCACGGACTGGCAGGTGGCGGAGCTGCGCCGGATCGCGGAGGCGATGCTGGGGACGGTGGACATCGTGGCCGACCCGGACGGGTTGGCCGCGGACTTCCGGTCCATGGCGGTGGCGGCGATGGGCAAGGCGGTGGCGGACGTGTCGTTGCGGTTGTGGACGCCGGAGGGCGCGCGGGTGGTGTCGCTGAAGCAGGTGTCGCCGGGGTTGCGGGACCTGACCGGGCGGCGGGTGGAGTCGGGGCCGCGCACGGGCGAGTACCCGACGGGCGCGTGGGGCGGCGCGGAGAGCCGCGACTACCACCTGCGGGTGCGGGTGCGGCCGGCGGCAGTGGGCGACCGGATGCTGGCGTCGCGGGTGAGCCTGGTGGGCCCGTCGGGTGACGTGCTGGGGCAGGGGCGGGTGTTGGCGGTGTGGACCGGGGACTCGGCGTTGTCGACGCGGATCAGCTCCGAGGTGGCCCACTACACGGGGCAGGCGGAGTTGGCGGAGGCGATCCGGGACGGTTTGGAGGCGCGCAAGTCCGGTGACGTGGGTCGGGCGACGGCGAAGCTGGGCCGCGCGGTGCGGCTGGCGCACGAGTCGGGCAACACCGACACGGCGAAGCTGCTGGCCAGGGTGGTGGAGGTGGAGGATCCGCGGACGGGGACGGTGAAGCTGCGCGCGCGGGTGGCCGACGCGGACGAGATGACGCTGGACACCCGGTCGACGGTGACCAAGCGGGTCGGGAAGGGCTAGGCGGATGGCGACCTGCCCGGCCGGCCACGACTCGGCGACCGACGACTACTGCGACGTGTGCGGCGCGCCGGTGCCGTCCGGGTCCGGGCCGTCCGCGCCGGCGCGGGTCGTGGAGGAGACGTGCGCGGCGTGCGGCGCGGTGCGGGTGGGTCGGTTCTGCGAGGAGTGCGGGCAGGACTCGTTGAACCCGGTCGTGGCGCCGTCGCGGCCGCCGGCGCCGGTGTCGTGGCACGTGACGGTGGAGGCGGACCGGGCGTACTTCGAGCGGGTGGTGGCGGTGGGCGGGCCGGACGCGAGTGCGATGGCGTTCCCGCGGTTCTGCCCGCCGCGCCGGTTCGGGTTGGCGGGGCCGGAGGTGTCGATCGGGCGGCGGAGCCGGTCGCGGGGCATCTTCCCGGGGATCGACCTGGTGGGTCCGCCGGAGGACCCGGGTGTGTCGCACCACCACGCGGTGCTGGTGGTGTCGGGTGACGGGTGGGCGGTGGTGGACCTGGGTTCGACGAACGGGACCACGGTCAACGAGGGCGACACCCCGTTGACGCCCCACCGGCCGCACCCGTTGGAGCCGGGCGACCGGGTCCACGTCGGCGCGTGGACCACGATCACCCTGCACCTCTCAGCCGGCGGACAGGTGTAGCGCGAGCGTGCCCGCGGCGAGCAGCCCGAACCCGGACGAGGGGTCGGGTCGCGCAGCCGGCGACGGCGAGGGCTCACCCCCGGAACGCGTCGGCGTGCTCGACGGCCCACTGGGCGTAGGTGCGGGCGGGGCGGCCGGTGACGCGTTCGACCACGTCGGTGACGGTGGCACCGGATTCGGGGACGTTCGCGTAGAGCCCGATGACGAAGTCGGCCTTCTCCGCCGGTCCGCCGGGTGCGACGCGGTAGATCTGCGGCGACGGCGGTTCGGCGGTCCACAGGGCTCGGGCCTGTTGCGGGGTGTGTTCCTCGAACCGCAGGTCGCGGCCGGTGGCGTCGGCGAGGTGGCGCACCTTGTCGCGCGGGGTGAGCGCTTCGGGGCCGGTGAGGGTGTTGGTCTGCCCGGCGTGGCCGTCGGTGGTCAGCGCGGTGGCGGCGACGGCGGCGATGTCGGCTTCGTGGACGCAGGCGCTGCGCCGGTCGCCGTGCGGTTCGCGGATGACGCCGTCGGCGCGCAGCGGCGGTCCCCAGTCGGGCAGCGTGTTGGCCATGAACTCCAGCGGGCGCAGCTGCGTCCACTCCGGACCGCTCGCGCGGACGGCGGGTTCGAGGGTGCCTTCGGCCCAGCCGCCCGGGAGGGTGACGCGGCCGACGCCGGCGCGGCGGCGGCGACCTGCTCGCCGTTGCCCAGCGGCCGGTAGCCGTGCCCGAAGTTGATCAGGTGGGCGGCGGTGGCGCCGGCGAACGCGGCGGCGAGGCTGTCGACGTCGGTGGTGTCGCCGCGCACGACCTCGACGTCGGCGGGCAGGCCGGCGTTCTCGGGGTGGCGGCTCAGCGCCCGGACCTGGTGGCGGGCGGCGAGCAGGTGGGTGACGAGGTGGCGGCCGACGGTGCCGGTCGCGCCGGTGACGAGGATGGTCATGCGGGCTCTCCGGTGAACAGGCGGGTGTGGTCGGCGACCCACTCGGTGAAGGTGCGGGCGGGGCGGCGGAGGATCTTGTCGACCTCGCCGGTGACGCCGGCGGGCAGGCCCGCTCCCCTGGCGTAACGGGCCATCAGGGCGTGGACGAACGCGGGCGGCAGGCCGGCCCGGACCATGCCGTCGGCGGCCGGCCCGGGCGGGACCTCCTGGTGGCGCAGCGGGCGGCCGAGCACGCCGCCGATGATCGCGACGAGTTCGGCGTGGGTGTGGGAGCCGGGTCCGGTGACCTCGACGCGGCGGCCGTCGAGCATGTCGGTGGTCAGGGCGTGGGCGATGACCTCGGCGAGGTCGCGTTCGTCCAGCGGCGCCTCGGCGAAGTCGGCGTAGGGGCCGCGCACGACGTCGCCCGCGCGGATCTGGTGCGCCCAGGCGGTGGCCGTGTTCGAGGCGAACGACCCCGCGCGCACGCTGACCCACGGCAGGCCGCTGCCGGCGACGGCGGCCTCGGCTTCGGCGTTGCGGTCGCCGCGGTGGCGGGAGGGCTGGTCGGCGGGGTCGTCGTCGACGTTGAGGGCGGAGAGCGCGACGACCTTGCCGACGCCGGCGGCGCGGGCCCGGGCGACGAGGGCGACCGGGTCGGCGACGGCGCGCGGGTGGACGAACAGGGCGGTGACGCCCGCCAGGTGGTCGGGGTCGTCGTCGTCGTCGTCGACGAACGTGACGTGGTCGGCGGCGCCCGCGCGGGCCCGCGGGTCGCGGCTGACGGCGCGCACGGGCCCGGTCAGCAGTCGGACGAGGTGGCGGCCGACGAGGCCGGTCGCCCCGGTCACCAGGACGGTCATGAGCGGTTCCCCCGGATAGACTTCGTGCGGATCGGATACGATACGGAGACCATATCATATGAGTTCCATAAGTTCTGGTGCGGCGCGTGACCGGCGGCGGACCGGCGCGGCGATCAAGGAGGCGCTGCGGGAGCTGCGCAACCAGTTGTCGCTGCTCAACCACCAGGTCTCCCGGCGGCTCGAGCTCAAGGACGTCGACCTGGACTGCCTGGAGCTGGTGCACAAGCACGGGGCGATGACGCCGGGCGAGCTCGCGCGGCTCGCGGGGCTGCACCCGGCGACGTTGACCGGGATCCTCGACCGGTTGCAGCGGGCGGGGTGGATCACGCGGGAACGCGACCCGGACGCGGCGGACCGGCGTGCGGTGACGGTGCGCGCGCTCAAGGAGCGCAACCCGGAGCTGTTCGGGCTGTACTCGGGGATGAACGCCTCGCTGGACGGCCTGTTCGCCGGCTACAGCGAGGCCGAGCTGGCGTTGGTGGCGGATTTCCTGCGGCGGACCGCGGCGTTGGGACGAACGGCGACCGAGGAGTTGGCGCAGGATTAGCTCGGACGAGCGGAGTCCGCGACTGGGCCGGGCGCGCGGACGCCGGTGGGCCGTCGCGCGGGTTTTCGCCGGGACGCCCGCACGCGTTGTCGATCACGAATACGGTGGGGTGGTGCGGATCGAAGGGGGCCGCGGTCGGTGCGGCGCCGGGCGGCGGGTCGTCCGGCACGGGGTCGAGGGGGGCAGGAGGGGTGATGGCGGACGCGGTCGACCAGGTGTTGGCGCAGTGGTCGGTGCAGCGCCCGGACGTGGACACCTCGCCGATGGCGGTGCTGACGCGGGTGACGCGGCTGGCGCGGCTGCTGGAGCGCGAGTTGCGGGAGTTCACCGGCCGGTTCGAGCTGGAGCCGGGAGAGTTCGACGTGTTGACCACGTTGCGGCGGGCGGGCTCGACGCAGGGCATGACGGCGGGCGCGTTCCTGTCCGCGTCGCTGGTGACGGCGGGCGCGATCACCAACCGGATCGACCGGATGGAGGCCAAGGGCCTGGTGGAGCGCGTGCCCGACGCCACGGACCGGCGGCTGGTGCGGATCACGCTGACCGACCGCGGCGGCCGGTTGGTGGACGGGATGCTGGCCGAGCACATGCGGCAGTACGCGCGGCTGCTGGAGCCGTTGGACGAGGACACGAGAGCGGTGGTCGCCGACGCGTTGCGGGCGTTGCTCGAGCAGTGCGAGTAGCGCCGGGTCCGGGCGGGCCGACCCGCGTCGACCCGTCCGGACCCGGCGCCTGCTAGCGGGGCACGGCGTCGAGGGCTTTGAAGATGCGCTTGTCCGAGACCGTGTAGCGGGTGCCGATGGTCTGGGCGAAGTAGCTCAGCCGCAGTTCCTCGATCATCCAGCGCACCTCGTCGAGCTCGGGGTGCGGTTCGTCGGCGGGCAGGGCGGCGCGCAGTTCGCGGTACTCGGCGTGCACGGCGTGGACGCGGTCCATCCACTCCTGGTCGCGGCGGACGTTCTCGGGCAGCTTCTCCAGCCGGCGGGCGATGCCCTGCAGGTAGCGGTGCACGTCGCCGAGCCGGCCGGCGCCGGCCTCGGTGACGAAACCGGCGTGCACCAGGCCGGTGAACTGGGCGCGCACGTCGGCCAGGGACTCCTCGAAGACGGGCCCGCGCACGCCGTTGATCCGCAGTTCGACGTCCTGGGCGGCTTCCAGGACGCGGCGGACCTTGTGCACCACGTCGAACGTGGTCTCGCCGAGGCCTCGGCGGACGTGGTCGGCGAGCTTGGCGAACGAGGCCTCGGTCCACACCGGGCCGCCGGCGTCGCGCAGGAGCTCGTCGACGGCGGCGGAGATGCAGTCGGCCAGCAGCGGCGCGACACCGCCGTGCGGGTTGCGGGTCAGCGCGAGCTTCTCGGCGTTGTTCAGACCGCGCTGCAGGGACTTGACCGGTGACGGGGTGGTGAGCAGGAGCAGCCGGCGGGTGCCGCGCCACATGGCCTGCCGCTGGCGGCCGGGCGTGTCGAGGATCTCCACCGCGACGGTGTCGCCCTTGTCGACCAGGGCGGGGTAGGCGGTGACGACGATGCCGGACCGCTGCCGCTGCACGGTGCGCGGCAGGTCGCCGACGTCCCAGGTGGTCAGGCCGGTGCGGGCGAGGTTGCTCGCGGCGGCGGCGAGGGTTTCGCGCAGCTGTCCGCGCAGGCGGGCCTTGAGCGCGGCGAGGTCCTTGCCCCGGGCGAGTTCGCGGTCGTTCTCGTCGACGATCTCGAAGGTGAGCTTGAGGTGCTCGGGCACCTGGTCGAGCTGCCACTCCTCGCGGGGCACGACGACGCCGGTGAGGGTGCGCAGCTGCCGTTCCAGGGCGGGCAGCAGGGGTTCGTCGGGGTCGATGCCCGTCAGGGCGGCGGCGGCGACGTCGGGCACGGGCACGAAGTTGCGGCGCAGCGGTTTGGGCAGCGACCGGATGAGCGCGACGACGAGTTCGGTGCGCAGGCCGGGGACCTGCCAGGACAGCGAGTCGTCGGGCAGGGCGGTCAGCGCGGGCAGGGGCAGCTTGACGGTGACGCCGTCGACGGCCGCGCCGGGTTCGAACCGGTAGGTCAGCGGCAGGGTCAGGCCGCCGCGGCGCAGTTCGTCGGGGTAGGCGTCGGGGGTGACCGCGGCGCGGTCGTTGACGAGCATGGCCTTGTCGAAGGTGAGCAGGTCGGGCTGGGTGTGGCGGGCCTTCTTCCACCAGGTGTCGAAGTGCCGGGCGGACACGACGTCGGCGGGCACGCGCTGGTCGTAGAAGTCGTAGACGGTCTCCTCGTCCACGACGATGTCGCGGCGGCGGGCCCGGTTCTCCAGCTCCTCGACCTCGGCGAGCAGGTCCCGGTTGCGCTGGAAGAACTTGTGGTGGGTGGTCCACTCCCCCTGCACGAGCGCGTGCCGGATGAACAGCTCGCGGGACAGCCCGGGGTCGATGCGCCCGTAGTCGACCTTGCGCGAGGCGACGATCGGCACGCCGTAGAGGGTGACCTTCTCCAGGGCGACGACGGAGCCGCGCCTGGCTTCCCAGTGCGGTTCGCTGTAGGTGCGCTTGACCAGGTGCTCGGCGAGCTTCTCGGCCCACTCGGGTTCGATCTTCGCCACGGTCCGGCCCCACAGCCGCGAGGTCTCCACCAGTTCGGCGGCCATCACCCACTGGGGCGGTTTGCGGAACAGGGAGGAGCCGGGGAAGATCGCGAACTTCGCGTTGCGGGCGCCGAGGTACTCGGTGGCCGCGCGCTTGCCCGGATCCCGTTTGGGGACGTCCTTGACGCCGATGTGGGACAGCAGCCCGGACAGCAGCGAGACGTGCACGTTGCGCGGGTCGGCGGGCTGGTCGTTGACGTGCACGCCGAGGGTCTTCGCGACCTGCCGCAGCTGCTGGTAGATGTCCTGCCACTCGCGCACGCGCAGGTAGTTGAGGAACTCGGCGCGGCACAGCCGGCGGAACTGGTTGCTCGACAGCTCCTTCTGCTTCTCGCGCACGTGCTGCCACAGGTTGAGGAACGCGGTGAAGTCCGAGTCGGGGTCTTTGAAGCGGGCGTGGAACTCGTCGGCGGCCTGTTGCTTGTCCGAGGGGCGTTCGCGGGGGTCCTGGATGGACAGCGCGGAGGCGATGACCATGACCTCGCGGACGCAGCCGTTGCGGTCGGCCTCGATGACCATGCGGGCCAGGCGGGGGTCGACGGGCAGCTGGGCGAGCTTGCGGCCCAGCGGGGTGAGCTTCTGCTCGGCGGGCAGGATCGCGCCGAGTTCCTGCAGCAGCTGCACGCCGTCGGCGATGTTGCGCGCCTCGGGCGGGTCGATGAACGGGAACGCGGCGATGTCGCCCAGGCCGATGGAGGTCATCTGCAGGATGACCGAGGCGAGGTTGGTGCGCAGGATCTCCGGGTCGGTGAACTCCGGGCGCGCGTCGAAGTCGTCCTCGCTGTAGAGGCGCACGCAGATGCCTTCGGAGACGCGGCCGCAGCGGCCCTTGCGCTGGTTGGCCGACGCCTGCGAGACGGGTTCGATGGGCAGCCGCTGCACCTTGAGGCGGTGGCTGTAGCGGGAGATGCGGGCGGTGCCGGGGTCGACGACGTACTTGATGCCGGGCACGGTCAGCGACGTCTCGGCGACGTTGGTGGCGAGCACGACGCGGCGGGCGGTGTGCGGCTGGAAGACGCGGTGCTGCTCGCCGAACGACAGCCGCGCGTACAGCGGCAGGATCTCGGTGTTGCGCAGCTCCAGGGCGGCGAGGGCGTCGGCGGTGTCGCGGATCTCGCGTTCGCCGGACAGGAACACCAGCACGTCGCCGGGCCCTTCGGCCTGCAGTTCGCGCACGGCGTCGCAGATGGCCTGGGTCTGGTCGCGGTCCGGGTCGGCGTCGGGGTCCTCGGGGTCGACGACCGGGCGGTAGCGGACCTCGACGGGGTAGGTGCGGCCGGAGACCTCGATGACGGGGGCGTCGCCGAAGTGCCGCGAGAACCGCTCGGGGTCGATGGTCGCGGAGGTGATGACGACCTTGAGGTCGGGCCGCTTGGGCAGCAGCTGCTTGAGGTAGCCGAGCAGGAAGTCGACGTTGAGGCTGCGTTCGTGCGCCTCGTCGATGATGATCGTGTCGTAGCGCGACAGCATCCGGTCGGTCTGGATCTCGGCGAGCAGGATGCCGTCGGTCATGAGCTTGACCAGGGTGTCCTCGCCGGACTGGTCGGTGAAGCGGACCTTGTAGCCGATGGCGCTGCCCAGCTGGGTGTCCAGCTCCTGCGCGACGCGTTCGGCGACGGTGCGCGCGGCGAGGCGACGGGGCTGGGTGTGCCCGATCTGGCCGAGCACGCCGCGGCCCAGCTCGAGGCAGATCTTGGGCAGCTGGGTGGTCTTGCCGGAGCCGGTCTCGCCGGCGACGATCACGACCTGGTGGTCGCGGATGAGCGCGGCGATGTCGTCCTTGCGGGCGCTGACGGGCAGCTCGGCCGGGTAGGTGATCTTCGGCACGGCCTCGCGGCGCAGGGCGACTCGCAACTCGGCGGCCTCCAGCTCGGCCTCGATCTCGGCGAGGACGGCGGCGCGGGCGGAGTCGTCGCGGACCTTGCGCGCGCCCTCGAGCCTGCGTGCCAGCCTCCGCTGGTCCCGCGACATCAGTTCGGACAGGCGTGGGCGCAGGTCAGCGTGCGACATCTGGTTCATTTGGGTCAAGGATATCGAGGGTGGGCCGGCGGGGCTGCCGATTATCGGGTGGCCGACACGGCGAGTTGGCGCGACTGGGCGACCAGCCGACCGGTCGTGTCCCACAGGTCGACGTCCTCCTCGTGGTAGCCGCCGGCGAGGTGCCGGGTGGAGACGCGGGCGGCGAGCCAGTCCGACGCGGGCCGGGCGCGGACGTGGACGGTGAGCTCGATCGTG
The DNA here is from genome assembly GCF_040639675.1 of Actinosynnema sp. NPDC023794. Classification (NCBI taxonomy): domain Bacteria; kingdom Bacillati; phylum Actinomycetota; class Actinomycetes; order Pseudonocardiales; family Pseudonocardiaceae; genus Actinosynnema; species Actinosynnema sp. NPDC023794. The sequence continues at coordinate 28,712 of NZ_JBFAFR010000011.1, read as the reverse complement.
GAGGCCTCGGTGACGCCGAGTTCGAGGACGGCGGGCGCGGCGGTGTCGACCAGGGTGGCCAGGCTCGCGGTGTCGGCGGGGCGGCCGTCGGCGAAGCGGATCCAGAACTCGGCGCGCGGCGTGCCGGTGGGTCGGCCCCGGGCCCAGCCCTGCGGTTCGGGCGCGCGCACGTCGACGCGGTCGGTGACGGTGACGTCGGGCAGGCGCAGGCCGCCGTAGGCGTCGACGCACTCGTCGGGCGGCGGCAGGTCGGGGGCCTCGTCGAGGACGTGCGTGCGGCCGGTGGCGCCGCCGAGGTCGGCGTAGCTGGCCACGACGCGGAGCACTTCGCGGTCGCCGCAGCTCAGGCGCGCCTCGCCGGTGGACAGCCGCCAGCCGGCGCGCACGACCTCGGTGTCGACGCGGGCCGGTCCGACGACACCGGGGCGCAGGAAGTGGGCGCCGACGACGAGCGGGTCGGGGTGCGGCAGCACCTCGCCGAGCGCCCGCAGGCAGAACGCGACGAGGTAGCCGCCGTTGGGCCGCCCGCCGCCGCCCGCCCACCGGTCGGTGACGTGCGTGGCGAACCGTCCGTCCCCCGTCGCGTCCACCCGCGTGTCGGTGTCCCACTCGTGCATGGGCTCACCCTAGTGGGCGTTACCGGCGGGTAGGTCAGCCTCGGTACGGACTGCCGCCGTCGAGCATGTCGGTGGCCATCTTCTTGAGCTGCTTCATCATCAGCACGTTGTGCAGGCCGGGGCCGAAGCTGACCCGCGCCACGCCCAGCGGGGCCAGGTCGTTCGGCGTGGGCGAGCCGGGCTCGTGCGCGATGTTCACCGGGCGACCGCCCACCGCCTCGACGAACTCGGCGACCCGATCGCGGGGCAGCCGCATCGGGTAGACGCAGTCCACGCCCGCCTCGAAGTAGGCCTGCGCGCGGCGCACCGCGTCGTCGAACGACTTCTCGCCGTGGAGGAGCTCGTCGATCCGGGCGTTGATCACCACGTCGGCGTCGGCGGCGCGCACGGCGGCCAGGAAGTCGGCCTGCTCGCCGATGTCGATCATGGTCTTGGTGCGGGGATCGGAGTCCTCCAGGTTGCAGCCGGCCGCGCCCGCCTCGACGAGGCGCTCGGCGATCTCCGCGGGCGGCAGGTCGTAGCCGCGTTCGATGTCGGTGGTCACCGGCACGTCGACGGCGGTGGCCATCCGGCGCACGGCGTCGAACGACACGTCGGCGGGCATGTCCCCGTTCTTGAAACCTAAGGCGGCGGACACGGCGGCACTGGTGGTGGCCACCACCGGGTGGCCCGCCTCGGCGAAGACCCGCGCGGAGGAGACGTCCCACGCGTTGGGCACCACCAGCGGCTTGCCCGGCACGTGCAGCGCGCGCAGCGCCTTGGTCGCCTCGGTCACATCGGTCCTGGTCACATCGACTCCCGTCACGACGGGGGACGTGGCCGCGCGGCGACCCCGACCCCGTTCCACGGGTGATCACCGTGATCACCCGTGTCGATACTGCCGGCTCCCCTCGGCTCGGACACCGCGGCCCGCTGCTCTGATCGCCGCTGCGCCGCGGCCTCGCGAAGGCCGCGTGACGTCGGTTTCCGGGTGTGGTGCGAGGTTTGTCCGCCGCGCCGGATCCGCGACGCGGCGGGCCGTGCGGGCGGGGCCCGGTGGTGACCTCGGCCGTGGTTAGGGTCCGGTCCGTGTCGAACGAGTGGGCCGTCGCGGGCGTGGACCTGCACCTGGAGCTCGATCCGGCGTCGTCGCGGCGCGGCGGGTTGGAGCGCGCGTTGCGGGAGGCGATCCGGGCCGGCCGGTTGGCGCCGGGCGCCCGGTTGCCCGCGACCCGCAGGTTGGCCGGCGAGCTCGGGTTGGCCCGCAACACGGTGGCCGCGGCCTACGACCAGCTGGTGGCGGAGGGCTACCTGACCGCGCGCCGGGGTGCGGGCACGCGGGTCGCGCCGCTGCCCCGGGCCGATCCGCCCGCCGCGGCCCCCGCGCCGGCCGGCCCGGGGCAGCGGCACGACCTGACGCCGGGCAGCCCCGACGTGTCGGCGTTCCCGACGGCGGCCTGGTTGCGCGCGACGCGCCGGGCGTTGACCGCGGCGCCGGCGAGCGCGCACGGGTACGGCGACCCGCGCGGCCGGGTGGAACTGCGCACGGCGTTGGCCGAGTACCTGGGCCGCACGCGCGGTGTGCGGGCCACGCCGGAGCGGATCGTGGTGACCTCCGGGTACGTCCAGGCGTTGGCGCTGGTGGCGTCGGTGGTGGACGGGCCGGTGGCGATGGAGGACCCCGGCCTGCCGTTCCACCGCGACGTGGTGGCGCGCGCCGGGCGCCGGGTGGCGCCGTTGCCGGTGGACGACCGGGGCGCGACGACACCGGTCGACGCGGCGGCGGCCGTGGTGACGCCGGCGCACCAGTACCCGACGGGTGTGCCGCTGCACCCGTCGCGGCGGCACGCGCTGACCGCGTGGGCGCGCGAGTCGGGCGGGGTGCTGCTGGAGGACGACTACGACGGCGAGTTCCGCTACGACCGGCAGCCGTTGGGCGCGGTGCAGGGCACCGCGCCGGATCACGTGGTGTACGCGGGCAGCGCGTCGAAGACGTTGGGCCCGGGCGTGCGGTTGGGGTGGCTGGTGCTGCCGCCGCGCTGGGTGGACCCGATCGTGGACGCGAAGCTGCACGCCGACCACCACACCGAGGTCGTGGGCCAGCTGGCGCTGGCCGACCTGATCGGCACCCACGCCTACGACCGGCACATCCGGGGCTGCCGGTTGCGCTACCGGCGGCGCCGCGACCTGCTGGTGCGGCGGCTGGACGACCTCGGCGTGCCCGCGCACGGCGTGTCGGCGGGACTGCACGTGCTGGTGGAGCACCCGGACGAGGCGGCCGTGCTGACCCGCGCCGCCGGGCACGGGCTGGCGTTGTCGGGGCTGCGCCACCACTGGCACGACCCGGACCACGCGACGCGGCACGGCGTGGTCGTGGGGTACGCGACCCCGGCCGAGCACGCCTACCGCGCCGCGCTGGACGCGCTGGCCCTGGCCCTCACGGCGTGAGGGCCAGGGCCGTGAGGGAGCGGCCGTCGCTGTAGAACAGGCCCGACAGGGGTAGCCGGCGTGCTGTTGCGCCAACGACAACCCGCCGTTCGGCGGCTGGCGCGGCGGCACCCCGGCCGATGAGCTGGACCACGCGATGAGTCGGGGGACGGCCCATCGAGGGGGAGTCGGTTTGTTCCTACCCGTGCCGGTGCCCGTGCTGCCGCCCAGCACCGCACTGGCCGAGCTGGCGACCGCGGGCGAGCACCACGCCTGGCTCGCGGGCACCACCGGCGTGTTCACCAGCCGACCGTCGGCGCCGCTGGTGCTGAGCTGGACCGGCGAGACCTGGCGCGAGGAGCCGCTGCCCCGCCTGCCCGCCGCGGCGAGCCTGTCCGGGGTGTCCGCCACCGCGCCCGACGACGTCTGGGCGGTCGGCAACAGCGCCGGGAGCCCGCTCGTGCTGCACTACGACGGCACGGCCTGGCGGATCGTCGGCACACCCCGCATCACCTGGGCCAAAGCCGTCACCGCGGTCCGCCACGACGACGTCCACGTCGTCGGCACCGGCCGCGACGCCCTGCACTACGACGGCACCGCCTGGCGGCTGCGCGCCGCGGTGTCCTCGGCCCGCGAAAGCCTCCAGACCATCGCCGCCGCCGGGCCACGCCACGTGTGGGCGGGCGGCGGCGGCCTCGCCGGCGCCGGACCCGCCACCTACGAGTACCCCCTCCTCGTCCGCTGGGACGGCGCCGCCTGGACCGAGGTCGCCGGACCGCGCACCGAACGCGGCCACGTCGCCCGCCTCGCCGCCACCGCGCCCGACGACGTGTGGCTCGGCCACGTCCGCGACACCGAAGGACTGCGCGTGCACCGGTGGGACGGCGAGCAGTGGAACACCGTCCCCGCACCCGAGGACACCGGCCGGCTCAGCGTCCACGGCGTCGCCGCCGGCTGGACCTGGGGCGTGCGCGCCACCCGCGGCACCTTCGAGACCAGACCCGCCTTCCACCGCTGGACCGGCGACGGCTGGACCGCCGTGGCCCTGCCCGACGACCTCGCCCGCGCCTCCGCCTCCCACGTCGGCCTCGCCACCGCCGGCGCCACCACCTGGGCCTACCTCAAAACGGCGGCCGGCGTGCACGTGCTGCGCCACACGGTCCCGTGACCACCCACCACACCTTGGGTCACACTGTCGCGTGACCTTCCGCCTCACCGTCCTGGGCACCGCCACGCCCTACCCCCGCCCCGGCAACCCCTGCTCCGGCTACCTGCTGCGCACCGAGCACACCGCCGTGTGGGTCGACGCCGGCCCCGGCACCCTCGCCGAGCTGCAACGCCACCACCGCCCCGACCTCCTCGACGCGGTCTGGATCTCCCACACCCACGCCGACCACGCCGCCGACCTGCTCCCCTACTACTACGCGCTGCTGTTCGCCGACCGACAACCACACGCGCCCATCCCCCTCTACGGCCCACCCGGACTCGCCGACCGGCTCGAGACCTTCCTCGCCGGCGCGTCGCCCAACCCGGCCTCCGCCGCGTTCGACGTGCACGAACTCCACGACGGCCACCACGCCGAGATCGGCGACCTCACCCTCGCCAGCCGCGCCGTCGACCACGGCCTGCCCGCCTTCGGCCTGCGCGCCACCCACGGCGACGCCGTGTTCGCCTACTCCGGCGACACCGGCCCCTGCCAAGCCCTCGACGACCTCGCCGACGGCGCCGGCCTGTTCCTGTGCGAAGCCGACGGCGCCGGACCGCACCACTGCTCCCCCGAGGACGCCGCCGCGGCGGGCCGCCGAGCCCGACGCCTCCTGCTCACCCACGTCGGCCACACCGTCGGCGCCGTCCAAGCCGCCGAACGCGCCCACGCCGCCGTCGCACGACCAGGTGAAACATTCACGATCAGGTGATCCCAGCCGAGTGAAGTCTCACGCCTCCCGAACCACACCCACCCTCGCCAACCGACGCGCCAACGCCACCCCCATACCCGCCGCCACCAGCAACGGACCCACCAACTGCGCCACCGTCGCCACCACCACCGGCGACCCCGGCAACACCAACACCACCAACAACACCACCGTGCCAACCACCCACGACCCGGTGATCGCCGACCGCGCACCCAACGCGATCAACGCCGGCTGCAACACCTGAGCCACCATCAACAAGATCGTCCCCACCCCCAACGCACCCATCAACACCCACGACAACCCCGCCTCCGCCCCGAAGAACACCCGCACCGCCCACGGACCCAACACCGCCGACCCCACCGCACCCGCCACACCCACCACCAACACCCACACCGTGATCCGCCGCAACACCGCCCGCACCGCACCCAGATCACCGCGCGTCGCCGCCTCCGTCAACCCCGGCAACAACAACGCCTGCACCGGCGAGAACACGAACAACGGCACCCTCACCAGGATGAACGCCGACGAGAACGCCAACGCCAACGCCGCGTCCTGCGGCAACCGCGCCGTCACCACGATCGGCGCCACGTTCGCCACCGCCTGCACCAACAACCCCGCCAACACCAACAACGCCAAACCCTCCACCCGCTCCCGCGGCCCCTCCGAAGCCACCACCCCACCCACCACCACCGCCGACCGCGACCGCAACCACACCAACCCCGCCACCACACCCACGACCGTCCCCAACGCGAACGTCAACCCGAACACACCGGCACCCGCCACACCCACCGCCACCACCACGACCGCACCGAACAACCGAGCGAATCCCTCACCCGCCAAAGTCGCCGCATAACCCGAGAACCGCTGCATTCCACCCAACACACCACGCACCAGGTAAATAGCCGCCGAAGTCACCACCGCCACCACCACCGCCACGAACAGCGGCCACGACCCTTTCAACGACCGCTCCACCAACACCGGCGACACCACCACCAGCACCGCCACCACACCCAACGTCAGCACCACACCCTCACGACCCACCCGACGCACCGCCCCACCAGGCCGTTCACCCCTCGCCAACGCCCGCGACGTCGCATGACTCGCCTGCTGCTCCAACGCCGAAAAGATCCCCGGACCCACGATGTTCGCCAACAGGTAGAACGCCGCCACCGCCGCCGCGTCCGACGCCGACAACGAATGACCCCCGATCGCCACGAACGCGTAACCCGACGCACCGAGAACCAACGTGCCCAACCCCACGACGACAGCAGGGCTCAACCGACGCGGGGGCATGATGTCTGCGCTCACCGCCAACACAGTAGGCTGCCTCGTCGCCACCTCCTGACAGCCGGTATCCCCGGTGCTCGGGTGGAACCACGAGGGGCAGCGCGCAAGGGGAAGGGTCGTGGCAAGGGGATGGGCGTTCCGCACCGCAGCCTGATCGTCGGTCGTGCGAGGTGACCATGAACGGCATCGACATCATGCTCCCCCACTACGGGGACATCTCGTACCTGAAGACCGCCGTGCGCAGCGTCATCGCCCAGGACGACGGCAACTGGCGCCTCACCGTCGTCGACGACAGCGTCACCGACAACGACCTCCCCGAGTGGTTCGACTCGCTGCGCGACGACCGCGTCCGCTACCAGCGCAACGACCACAACATCGGCATCAACGCCAACTTCCAGAAGTGCCTCGACCTCGCCGAACGCGACTTCCTCGTGGTCATGGGCTCCGACGACGCCATGCTGCCCAACTACGTCAGCACCGTCCGCCGCACCACCCAGCGCTACCCCGACGCCGACGTCGTCCAAGCCGGCGTCGAAGTCATCGACAGCGCCGGCCAGGTCGTCCGACCCCTCACCGACCGCGTCAAGCGCAACCTCTACGCCCCCGACACCACCACCCCCAAAGTCATGGGCGGCGAAGACCTCGTCGTCAGCCTCCTGCGCGGCAACTGGACCTACTTCCCCTCCCTGTGCTGGCGCCGCGAAGCCCTCAAAGACCTCAGCTTCCGCCCCGGCCTCAGCGTCGTGCTCGACCTCGCCCTCATGCTCGACCTCCTCGAACGCGGCGGACAACTCGTCGTCGTACCCGACCTCTGCTTCCAGTACCGCCGCCACGACGCCAGCGTGTCCTCCTCCCTGGCCTCCCTCGGCGGGCGCTTCACCGAAGAACACGACTTCTTCCTCGACGTCGCCGAGCACATGGACGACATCGGCTGGCACCGCGCCGCCAAAGCCGCCCGCCTGCACCTCTCCTCCCGCCTCCACGCGCTGCTCATGCTCCCCGGAGCCGTCAGCTCCAGGCAGACCGCCAGCGCCAAGCTCCTCGTCCGCCACGCATTCGGAACCACCAAACCCGTGAGGAAGTGATCGACGGTGCTGTCGACCGCGCCAGAACAACCGCCGCGGCCCAGCCCCGAGCACACCCCGCCGCCGCCCCACACCGCACAACCCCGCCGAGGATGGCTCTTCGCCACCGAAGCCGTCGTGTCCGTGGCCGCCGCCGCGCTGATGGTGCTCCTCGCCCGCGGCATCGAGGTCAACCCCCTCGACCGGATCGGCCAGATCAGCGGCCTCGCCGCACTCCAACTCCGGTTCGCCCTCATCGCCGTCGTGCTGCTGGCCCTCACCGTCGTCACCGCACGCGTCCGCTGGGTCGCCCACGCGCCACTCGCCCGCAGGATCGCCGCCGCCGCCGCAGCCGGCCTCTACGGCGGACTCGTCGCCGGCGCCGTCCTCGTCGCCCTCCGCGGCGCCTCCTGGGGCCTCAACGCCAACGGCGGCGACTCCGGCGCCCTCACCCGCTGGGCCCAGACCCTCATCGACACCGGCACCATGCAAGCCGACTACCCACCCGGCTGGGTACACGCCCTCGCCTGGTACTCCCAGCTCACCGACACCCCACCCGGGTACAGCCTCAAAGTCCTGCAGATCGCCGGCACCGCCCTCTTCGGACCCGTCGCCTACCTGTCCTGGCGACTGCTGCTCCCACCCGTGTGGGCACTCGGCATCGGCGTCGTCCCCGCCATGGTGCTCATCGACCCGTACAAGCCCTACACCAACCTCATGCTCGTCGCGATGGTCCCGCTCCTGCTCGTCCTGCTGCGCAGGCTCCGCCGCGCCGGCGACACACCCTGGCGCGGGATCGTGCTCCACGGCATCGGCGTCGGCATCGCCCTCGGCCTGGTCTTCCTCATCTACTCCGGCTGGTTCGTCTGGTCCGCGCCCGGCGTGCTGATCTCGGCCCTCCTGCTGTTCCCCTGGCGCACCGGCCCGCTCAAGGGCCTCGCCCTGATCGCGATCACCGGCGCCGTCTTCGTCGCCGTCTCCTTCCGCCACCTCTTCGGCCTGCTCACGGCCTCCGGCTCGGTCAAGGACCGCTACTTCTACTGGGACACCTGGACCGAACCCACCTACCTCGCCATGTGGCGCAGCGACCTGCCCGGCAACACCGGACCCTGGCCACCACCGGGCGAACTCGGCGGCGTCGGCCTGTTCACCATCCTCGCCCTCGTCGGCCTCGCCGCCGCCATCGCCGTGGCACGCAGCCGCACCGTCGTCATCGTCCTCACCTCGGTGTTCGCCGGCGCCTGGCTGCTGCGCTTCTACTTCGGCTCCCAGATGTACGCCGCCGACGCCGTGCAGCTGTGGCCGCGCAGCACCGCCGAACTGCTCTACTGCCTGCTCCTGCTCACCGGCTTCGCCGGCTACTACGCCGTGCGCCGCTTCGACGGCGTCGCCCGCGTCCGCGACGCGATCACCTCGCCGTCGACCGGCATCGGCGTGCTCGCCGCGCTGTTCCTGCTCATCGCCTCCGCGGGCTCCTCCACCGGCGACCGGTACATGCCGCGCACGGACAACTCGCTCGGCTACCTCGCCACCAGCGCCCACCTGATCAAGCAGCCCGACGGCGGCTGCTCGGCCTACGCGCACACCCTGGGCAGGGGCTGCTTCGAGTCGACCGACCCCCGGTTCGGCGAGACGCTGCTCGAACTGGCCGAACTCGGACCCAAGCGCGGCGAGCTGCCACACCCGCCCCCGGGCGGCTGATCACCGCACGTGACGGTGGGGGCGGTCGGGAGTGATCCCGCCGCCCCCACCGCTGTCTTGGCCGAAGAGCGCCCGCCGGACGTGCGGACGCCACCCGGCGGGGTGAAAATCAAGACCGTGCTGAAGCTGACCGCGACGGTGCTCGACGCACCCGACGCCCAAGCCCTCGCCCGCTTCTACCGCGACCTGCTCGGCTGGCCCCTCGACGCCGACGAACCCGGCTGGGCCACCCTCCGCCCGCCCGACGGCGGCGCCGGGCTGTCGTTCCAGACCGAAACGCGCTACCGCCGCCCCACATGGCCCGCGGCCGACGGCGACCAGCGGATGATGGCGCACCTGGACATCGAGGTGGACGACCTGGAAACCGCCGGCGCGCACGCGGTCGCGACGGGAGCCACGCTCGCCGAGCACCAACCGCAGGAGAACGTGCGCGTCTACCTCGACCCGGTGGGCCACCCGTTCTGCCTGTACGTGGACGCCTGAGCCGGGATCACGGCGGTCCGATCGCCCGGGTGATGGAGTCCAGGACGCCGGGGAACCGGTGTTCCATCTCCGCTCGCCGCAGCTCGTGGGTGCGGTAGCTGCCCTGGGGCGTCACGCGCAGCACCCCGGCTTCGCGGAGCACCTTCAGGTGGTGCGACAGCGTCGACATGCTGACGGGCACGTCGAACTGGCCGCACACGATCCCGCCCGATCGGGCCAGCTCGGCCACGATCCGCAGTCGGACCGGGTCCGCGAGCGCGCTGAGCACGGTCGCGAGGCGCATGTCTTCCACGTCCGGGTGTTGTAGGGCGCGCACGGTTTCGCATAGTAGCGACCACGGTCAAGTGGTCTATTAATCCACACTGAAGATATTAAGGCTATCGACGGTGTTAGGGTGGCGGAGTGACCTTGCCGGAGCCGGTGCGCGCGGAACTCGACCGCGTGCGGCACGCGCCGCTGGTGGACTTCGCCGCGTTGGAGCAGGTCCGTCGCCGGTTCGACGAGGAGCAGGCCGAGGCGCTGTCGGGTTACCTGCGAGCCGCGCAGTCGGCGAACACCCTGCGGGCCTACCGCTCGGACTGGGTGGGCTGGGCGGCGTGGTGCGAGGCCGAGGGGCGGGTGGCGCTGCCCGCGGACCCGGTGGACGTGGCGGTGTACCTGGCGGTGGCGGCGAACGCGGCGAAGCCCGACGGCTCCCCCGCGTTCGGTCCGTCCACATTGGAGCGCAAGGCGGCGGCGATCGCGGCGGTGCACGCGGCCGGCGGGCTCCCCTCGCCCACGCGGTCGGACGTGGTGCGGTTGACGCTGCGCGGCATCCGCCGCACCCGGCAGGCGCAGCCGCGGCGCAAGCGGCCGGTGCTGCTGGGCACGTTGGAGGCGTTGTTGGCGGAGCTGCCGCCGCCGGGCTGGCCGACGGGCGTGGCGCGGCGGCGTGACGCGCTGCTGCTGCTGGTGGGGTTCGCGGGCGCGTTGCGGCGCAGCGAGCTGGCGGCGTTGGCGTTGCAGGACGTCACGGTGGACGTGGACCCGCGCACGCACGAGCCGCTGCTGCTGGTCGAGCTGGGTGTGACGAAGACCGATCAGACCGGCGCACAGCGGCAGCGCGTGGTGCTCCCCCGCGGCGCCCGCCGGCCGACGTGCCCGGTGTGCGCGTACGCGGACTGGGTGGACGTGCTGACGGCGCCGCAACCGCGGGCGTTGTTGGAGGACGAGGGTGAGCCGTCGTCGACGCACCGCTGCCACTCCTACCGGCCCGGTCCGCTGCGGGGCCCGTTGTTCCCGTCGGTGAGCCGGCACGGGCGGCTGGGCGGCCGGTCGATGTCGGACCGGGCGGTGTCGGACGTGGTGAAGCGGTACGCCGAGCGGGCCGGGCTGGACCCGGCGTTGTTCGGCGGGCACTCGTTGCGGGCGGGGTTCGCCACGCAGGCGGCGCTGGGCGGCGCGAGCGACCGGGAGATCATGCGGCAGGGCCGCTGGACGAACCCCCGCACGGTGCACCGCTACATCCGCACCGCGAATCCGTTGGAGGACAACGCGGTCACCCGCCTCGGACTGTGATCAAGGGCGCACCGCGGGTTGTTAACTTCTAACACGCCCGGTTCTTCCGGGCGGAACCGAACGGGCTAACCGGTTAGGGCGTCGGCCCGCTTGCGCCATTTGTTTCCACGGTGTTTCCACGTGCGTTGAGCTGCGGTTTTGGCCACTTCATCGACGTGGGCGGGCGTGCTGACCAGCGCAGGCGACGCAGCGCCGCCGGACGTCCAGCCCGCAGGAGGGCGTTCACCCGCCCGGTGACGCCAATACGATCGTCCCCACGAGGCCGCCCGCCCCGGCCAAGCGCACCGTGGCCCCCGGACTACCCTGCACTGTCCGGGGGCCACGCGCTGCTCGCACCGCCGCGTCAGGCGCCGGTCGCGCCGCCCACCACGGCGTCGGAGGACGGCGGCTCCTCGGTCTTCTCCGGCGGTGGCGCCAGGACGGACAGGTCGCCGCCGTTGTCGTTGACGCGCAGCACGAACGGCCGGGTCTCGGTGTACTGCACGACGGACACCGACGCGGGGTCCACGACGATGCGCTGGAACCCGTCGAGGTGCACGCCGAGCGCGTCGGCGAGGACGGCTTTGATGACGTCGCCGTGGCTGCACGCGAGCCACACCGCGCGGGGTCCGTGCTCGGCGGTGACGCGGGCGTCGTGCGCCCTGATCGCGGCCACGGCCCGGGCCTGCACGGCCGCGAGCCCTTCGCCGTCGGGGAACACCGCGGCGGACGGGTGCTGCTGCACGACCGACCACAGGGGTTCGGCGAACAGCTCCTTGATCTCGCGCCCGGTCCACTGGCCGTAGTCGACCTCGGCGAGGTCGGGTTCGACGACGGGGCCGAGGCCGAGCCGGTCGAGCAGGGGCGCGAGGGTCTGCCGGCAGCGTTCCAGCGGCGAGGTCACCACGGCGGCGACGGGCACGCCGGCGAGCCGGTCGACCAGCGCCGAGGCCTGCTCCACGCCCCGGTCCGAGAGCGTCACGCCGGGTTGCCGGCCCGCGAGGACGCCCGCTCCGTTGGCGGTGGAGCGGGCGTGTCGCAGCAGGATCACGGTAGCCACGTGGCCACCCTATGTCGGGTTGATGAGCCCCATCGACAGCAGCCCCATCAGGACGATGCCCAGCAGCAGCCGGTACCAGACGAACGCCGAGTAGCTGTGCTTGGAGACGTAGCGCAGCAGCCAGGCGATCGTGGCGTAGCCGACGACGAACGCGACGATCGTCGCCGCGATCATCTGCGGCACGGACGCGGCGTTGGGCTCCGAGCGGTCGAGCACGTCGGGGATGCTGAACAGCCCGGCGCCGAACACGGCGGGCAGGGCCAGCAGGAACGAGTAGCGCGCGGCGGAGGCGCGGTCCAGGCCGAGGAACAGACCCGCGGTGAGGGTCCCGCCGGAGCGGGACACGCCGGGGATCAACGCCATCGCCTGGGCCAGGCCCATGCCGACGGCGTCCTTGAGCTGGAGCTTGGTGCGCAGGTGCTGGGCGAACTGGTCGGCGAGGCCGAGCAGCAGGCCGAACACCACCAGCACGGTGGCGGTGATCCACAGGTTGCGCAGCGACGAGCGGATCTCGTCCTTGAACAGGTAGCCCAGCACGCTGATCGGGATGGACCCGATGATCACGTACCAGGCCATGCGGTAGTCCTCGGTCTTGCGCGCGGCCTTGCTGAACAGGCCGCGGAACCAGGCCGCGATGAAGTTGCCGATGTCCTTGGCGAAGTAGATCAGCACCGCGACTTCGGTGCCCAGCTGGATCACGGCGGTGAACGACGCGCCCGCGTCGTTGCCGAAGAACAGCGTGGAGACGATCCTGACGTGCGCCGACGAGGAAATGGGCAGGAATTCCGTGAGTCCTTGGACGAGTCCTAGGACGAGGGCCTGCAACCAGCTCAACTACCCACTCCTGCCAGATCCAGAGCTTCGGTCGCCGTGCGGAGCGCGGCGATCCCCTGCTCGAGATCTTGCAGCATGGGCGAAAGGGTGAGCGTGGTGACCCCCGCTTCGGCGTAGGCGCGCATCTTGTCGGCGATGCGCTCCTTGGTGCCGAGCAGGGAGGTGCCGTCGAGGAAGCCGAGCGGCAGGGCGGCCATGGCGCCGTCGTAGTCGCGGGCGAGGTAGCGGTCCTGGACCTCGGCGGCCTCGGCGGCGAAGCCCATGCGCGCGGCGTTGGCGTTGTAGAAGTTCTTCTGCCTGCTGCCCATGCCGCCGACGTAGAGCGCCGCGTAGGGCCGGATCCGGTCGGCGCAGGCACGCCAGTCCTCGCCGACGACCATCGGCACGGTGGCGGCGATGTCGTACCCGTCGAGGGTCTTGCCCGCCTTGTCGCGACCGGCCTTGAGCGAGGCCAGGGCGTCGGCGGAGTGCTCGGGCGAGAGGAACAGCGCGAGCCAGCCGTCGGCGATCTCGCCGGCCAGCTCGACGTTCTTCGGGCCGACCGCGGCCAGGTAGACCGGGATGTGCTCGCGCACGGGGTGCACGGTCAGCTTGATGGCCTTGCCGGGGCCGTCGGGCAGCGGCAGCGTGTAGTGCTCGCCGGCGTAGGAGAGCCGCTCGCGGCGCAGGGCGGTGTTGACGATGTCGACGTACTCGCGGGTGCGGCCCAGGGGCTTGTCGAACCGCACGCCGTGCCAGCCCTCCGACACCTGCGGCCCGGACACGCCGAGGCCGAGCCGGAACCGGCCGCCGGACAGGGAGTCCAGGGTGGCGGCGGTCATCGCGGTCATCGCCGGCGTCCGCGCGGGGATCTGCAGGATCGCGCTGCCCACGTCGACGCGCTCGGTCTGCGCGGCCACCCACGCCAGCACCGTGGGCGCGTCGGAGCCGTAGGCCTCGGCGGCCCACACCACCGAGTAGCCCAGCCGGTCGGCTTCCCTGGCCAGTTCGAGGTTCGCGGCGTCGTTGCCCGCGCCCCAGTACCCGAGGTTCAGTCCCAGTCGCACGAACCGTGACCCTACCGGTCGGTAACCTGGTTGGCCAGGCGACACCCCGGCCCGTGCGTCCCCGATCGTGACGGGACCCGTCCTCGACCGGCGCGTGCCACGGGCCGCCGGAATGTCGATCACCCTTTAGGCTCCCCCGCGTGGAACAGCGATACCTCGGGCGCAGCGGACTGCGGGTCTCCCGGATGGCCCTGGGCACGATGACCTGGGGACGGGACACGGACGCGGACGAGGCGGCCACCCAGCTGCTCGCCTTCACCGAGGCGGGCGGCACGCTGGTGGACACCGCCGACGTGTACGTGGAGGGCGAGAGCGAGCGGATCCTGGGCGGCCTGCTGGGCGAGGTCGTGCCGCGTGACGAGCTGGTGATCGCGACGAAGGCGGTGGCGCGGCGCAACGACGGCCCGTTCGGCGGCGGCGCGTCGCGCGGCGCCCTGCTGCACGCGTTGGACGGGTCGCTGCGCCGGTTGGGCGTGGAGCACATCGACCTGTGGCAGCTGCACGCGTGGGACCCGAACGTGCCGCTGGAGGAGACGCTCTCGGCGCTGGACGCTGCGGTGGCGTCGGGCCGGGTCCGCTACGCGGGTGTGTCGAACTACTCGGGCTGGCAGCTGGGCACGGCGGCGGCGCTGCCGGGGCACACGCCGCTGGTGTCGACGCAGGTGGAGTACTCGCTGCTGGAACGGGGCGTGGAGCGGGAGGTGGCGCCGGCGGCGCAGCACCACGGTGTCGGTCTGCTGCCGTGGGCGCCGTTGGGGCGGGGCGTGCTGACCGGCAAGTACCGCAACGGCACGCCGTCGGACTCGCGGGGCGCGTCGGCGCACTTCGCCGGGTACGTGGAGCAGCACCGCACGGAGCGGGCGGCGCGGATCGTGCAGGCGGTGGCGACGGCGGCGGACGGGCTGGGCACGAGCGCGTTGTGCGTGGCGCTGGCGTGGGTCCGCGACCGGCCGGGCGTGGTGGCGCCGGTGGTGGGCGCGCGGGACACGGCCCAGTTGCTGGGGTCGTTGGCGGCGGAGGAGCTGACGTTGCCGCCGGCGATCCGGGCGGCGTTGGACGACGTGAGCGCGGTGGAGTTCGGCTACCCCGAGCGACCGCTCGGCTGAGTCCCGGACCTCCGGTCGGACGCCCGGGGAGCCGTGGTGGAAGAAGTCGTGCTGCTCGACGGTGGTGCCGATGAGGCTGTCCGTCGCCGTGCGTCACCCGCCTGAGGTGGAGCCGCCGAGCAGCGTGTCGTCCACGAGCCGGAACCACTCGCGCACCCCGTCGAGCCGGTCTTCGAGCCAGGTGGCGACGTCGGCGGCGAGGTCCAGGGCCCGGGGTGTGCGGACGTGCCCGGCGAGGTGTTCGACGAGGGTCTGGATGCGGCGCACGGGCGGCGGGTGGTTGCCCGCGAACGGGACGGTGAGGCCGAGCTGGTCGGCGAGCCGGTCGGTGACCTCGTGCAGGAACAGCACCAGCAGCACCGCGCCCACCACGTACGGCTCGTGCGCTTCGAGTTCGCGGTGCCCGAGGCCGTCCAGGGTGCGCAGCATGATCGTGGCGGCGACGCGGTCGGCCTCGTGCTCGCGCGGCCAACCGACGGACTGCGCGTCGAGCGCGCCGACCGGGGTGTGGGGGTCGGTGCGGCGGCGGGCGTGCAGCAGGTGCCCGGACAGCACGTGCCCGAACTCGTGCGCCAGCGTGAACTGGGTGCCGCGGCGCGCCATCAGCGAGACCAGCGCGGCGCGTTGCCCGGACAGCTCGGGCAGCTGCCGCGCCTGGACCGCGCCGTTGCCGTACAGGTGGGCGTTGACGGCCTCGGCCAGGGCGTAGGTCGCCTGGGCGGTGCTCAGCAGGGGCGGGGCGCCGTAGTTCGGCAGCGCCCCGGTCATGATCTTCAGCACGGTGCCGAGCAGGTCCAGCAGCGAGGTGTTGACCAGCACGAGCACGCCGCGGCCGGGCACGGGGACGCTGAGCGCGTCGAGGGTGCCGGTGGGGAACACGCCCGCCAGCACCGGGATGGCGGTGTCCCAGCCCGCGGCGCGGGCCAGGTGCAGCACCTCGGGTTGCAGCGCGTCGAGGGTGTGCTGCTGTTCGCGCAGGTGCGCGGGCCGGTAGGCGGCGGGCCGGACCCGCACGTCGACCAGCCGCGTGAGCAGGGCGGACGGCGGCTCGGCGGCCACCTGGGTCCACGTGTGGTAGCGCGCGGCGGTGTCGCCGCCGGGGTGTGCCGGCGGGTCGAGGTGGTCGGCCACCCGCCGGTCCCGCAGCAGTTGCACGTGCCGATCCCGCAGCTCCTCGACCGTCATCGCGACGCCTCCCCGTTCACCTGGGATAGTCGCCGGGAAGGGCTCGGAGGTACGGGATCGGCGGGACTATCACCTACCCAGACCAACGACAACACCCGCCCCCTGCGTGACGATGGTGGTTCGGTGATGGATGCTGGGAGGGCTGAACGGGGTCGACTGGGAGGTCCGACGTTGCGCCGACTGGCGGCGGTAGTGCTCACCGGGGTCGCGTTGGTCTCGGGCTGTGCGACGGAGGAGAACCCGGCCGACCCGTTGCAGCTCGCGGCGACGTTGGAACCCGCGCGACCTGCGGCGTCGCCGGCGCAGGCAGGCGTCCCGCAGGGCCGGGTGGTGCCGCTGGGGCGGGCGACGTCGGTCGCCGTCGCGGGTGGTCGGGTGGCGGTGGCGCTGGCCGATCCGCCGTCGGTGGCCCTCTACCCCGCCGACACGCTCGGTGATCCCGTGGTGGTGCCGTTGCCCGGTCCGGCGGAACGGCTGGTGACCGTCGGTGACGCGGTGGAGGCGGTGGTGCCGGCCGGTGTCGTGGTGACGATCGGGCCCGACGGCTCGACGTCGCAGCGCGCGGTGGACGGCGCCCCGGTGGACGTGGCGCGGGTAGGCGACCGGACGTTGGTGGCGCAGCGCGACCTGCGGCAGGTGTCGGTGGACGGGCACGTGGTGCGCGGCATCTCCAGCCCGGACCGGTTGGTCGCGGTGGACGGCGCGGCGGTGGTGCTGGACCGGCCGCGCAGCGCGGTGTTCGACCTCGACCCGGGTGCCGACGGCCCGGGCGCGGGGTTGCGCGCGGGCGAGGGCGCGACGAACGCGGTCGCCGACCGGTTCGGCCGGGTGCTGGTGGTGGACACGCGCGGCGGCGAGCTGATGGCGTTCTCCACCGCTCCGTTGATCATGCGGTTGCGCTACCCCGTGCCGGGCGCGCCGTACGGGATGGCTTACGACGCGACGCGTGACCTGGTGTGGATCACGCTCACCGAGCGCAACGAGGTCGTGGCGTTCGACGTGGCCGGCGCGGAGCCGGTGGAGAGGCACCGGTTCGCCACGGTCCGCCAGCCGGACTCGGTGGCGGTCGATCCAGGCAGCGGGCGCGTGTTCGTCGCGTCCGGGGACGGCGCAGGGATGCAGGTGATCGGATGATGGGCGATGGGGTGGTCGACGGGGACTGGGAGTACCGGCCGCTGCGGCTGCCGGCCGGTGTCTCCCGTCGCACGGCGACGACGCAGCTGGCGATCCACGCGGAGTTCGCCGGGTGGGAGCTGTCGCGGACGTTGTTGTTCGGTGACGGTTCGCGCAAGGTGTGGCTGCGCCGCAAGCGGTCGGCGGCCGTGATGCCGGGTGTGATCACCTAGGGCCGGCGCGGGTCCGTTCGGTCGACCACCACACCTGTGGTACCACAGGTGTGGTGGAGCGGGCTCGAACTGCGGATCCCCTGCTTCCGTCCGCTGTGGACGGTGTGGGCGTGGTCAGGGGCGGCGGGCTTCGATGAGCCAGGCCGCCGAGTCGTAGCGCACGCCGCGGTCGGTGTGGTGGGCGGCCAGGTCGGCGCGCAGGTCGGCCACGGCGCCCTTCCGCGCGTCGGGGTCGAGGCCGGCGAGCAGCCGGGAGAACTGGCCGGTGACGAACCGGCAGGCGTCGTCGGGGTCGCGGCCGAAGTACATGGGTTCGGTGAGGCCCTGGACGCGCACGTCGGTGAACCCGGCCGAGGTCAGCAGGGGCCGCACCTGGTCGGGGTCGCGGAGCGAGCCCGGTGCGGTCCGCGGTGCGGGCAGGTCGTCGCGGCCGGCGGCCAGGGCGGTGCGGAAGGCGGTGAGCCAGGCGTTGCGCTCGAACGGCTGCCAGGACAGCAGGGCCAGGCGTGCGCCGGGGCGCAGCGCGCGGGCGATGTTGGCGAACGCTGCGTGGGGGTCGCCGAAGAACATCGCGCCGTGGCGGCTGAGGGCGACGTCGAAGTGCCGTTCGCGGAACGGGTGGATCTGGGCGTCGGCGTGCAGGAACCGCGCGTTGGGCACGTGTTCGCGGTCGGCTGTGCGGCGGGCGAGTTCGAGCATCGCCGAGGACAGGTCCACGCCGAGCGCGGCGCCCTCGGTGGCGCGGCGGGCGGCGTCGCGGGTGGTGAGCCCGGCGCCGCAGCCGATGTCGAGGACGTGCGAGGTCGGCTCGATCCGCGCGGCGTCCAGCAGCCGGTCGTGGTAGCCGGCGACGCCCTCGTCGATGCGGTCGGCGCGGGCCGCCCAGAAGTCGCCGTCGTCGCCGTTCCAGGCGCGCAGCTGGTCCACGTTGGACGGATGGACCGCCGGTACCGCGTTCATGACCCTGTCCCCCACGTCGTCGTTCCCCGGCCGCAGGACCTTAGTCGGGTGACGGCCGGTGGACGAGGCGTTTCGCGGAACCCGGTCAGTCGGTGTCGGTGAGTGCGGCGGTGGGGTCGCGGTGCGGTGTGCCGGTGGGCCACCAGTCGCCGTCGGTGGCCCGGTAGGGGTACCAGCGGCCGTCGCGGCCGTAGCGGAGTTGTCGGTCGTGGACGGTCCAGCGGTTGCGCCACACGGTGGGCTCGGGCAGTTCGCCGCTCTCCCAGGCGGCGCGGGCGCGGGCGGTGTCGGACCTGCCGGGTGTCCAGGGTTGTTCGAGGACGTCGAGGGCGCCGGCGCCACCTTGTTGCCAGGCGCGGACGGCGCGCGGGTCGGCGTCGAGGCGGTCGCGCAGGGCGGGGTGGGTGGCGGCCATGCGGATGTGGTCGCGGCGGTCGTCGGGCGCGGGCCACCGGCCGGTGGCGAGCACCTCGCGGGCCTTGGCGGCGGCGTCGGCGACGAGCAGCCGCAGCACCTCGACGTCGAGGCCGGGCGCGGGTTCGAACTCGGGCAGGGGACCGAGGTCGGCGGGCGGCGGGTCGTCGGGCAGGTCGGGGACGGGCTGGGCGTAGGCGGTGGTGGCGAGGACGCCGGCGGTGGGTCGGGCGCCGGCGACGACTTCGTCCTGGTCTCGTCCGCGCAGGAGCAGCAGGACCCACGGGTCGGCGTCGAGCAGCCACGACGCCTGGTGGCACAGGGCGGCGGCGTGGCGGCAGGGCAGTTCCCAGCCGGGGCAGGTGCACTCGGGGTCGAGGTCGCCGATGCCGGGCAGGAGCGGGACGCCCGCGTCGGCGGCGGCGTCGGCGAGTTCGCGGGGCATCTCGCGGTCGAGCAGCGCGGCGAGGTGCCCGGCCTTGGCGGCGATCTGGCCGAGGAACCGGTTCCACTCGGCGTCGGTGAGCGGGGTGAGGTGGACGGAGGTCTGGTAGGTGTCCTCGGTGTCGTAGACGGTGGCGGCGATGCGGCCGGGGCTGACGGTGATGGTGCCGACGAGCCCGGCGTGGGCGTACTTGCGGCCCTGGCGCAGCGGCGCCTGGTCCAGCGAGGTGTCCTCCAGGGCCTGCAGCCACGCCTTGCCCCACCAGGAGCCGGCGCGGCGCACGCCCTTGCCGAACGCGGGGAAGCCTTTGACGCGATCGCTCATGTGCCGCTCCGGAGTTCGACCAGGTTGCCCAGTTCGTCGTCGGACAGTTCGGTGAACGCGGCGTCGCCGCGGGCCAGGACGGCGTCGGCGAGGTCGCGCTTGGCGCGCAGCATCGCGGCGATGCGGTCCTCGATGGTGCCTTCGGCGATGAGCCGGTGCACCTGCACGGGCCGGGTCTGGCCGATGCGGTGCGCGCGGTCGGTGGCCTGGTCCTCCACGGCGGGGTTCCACCACCGGTCGTAGTGCACGACGTGGTCGGCGCGGGTGAGGTTGAGGCCGGTGCCCGCGGCTTTGAGCGAGAGCAGGAACACCGGGCACTCGCCGTCCTGGAAGCGGCGCACCATGTCCTCGCGGGCGGGGACGGGTGTGCCGCCGTGCAGGAGCCGGCTGGGGATGCCGCGGCCGGCGAGGTGGCGTTCGATGAGGCGGGCCATGGCGACGTACTGGGTGAACACGAGCGCCGCGCCGCCCTCGGCGAGGATGGTGTCGAGCAGTTCGTCGAGCAGTTCGAGCTTGCCCGACCGGCCGGCGAGCTTCGGCGAGGTCTCCTTGAGGTACTGGGCGGGGTGGTTGCACACCTGCTTGAGGCCGGTGAGGAGCTTGACGATCCGGCCGCGGCGGGCGATGCCGTCGGCTTCGCGGACCTCGGCCATGAGTTCGCGCACCACGGCCTCGTAGAGGGCGGCCTGCTCGCGGGTGAGGGCGACCGGCTGGTCGGTCTCGGTCTTGGGCGGCAGTTCGGGCGCGATGCCGGGGTCGGTCTTGCGGCGGCGCAGCAGGAAGGGCCGCACGAGCCGGGCGAACCGCTGCGCGGCCTCCTGGTCGTGGTCGGCCTCGATGGGACCGGCCCAGCGTGCCTTGAACTGGGCCATGGTGCCGAGCAGGCCGGGGGTGGTCCAGTCGAGGATCGCCCACAGCTCCGAGAGCGTGTTCTCCACGGGGGTGCCGGTGAGGGCGACGCGGGCGCGGGCGGGGATGCGGCGCAGGGCCTTGGCGGTGTCGGAGGCGGGGTTCTTCACGTGCTGCGCCTCGTCGGCGACGACCATGCCCCAGTCGACGTCGGCGAGCCGGTCGGCGTCCAGGCGCATGGTGCCGTAGGTGGTGAGCACGAAGCCCTCGTGCGCGACGTCGCGGCGGGGGCCGTGGAAGCGGCGGACGGGCACGCCGGGCGCGAAGCGCTCGATCTCGCGCTGCCAGTTGCCCATCAGCGACGCGGGGCAGACCACGAGGGTGGGTCCGGGGTCGCGCCGGTCGCGGTGCAGGTGCAGCGCGATGAGGGTGATCGTCTTGCCCAGGCCCATGTCGTCGGCCAGGCACGCGCCGAGGCCGAGCGAGGTCATGCGGTCCAGCCAGC
This sequence comes from Actinosynnema sp. NPDC023794, assembly GCF_040639675.1. Taxonomy (NCBI): domain Bacteria; kingdom Bacillati; phylum Actinomycetota; class Actinomycetes; order Pseudonocardiales; family Pseudonocardiaceae; genus Actinosynnema; species Actinosynnema sp. NPDC023794. The sequence continues at coordinate 7,631 of NZ_JBFAFR010000011.1, read as the reverse complement.
GCAGGCCGTGCAGCTGGTAGTCGCGCAGGGTGGCGCGCAGCGCGGGCGGCGCGGCGAGGGGCTCGTCGTCGAGGTCGGCGAGCCGGGACTTCAGCTCGTCCAGCCAGCCGGTGGCGGCGACCTCGACCTCGACGCCGTCGACTCGGGTGGTGCCGGTCAGGGCCGCGCCGAGCGCGTCGATCGCGGTGACGGGTTTGAGGGCGCGTTCACGGGCGCGGCGGGCGAGTTCGGGGTCGACCAGGGTCCAGCGGTCGCGCAGCCGCACGACCGGCCGGGTGGCCTCGGCGAGCCGGTCGAGCTCGTCGGGGGTGAGCGGGTCGTCGCCCAGGGCGAGCTGCCAGTTCACGGAGGTGAGCTGGTCGGGGCCGAAGAACGCCGGCCGGTCGGCGGGGCGTTCGCCGATGACGACCTTGGCCGACAGGTCCCGCACGAGGTCCTTGGGCCAGTGCACGTCCACGCCCGCGGCGGCGAGCCGGACTGCGCCGGTGGCGAGCAGGTGCTCCACGTCGGAGTCGAGGAGGGTGACCTCGTCGGGCACGGGCTGGTCGAGCAGCCGTTCCAACGGCGCCCAGGCGCGGGCGGCGCGCCGCAGGGCGACCATGGCGTCGGCCCGGGACCGCTGGTTGGCCGACGCCCAGAGCTCGGCGGCGTCGACCACGCGGGCGGGGTCGGCGAGGCTGTGGACCTGAACGACGGCGCGGAACGGGCCGAAGCCCTCGATCCGCAGCGAGATGCGCACGCCCTGGTCGGCCCAGTCGCGCAGGTGCGGCACCCGCTGGGGCGCGGTGGCGGCGAACGCGGGCGCGCCGGCGGCGTGCACGGCCGCCGCGCCACGCGGCATGGTGTCGGCAACCGCGTCGAGGAACGCGCGCAGCAGCGGCTCGGCGTCGGGCAGCTCGAGCGGCTCGCGGCCAGGCAGCGGAACGGCCCGGGCGTGCGCGGGCATCGCGTCGGCCAGGTCGCGCACACGGGCGTGGTCGGCGGCGTCGAGCGGACCGAGCAGCCAGGCGTCGAAGTCGCCGTCGGTGACCGCGGGCCGCACCCGACCGCGGGCGACGAGCTGCAACGCCACGACGACGGCCGCGCCCCAGAACGCGGCGGCGGGGTGGGCGTGCGGTGCGCGGCGCGCGCGGCTGAGCAGCGGCACGGCCTCGGACACGGGCAGCCGCAGGGCGGGCACGGCGCGCGCGGCGCCGTCGGGGGTGGCGACGGTGAGCAGGTCGGAGCCAGGGGCGCCGTCCGCCCCTGGGGGGTCCTGGGCCGGGTAGAAGGCGACGGTGGACGTGCGTGGCGGGTCGGCTGCCTCGAAGACGGCCGCGTACCGCTCCAACCCTGTGTTCAGCGTTCCCCCTCGCTACTCAAGTTTGAGTATACCCCAGCTGCCGGGGGCGCCGGGCGATCCCGGCTCGCCCGCCATGGGGTAGGCGCCCGCTTCGAGGCGTTCGACCAGGCCCCGCGTCCACTCCGCCCCGCCGGCCGCGGTGTGCTCCCACAGCCCGAACAGCTCCTTCACGTGCGGCGGCTCGTCCCACTCCCCCGCCTGCTTGCGCGCCGCGTCACGCCGCGCCTCCAACGCGGCCAACCGCTCGGTGAGCAGACCCACGGCCTCCTCCCGCGACAGCGACGGCAGCAACGCCAGGCCGGCGGCCAGCAGGTCGGGCCGCGTCTCCGGGCGGCGCAGCGCGTCCCGCAGCAGCCCGCGGTACTCGGCCTCCCCCTTGGGGGTGATCTCGTAGTCCGTGCGGCCCGGCGGCACGGAGTGGTCGGCCAGGCAGCCGTCCTTGGTGAGCTGCTTGAGCGCGTGGTAGATCGAGCCCCACTTGACGTTGGCCCACTCCCCCGCGCCCCACGACATCAGGTCGTTGCCGATCAGGTAGCCGTGGGCGCGCCCGTAGCCGCGCACCACCCCGAGCACCAGCAGCCGTGTTGCCGACATCGCGTCCTCGTCCAGCGGTATCCGGGTTCCGCGATCCCGGTTTCGCCGATCAGGGTAGAGCGCCGAGGATGGACAGGTGACCCTCGCCAAGATCGACGACGCCGGGCGGCGGGCCCGCCTCGGCGCCCGGCACCTGCTCTCCACCCGTGCCGCCGCGGTCGAGGACGTGGTCGACGCGGTGGTCGGCCTGCACGCCACCGACCCGGCGACCGCGTTCCTGTCCGCGTGCGCCCGCCTGGAGCGGCCCTCGGTGGCCGAGGTGGAGGCCGCGTTCTACGAGCGGCACTCGCTGGTCCGGCTGCTGGCCATGCGTCGCACCATGTTCGCCGTCACGGCGGGGACCGCGCCCGTGGTGCAGGCCGCCGCGGGCGCCGCCGTCGCCGCGAAGGAACGGCAGAAGCTGCTCGTCTACCTGGCCGAGGGCGTCGGCTGGGACGCCGACCGCCTCGCCGCGGTCGAGGAGACCACGCTGGAGGCGCTGCGGCGGCGGGGCGCGGCGACCACCGTCGACCTCACCCGCGACGTGCCGGACCTGCTCGAACAGGTCGTCGTCGCGGCCGGCAAGCCCTACGAGACCCGGCAGAACGTGTCCAGCCGCGTCGTCCGCGTCCTGGCCGCCGAGGGCCGGATGCGCCGCGGCCGTCCCCTCGGCACGTGGCTGAGCACCCGGTTCCGCTGGGAGCCCGCCACACCGTGGCCCGAGCTCGACCCCGCCGACGCCCGCGCCGAACTGACCCGCCGCTGGCTCGCCTCCTACGGGCCCGGCGCCGAGGCCGACCTCAAGTGGTGGACCGGCTGGAACCTCGGGCACACCCGCAAGGCCCTCGCCGCGGCGGGCGCGGTCGAGGTCGAGCTGTCCACCGGTCCCGGCTACGCCCTGCCCGACGACCTCGACCCGGTCGAGGACCCCGAGCCGTGGGCCGCGCTGCTGCCGGCACTGGATCCGACGCCGATGGGGTGGCAGGCTCGCGGCTGGTACCTCCCCGACCGGCACCGGCCACGCCTGTTCGACACCGCGGGCAACGTGGGTCCGACCGTGTGGTGGAACGGCGCGGTCGTCGGCGGGTGGGCCCAACGCGCCGACGGCGGACTGGTGTGGGAACTCCTCGAGGACGTCGGCGCGGACGCGGAGGCAGCGATCGCCCGGGAGGCGGACCGGTTGGCGTCCTGGCTCGGCGGGGTGCGCGTGATCCCCCGCTTCCGGACACCGTTGGAGAAGGAGTTGGCGACATGATCCTGTTGCGGAAGGTGGACGACTGCGCGCTCGAACGGCTGCTGGGCCTGGCGGTGGCCGACACCGATCCCGGCGATGTGATGCCACCCGGCTGGACGGTCGACCGGCCCGACGAGTTCCGCGAGTTCTACCGCGGCTTCCAGGACGACGCCTACGAGATCGTGGAGGACGACCGCACGGTCGGCATGGTCCGGCTCAGCGCCAAGGGCGAGGCCGGCATCTGGGTGGCCCGCTGCGCCCGCGGCACCGGCATCGGCCTCGCCGCGCTGCGCCGCGTGGTCGAGGAAGCGCCACGACGCGGCGTCACCACGATCGTCGCCGACACCACGACGGACAACATCGCCGCCATTTCCGTCCTCCGCAAGGCAGGCGCCACCCTCGACATCGACGGCGCCCGCGTCTCCGCGCGCATCGCCGTGCCCACCGAACCGTCGCCCGACCTCACCGACACCGGTGACCTGCTCCTGGCCCACCTCGACTTCCACCGCGACGCCGTGCTCCGCAAGATCGACGGCATGTCCGAGGAGGAGCTGCGCACCAGCCGCCTGCCGACCGGCTGGACGCCGCTGGCGATGGTCAAGCACCTGGCCCACGTGGAACTGCGCTGGCTGCGCTGGTGCTTCCGCGGCGAGGAGATCGCCCACCCCTACGGCAACCCCGACGTCGACCGCGCCGAGTGGGTCATCGAGGACGACGACACCACCGACCGCGTCCGGGCGTTCTACCTCGAACAATGCGCCCGGTCACGCGACATCGCCGCCGAGGCCGCCCTCACCGACCGGGCCGTCCGCCGCAACCGGCCCGAGGCGCCGCCCCCGACGCTCGCCTGGATCCTGTTCCACCTGCTCCAGGAGTACGCGCGCCACGTCGGGCACCTCGACGTCGCGCGGGAGCTCAGCGACGGCGTGGTCGGGACCTGACCGTCACGTCGCGGACCTGCGCAGCTTGGCGTGCAGCGCGCGGCGGGCGACCGGGCCGAGCTCCTGGACCACGTCGACGAGGGCAGCGAGGCGCTCCAGGGCGTCCAGCGCGGCGTGCGCGCCGGCGGGATCGACGCCCTCGAACAGCTCCAGGCCGATGAACCCCGCGCACACCGCGCGGGACAGCCCGGCGGTGTCGACCAGGTCGGCCACCGGCGAGTCGGCCAGCAGCCGGTCCAGCGCCCGCTCGATCGGCCGGATCCACAACCCCAGCGCCGCCGACGTCGCCTCGGCCAGCTCCGGGTCCGCCTGCGCGCCGGCCAGCATCTGAGCGAGCACCATGACGTTGCCCAACGAGCGCTCCTCGGCGTGCAGCCGCCGGCCGAGGTCCAGCAGCCCCCGCAGGTCGGCGACCTCGTCCAGCCGGGCCGCGAACGGCGCCACCCGCGCCTCGGTCGCGGCCAGGCACGCCGCTTCCAGCAGCTCGTGCACGCTGCCGAAGTGGTAGAACACCAAGGCCTGGTTGACGCCTGCGGTGGCGGCGATCGTGCGCGCGGACGTCCCGGTGATGCCGTGCCGCCGGATGGTCTCGATCGCGCCGTCGATCAGTCGCTGTCGGGTGTCGGCCATGCCATCACGGTAGGGGCGCGGCCGTGCGGACCTCCGCCGGGCGTGCGCACAGGTAGGGCCGGGCGAGGACCAGGGCGGTCGCGGTGAGGGCGATCCCGACGAACACCGGCGCCAGGTGGCCCGCGTCGGTGTAGCCGATGACGCCGTGCACCACGACCGCGGGCAGGAACCCCGCGGCGGCGGCCAGCGCGAGCGACCACCACACCCACGCCTCGCCCCGACGCCAGCCCCACGCGGCGAGCAGCGTGATCGCTGCGGCGGCGGACATCAGCGCCCCGCCGAACCCCGCCCGGTCGTGCGCGATGAACCCCGGCAGCCGGGGATTGGCCGCCCGCAACGCGTCCGGCCCGGTCCGCAGGAACTCCAGGTCGCTGGGCACGAACACGTCCGACAGGCCGACCGCCGACACCACCACGCCACCCACGAACAGGCCGACCCCCGTGCACACCACGAGCAACTGCCCCACCAGCGCCCGCCGCCGCTCGTGCTCGGGCCCGTCCGGGCGCGCGGTCCACCGCGGGTCGTCCGGACAACGCCGGGTGGCGGCCAGGAACATCGGGAACAGCACCACGGCCGCCGCGGTGTGCAGCGGCTCCACGAAACCGATCCCGAGGAAGTAGAGCACCGTCGGGAACCCGACCCACCCGGAGACGAGGAGCGCCTCGCGGGCCCACGGCCGGCCCGTCCGCATGCCGCCCGCCGCCAGGCCCGCGTAGAGCACGCCGATCGCGACCATCGTGCCGGCCATGGTGATCCGGTCGTGCTGGAGGAAGTGCACCAGGTGGTCGTTGATCCCGTGCAGCCCGGCCACGTCCGCGCCGAGGAAACCGCGGTCGTACCACAGCAGCACCGGACCGAGCGTGATCGCGGCGGCGCCCAGGCCCGCGACGACCATGCCCAGCCCGACCAGCGCACCCCACCACCACGCCGGCCACCGGCGGGGATCACGGCCGACGTCACGCGGCGACGGCGCCGGACCGGTGGGCGTCGCCGCCTCCGCCACCCGCGCGAAGAAGCCCGGACCGGCGCGCACCAGCACCTCGGGCGTGACCAGGACCGCCTTGGCCGGGTCGGCGAGGAGGTCGACGGCGCGCGCCGGGGACGCCGACGCCAGGTGGACCGCGTCGGGATCGGGCCCGACCCGGACCGCGTCGACGTGCGGCGACAACGCGTCCACCACGGCCTGCTCCGTCGCACGCACCACCACCGGCACACGTCGGCCCGCGGCGGCCTCACGCACGACGTCGACATCGGCGGGCCCGACCGGCGCGACCTCGACCACCCCCGCGCCCAGCAGCGGCAACGCCCGCACCGCGTCCCGCGCCGTACCCGGCGGCACCACCGCGCCCAGCCGGGTGCGCACCGGGACGCCGGCGACCGCACCGGCCAGCCGCGACGGCGGATGACGGTGCCCGAACCCCCACGACACCAGCCGACCGCCGCCGGGCCACGACCCGACCGCGGCCAGCGTCCGCAACGCCGCCCGCCGCGAACGACCGGTCCCCAGCAGCGCGGCGGCGATCCCGCGCAGCGGGTGGTAGGTCCAGTCGGGCATCAGCGCCCCACGCTCGCCGGCACGTGGTCCGCGCTGTCGGGTGGAGTCCAGCCGAGGATCGGCGCCATGGCCCGCAGCGTCACGGCCGCCGGCGTCAGCCTGGCGGCGAGATCACGTGCCGCGACCGCGGGCGGCCACGACCACTGCGCCAGTCGGCCCAGCCGCGCCGAACGCCGCACCACGGTCCGCGTCCGCGGCCCGCGCACCCGGTCGTAGCGGACCAGCGCCGAACCCACGCTCGCCTCCGAGACCAGGCAGTCGGCCAGCACGACCGCGTCCTCCAGGGCCTGACCCGCGCCCTGCCCCAAGGCCGGGTCCATCGCATGCGCCGCGTCACCCGTCAACGCCACCCGACCCCGCGCACAACTCGCCAACGGCGGCAGGACGTGCACGTCGTGCCGGACCACACCGCCCTCCGGCACGGCTGCCAGCAGCGCGGGCACCGGGTCCGGCCAGTCGCCGAACCGGTCGCGCACGGCGGCGAGCTCACCGGCGGTGGCGACACCACCGGCGGGCGCCGTCGCCGTCCCGAAGCAGTAGAACCGCCCGCCCGGCAGCGCGGTGAACCCGAACCGCTCGCCGCGACCCCAGATCACCGCGCCCTCCGCCGGCGGGTCGGCGACCGGCTCGGTGATCATGCGCCACGCCGTGTGCCCCGCGTAGCGCGGCGCCTCCGCGTCGGGCCACCACTGCCGCCGCACCGCGCTGTGCACACCGTCCGCGCCGACCACCAGATCCGCCCGCACGACCCCGCCCCGGTGCTCGACCACCACCGCGTCACCGTCCGACCGCACCGCGGACACCTCGCTGTCCGACCGCAGGCACTCCGGCGGCAACGCCCCCACCAACGTCCGGACCAGGTCCGCCCGCCGCACCACCACCAGCGGCACGCCGTGGCGCCGCGCGATCTCGGCGTTGTCCAGCCGCGACAGCCACCGACCGGAGCGACCACGGACACCGCCCGCCGCCTCGACCGCGCCGACCTCGCCGAACCCGGCCGCGCGTTCCAGCACCACGACCCGCCACCCGGCCCGGCGCAGCGCGACCCCCGCCGCCAGACCACCGATACCGCCGCCCACCACGACCACTGTCCGCCCGACCACCGGCCACCCCCTGTTTTGAGCGAGTGCTCAAAACGGAGGGTAGCCAGATTTGAGCACTCGCTCAACAGTCGGCTAGTGCGTTGACCACATAGGTTCGCCGGGTTGGTCAGGCTGCTCGTGGTCGGCCCCAGCGTTGGTGGCGTTCGCTGCGGATGCGGGCTCGTTCTCGGCGTTGGGCGTCGAGGATGTCGGGGTGGCGGGCGTTGGCGTTGCGCCAGCGCAGGTGTTCTTGGAGCCGTCTGGCCAGAACGGT